>NZ_JBJYZD010000010.1:1126-114927 GCF_046263795.1 Porcibacter vitabionis | reverse complement strand
GAGACACTTCATATCGAAATTCCAAATGAGTATAGATAACTGCAAATAACAGTTTGTAGGGGAGTTCTGATACTCCCCTATAAAAATGGCTATTTATCAACTGTTTGTTGTGACATAGCCTTGTTATTAAAGCACCATTTGCGGGAGGCTGTCAAGTGGAAGTGAGACATTTCGATATATGAAAACTTTTCAAAATTATGCGTATTTCCTGTGGGCGGCAGGCCTGATTTCAGGTCGAATATTCGATATATGAAAACTTTTCAAAATCATGCGTATTTTTTGTGGGCGGCAGGCCTGATTTCGGGTCAAATATTCGATATATGAAATCTTTTGAGAATTATGCGTGTTTTTTAGGCTGTTTTATAGCATGAAAATGAAAAGATTTTCTATATCGAATATTATGGCTGATTAGGAGGCATTTCTGGGCACAGAACACGCATCATTTTGAAATTTTTTCAAATATCGAATTCCAATAAGGATCGGTGGTTTGGATACGTTTCCGATGCTGCAGGTAGGGAAGCAAAAAACAATTTTGCATAGATCTGGACTTCAGGTCATTCCATTTTGGGTGCCATGACTTGTGCCATCGACTTGTGCCCTCGACTTGTTCCATCGACAGTTGCCACCGACTCTGAAAAAAATATTTGCAATGTCATCGAAAGTTCTATATACTCCCATCTTTGACACCTAAAAAGCCGCAATCCCAGTATACATCTAGGATTCCGGCTTTGTTTTTATCTCGCGAAAAGCGTAATGCTGCGTAAACTTGTCTGAAATGGAAGCCTTGCCTACGGCAAGCCTCTGAATTTATGTGGTAGCCAGGCATCTATGTCAGACCTAAGTTCATATCCGCTTGATTACCTTTTTATCATGAGCCATATATCTGTCAAGGCTGCGAAGCACCGCTGTGCGGCTACGGCCTTGACAGATGTATGACTCATGAGGACTGTTTGACAAGCGGATATGAACTAAGGGTGTCCGTCTAGCGGACCATTTGTTATAACCCTTTAGTTCTTCTGATTATTCCTGCCATTGACTTAGGCGTTATCAGTTCATAGTCAGTCCTGAATCCTGCATTTTCGTGTAGAGAGTCAGTCAGTTGTGTTCTTGTATAGCTTGGTATATATCCCTGTTTTCCGACTTTTCTCATATCCATTTCTCTTAGAGTTTTTATTATCTCTTCGCAAGTGTATTTATCACCTAGTTTCTTTTCAAGTATACGGAAGATCATAAGTGCTATGAAACATGTTAGGAAGTGAGCTTCAATCCTGTCATCCCGTTGCAGATATACAGGTCTTGCTTCGAACTCAGATTTCATTATTCTGAAGGACTCTTCGATTTCCCATCTGTCATGGTTTATCTTTGCTATATCGGCAGGATCGTCATCCAGGTTGGTGCATACTGCATAGAAACCGTCATACCTTGCTTCGTCAGCAATGGCTGCTTCATCAAGTTCATACATGGCCCTGTTTGCAATCTCTCCATCGTTTGTAAATGGAGTTTTCTTTATGAATCGCTTTGCATCATTCTGTGAGCGTTTATCAGCTGAAGATGGCTTTTCGATAAGTTTTTTTGCTCTTTCTATCTGGCGGTTCCTTACAGTCTGTTGGTATTCCTTGTACTTAAGAGAATATGTAACAATAATGGTCTGGTCGAAGGTTATGTCACGTTCTTCGTCATAGCCCTCGATCAGCTTTTGCTTATAGAAAATCTTCTTCCTGTTCTCCGGAGTGTTATCAAGCTCTGATATATCATACTTTTTCTTGTTACCTTCAAGCTCCCAGCCTTTAGGATCAAGACACCAGTCCTTTAAATCTGCTTTAAGCTTTTTTATCGACTGGGTAGTTATGAAGCTTCTTTCACCATAGTTATTGAATTTCCTGTTTGCATCAGAAGAAAGCCCTGCATCGGTACATACGATGAACCTTGAGAGTTCAAAGTCCCGCATAATCTGCTGCTCCAAAGGCTTTAGAGATAACTGTTCATTCTGGTTGCCAGAATTGATACAGAATGCAAGTGGTATCCCTGACTTATCCATAAAAAGGCCCATCTGAACGATGGGATTGGGGCGGTGCTCTTTGCTGGGACCATACTGCTTCAATCCACCTTCATGCTCCATTTCAAAGAAGTAGTTCGTGCAGTCATAGAAGAGGACACCGGTATTTCTTTTCACAAGTTTCTTAGAACGTTTGTAAAGCTCTGCCTGTATCATGTCTGCGTTTTTAGAAAGCGTGGTAAGGGCACGATAAATCTGGTGGAGGTCAAACTGAGGCTCCTCTATGAGTTTCTCAGACTGCTCAAAGCAGGAGAGCTTTGATGAGGGGAAGAGTATTCTTCCATAAATAAGTCTTGAGAGTATGTTATCAAGATCATACTCGAAAGAATTCTCTTTCTTTATCTTCCTGCAGATGGAAGGCAGACCAAGCTGATAATATATCTGCTGCAGGAAGAGGTAACCAGCATTGAATGAGAGTCTTTTATCTTTATCGATTACTGCGCTGGTGTTGTAAGAAACAAGGACTTTATGATCTTTGGAGGCAGCCTCTTCACGCTTTCTTTTAATGTAATCAGCAGCCCATGCATCAGCATCAGAAACATGATATTTTTCGCATATTTCCGACGCACTTCCAAGATTTTCAATTATCTCTGTGCTTCTTTTCCCATTTCTTCTTACATCTTGTATCACATGGTAAGTGGGATTTGAGGATTTACCTTTCATTATGCGCATCTGTGGTACCTCCATAACACTTAGTAGATACTAATATTTTACCACTATATACGCATATACGCAATACACAATATTAGAATTTGTGCAAAAAATAAAGCCATCACTGGCTTCTGAGGATTTTGGGTGTCAAACTTCCGGGAAGCAAAAAACAATTTTGCATAGATCTGGACTTCAGGTCATTCCATTTTGGGTGCCATGACTTGTGCCATCGACTTGTGCCCTCGACTTGTTCCATCGACAGTTGCCACCGACTCTGAAAAAAATATTTGCAATGTCATCGAAAGTTCTATATAATAACATTCGATTGCTTCGATAGCTCAGCTGGTAGAGCACTTCACTCGTAATGAAGGGGTCGTCGGTTCGAATCCGATTCGAAGCTTTTTTTGTTACCATTTCGTCTTGAGGAGGCGTGTTATGACTGGATCTTTTTCTGATTTTGCAAAAAAGGGGAAGAACCCTCTGATTTTACTCTTGGCTTTTGTCGCGGCAGAGATCGTAGTATTTGCGATTTCCATTGCTGTACTCCATATTCCACCGGTAGCGGTCGGATGTCTCGTGGTCTTGGAAACAGTCCTTTCGGCGCTCCTTCGTAAGGTTCCTGTCTACATTCATGGTCTGGCCATCCTGGTCCAGCTGATCGTAGGTTTTGTCATCGGGAAGGCGGTTTTTGCCATACTGATCTGCCTCATCTATGTCTTTGCTCTGACACTTTTCACACTTTGGCAGGAGAAGGAGTGACGATTGAATCGGCGGAACTACCAGAAGGAACTGGATGTTATCATCGAAGAGAATATTGCCGCAGCAACTGTGCCGACTTTACTTCTGCACAGTTGTTGTGCGCCTTGCAGCAGTTATGTGCTGGAATACTTATCGCAGTATTTCGCCATAACTGATTTTTATTATAATCCGAACATCTCACCGGCAACGGAATACGAGTACCGCGAGGAGGAGCTGAGCCGCCTGATCCGGGAGATGCCAACCCGGCATCCGGTGACCTTCCTCTCCGGGAAATATGAACCAAAGCGGTATTATGAAGCAGTCAAGGGCTATGAAGATGCGCCGGAAGGTGGAGAGCGCTGCGAGATCTGTTTTCGCCTCCGCCTGGAAGAGGCGGCGAAAAAGGCCAAAGAACTGGGACTCGATTATTTCACAACAACGCTTACCATCAGTCCCATGAAGGATCCGGTCCTTTTGAACCGGATCGGTGAGGAGATGGCAGACAAGTACGGTGTCAAATTCCTTCCTTCCGAATTTCGAAAACGAAACGGCTTCAAGCGGTCGACTGAATTGTCAAAAGAATACGGCCTTTATCGGCAGAATTTCTGTGGCTGCGTCTTTTCCCGGATGGAAGCCGAAAAGCGGGAAGCTGAAAAGCGGGAAACCGAAAAGCGGGAAGCCGACATGCGAGAGGCCGAAAAGCTGGATATGGAGGACGGAAAGGCCGAGAAGCGAGAAAGCACAAAAGATTCATCAAGGAAGATCGTGCCTCCTATCGAAATATAGGATAAGAAATCGAAATATAAGAATAGAAATCGAAATATAGGAAAAGAAATCGAAAAATAGGAAAAGAAAGATAAGAAAAAGAAGAAAGAAGAAAGGCAGGAGAGAGTTATGGCTCAGTTATGGGGCGGGAGATTTACCAAAGCAACAGATGATAAGGTATATGCCTTCAATGCATCCATCGGATTTGATCAAAGACTTCTATCCGAAGATCTGGAGGGCAGCCGGGCCCATGTCCGTATGCTCGCAAAGCAGGGCATTCTGACAGAGGACGAGAGAGACCGGATCCTTTTTGGCTTACAGTCCATTGAAGACGATGTTCGGGAGGGAAAGCTTCTTATCACGGAGAAATATGAAGATGTGCATTCCTTCGTGGAAGCCAATCTGATCGACCGGATCGGATCGGTCGGAAAGAAGCTTCATACCGGCCGTTCCAGAAATGACCAGGTGGCTTTGGACATGCGTCTCTATACCAGAAAGGAAGTCGAGGCTACGGATTCGTATTTACGGTCTCTCCTTTCCACGATTCTTTCGATCATGGAAAAGCATACTTCCACCATTATGCCGGGATTTACTCATTTGCAGAAGGCTCAGCCCATCACCCTGTCTCATCATATGGGTGCCTACTTCGAGATGTTTAAAAGAGACCGGGAACGGATGGCCGATATCCATGAACGGATGAATTATTGCCCTTTGGGCTCCGGTGCCCTCGCAGGCACCACCTATCCTCTGGATCGGGATTATACGGCCTCGCTCTTACATTTCAAAGGGCCGACCGCCAATTCCATGGACGGAGTCAGTGACCGGGATTATCTCCTGGAATATCTCTCGGCACTTTCGATCATCATGATGCATCTGTCACGGTTTTCCGAGGAGATCATTCTCTGGAATTCCAATGAATACCAATTTGTTGAAATCGATGATGCCTATAGCACCGGATCTTCCATCATGCCGCAGAAGAAGAATCCGGATATTGCAGAGCTGGTCCGTGGCAAGACCGGCCGGGTCTACGGGGCCCTGATGGCCCTTCTGACCACGATGAAGGGCATTCCCCTGGCTTATAATAAGGATATGCAGGAAGATAAGGAGTTGTCTTTCGATGCTATGGATACGGCAAATTCCTGCCTGGATCTCTTTACCGGCATGCTTTCGACCATACGTTTCCGGGAGGACCGGATGAAGGAGAGCGCCCGTCATGGCTTCACCAATGCCACGGATGCCGCAGATTATCTGGTTCGGAAGGGCATTCCCTTCCGGGATGCGCATGGTATCATCGGTCAGGTCGTCCTCTATGGCATTGAAAACAAGAAGCCGATCGATGATATGTCACTCGAAGAGTTACGGCAATTTTCACCGGCCTTCGATGAAGATATTTATGAAGCCATAAGTATGGAAACTTGTGTCGATAAGAGACTGACGACCGGAGCGCCTGGCCGCAAAGCCATGGAAGAAGAGATCAAGAAGAGTAAGCAATATCTCGAGGATCATAAAGCCCTGGGCTTGTAATCGGACCCGTCTTTGGGATATGATAATGAATAACTCATGAATGCATGAGAACAATGCATGAGAACAATGCATGAGAACAATGCATGAGAGAACAAAGCATGAGAGAGCGTAGTATACTCTGCCACGCAGGATCATACACGCAGGATCATAGAAGGAAAAGGAAAAAGGAAAAGAAAAAGGAGAGCGTTATGAGTGAAAAATTAAGAGTCGGCATTCTTGGAGCGACCGGTATGGTCGGACAGCGATTTATCGCCCTGTTGGAAGATCATCCCTGGTTTGAGGTGAAAGTCGTTGCGGCAAGTCCCCGCTCCGCAGGAAAGACTTATGAAGAGGCTGTGAATGGCCGTTGGAAAATGGAGACCCCGATTCCGGAAAGCGTTCGGAATCTTACGGTCATGAATGTCAACGAAGTCGAAAAAGTCGCTGAAAATGTGGACTTCGTTTTCTCCGCAGTGGATATGTCCAAGGATGAGATCCGTGCCATTGAAGAAGCTTATGCCAAGACCGAGACACCGGTCGTTTCCAATAATTCGGCTCATCGCTGGACCAAGGATGTCCCTATGGTCGTTCCGGAGATCAATCCGGAGCATATTGAAGTGATCAAGTATCAGAGAAAGCGCCTGGGAACCAAGCGTGGTTTCATCGCCGTAAAGCCGAACTGCTCCATCCAGTCCTATACACCGGCCCTGTCCGCATGGAAGGAATTCGAACCCTACCAGGCAGTTGTTTCCACCTATCAGGCAATTTCCGGAGCCGGCAAGACCTTCAAAGACTGGCCGGAAATGGAAGGAAATATCATCCCCTATATCGCAGGCGAAGAGGAGAAGTCCGAGAAGGAGCCGCTTCGGATCTGGGGTAAGGTGGAAAATGGCGAGATCAAGCCGGCAGACAATATCCAGATCACATCTCAGTGTATTCGAGTTCCCATTCTTTATGGACATACTGCCACCTGCTTTGTGAATTTCAGAAAGCAGCCGACCAAGGAAGAACTGATCCGGAAACTTCGCGAATTCAAGGGCCTGCCTCAGGACCTGAAGCTTCCCAGCGCTCCGGAGCACTTCATTCAGTATCTGGAAGAAGACAATCGGCCACAGGTTGCTCTGGATGTGAATTTTGAACATGGCATGGGGGTTTCCATCGGCCGCCTGCGCCCGGATTCCATTTTCGACTGGAAGTTTGTCGGTCTCTCTCACAATACCATCCGCGGAGCAGCAGGCGGCGGTGTCCTTTGCGCAGAACTTCTGACTGCAAAGGGCTATATTGAGAAGAAGTAAGGATCGTATCCGGTTAAGTCTGATGGAGGATCATTCGTAAAAGATAGACCGGTCCGTTCGAAGGAAACTGTAAAACATGGAATGCTGTGGAAAGTCCGAAGCTAAGACGATTCACAGCATTCTTTTTCTGCTTGAGGGAGGAATATGGGAAAGAATCTTTTTATCGCCGAGAAGCCGAGTGTGGCCCGGGAGTTCGCCAAGGTTTTCTCGGAAAAGATGACGGACCATACCGGTTATCTGGAGTCAGAGCGTATCGTCGTGACCTGGTGTGTGGGCCATCTCGTGACCATGAGCTTTCCGGATGCCTATGACGAGAAATACAAGAGATGGCGTCTGGATACCCTGCCATTTCTCCCGGATCACTTTCTCTATGAAGTGATCCCGTCCGCAAAAAAGCAGTTTCAGATCGTTTCCGGTCTTCTGAACCGGCAGGATGTCAGCCGGATCTACGTTTGCACCGATAGCGGACGAGAAGGAGAGTATATCTATCGCCTGGTCCGACAGGAAGCCCATGTCCATGACAAGGAAGAAAGAAGAGTCTGGATCGATTCCCAGACCGAAGAGGAGATCAAGCGGGGCATTCGGGAAGCCAAGGACTTGAGCGCCTATGACCATCTGGCGGATGCCGCCTACTTAAGAGCCAAGGAAGACTATCTCATGGGGATCAATTTCTCCCGCCTTCTCACCCTCCGCTATGGCAACGCTATGGCATCCTTCTTCCACGAACGCTATGCCGTGATCTCCGTTGGCCGGGTCATGACCTGTGTTCTCGGCATGGTAGTGCGAAGAGAGCGGGAGATCCGGGATTTCGTGAAGACCCCCTTCTATCGGGTGGTCGCCGAAACACCTGCTCTGACTGCCGAGTGGAAGGCCGTCGAAGGTTCTCATTATGATAAGTCGCCCCTTCTCTATAAGGAAAACGGCTTTCAGAAGGAAGCCGATGCCATCGGACTGATCGAATATTTGAGGGATCATGCGGCAGAGAAAGCCAATGAAGCGCCCGAAAATCCGCCGTCCGGATCAGCTTCCTTCCCGTCAAAAGAAGATGCAAATGTAAACCCAGGCCTTATATTTGACGAAAAGAAAAATACTCCCCTGGCGCTTGAGGGTAAAGTGACCGAACTTAGTAAAAAGAAGGAGAAGAAGAATCCGCCCCTTCTTTATAACCTGGCTGAGCTGCAGAGTGACTGCTCCAAGCTTTTTAAGATCAGTCCGGATGAGACCTTGAATATCATCCAGGAATTGTATGAAAAGAAACTTGTGACCTATCCCCGAACGGATGCCAGGGTCCTGTCCTCTGCGGTGGCAAAGGAGATCGATCGGAATATCCGGGGAATCTCGGTCCTGCCCATGTTTCATCAGGCAGCGGATTTCATCCTTCAGAATGGAAGATATAAAGGGATCGGAAAGACGAGATACACGGATGATAAGAAGATCACCGACCACTATGCCGTGATCCCGACCGGCCAGGGTCTGTCCGCCCTGAAGTCTCTGAAACCCCTGTCGGCTCATGTCTATGAGATCATTGTCCGGCGTTTTTTGGCAATTTTCCTGTCGCCCGCAGAGTATCTGAAGATCAGTCTGACCGTGGATTGTGAGGGCGAGAAATTCTTCGCTTCCGGGAAATATCTGGAGAAGAACGGCTACCTTGGTATCATGAATTATTCCTTCACGAAAAAAGATCCGCCTGGGGCGAAGGGAACAGAGAAGAAAGCGGATCCGGCAGAGGAGGACCCTTCTTCTGACGGGGAGGAGAAGGATTCCAGACAGGAAGCCAGAGCCTTCTTCGAAACCTTGAAGAAGGGCGGGAAAGTACAATTTACTTCTTTCGGTGTCCGGGAGGGCGAGACCTCCCCGCCCAAGCGCTATAATTCAGGCTCCATGATTCTTGCCATGGAAAATGCAGGCCAGCTGATTGAAGATGAGGAACTCAGGGAGCAGATCAAGGGCCAGGGCATCGGAACTTCTGCTACCCGGGCGGAGATTCTGTCCAAACTGGTTTCGAATCGTTATCTGAATCTGAATAAGAAGACACAGATCATAACGCCGACGCTTTCCGGAGAGATCATCTATGATATTGTAAACGGGTCCATCCCGTCCCTCTTGGATCCGAAACTGACCGCAAGCTGGGAGAAGGGATTGAACCTGGTGGCAGAGGGAGAGATCACAACGGAAGAATATATGGAGAAACTGGAGAGCTTCATTAAGAGGCGAACCGCTTTTGTCATGAAAAACGGCTCTACTGCCGGCCTCCAGCAGATCTTTCGGAGGGATGCCCGGTTCTATGAGAAAGAGCTGAAGAGCCGGATTGCCCGGGCGGATCATAAGAAAGCCAAAATAACAAAAGCCAAAATAACAAAAAAAGGAGAATAAGAAGATGGAAGAAGCAAAGATCAAGAACATGTACGACCTGGACCAGACCATTGCAAAGGAACTGTTTTCCGGGAAGACCTATCCCTGGGAAGTCCTGCCGGAAATCGGAAGTTTTCTGGTAAAACTGGGCGAGAGTCTGGATCCTTCGATTTATGAAAAGCGCGGTGAAAATATCTGGATCGCAAAGTCCGCGAAAATCTATGACGCCGCCAATATCTGCGGCTCCTGCATCATCGGTGAGAATACCGAAGTAAGACCGGGAGCTTTCATCCGCGGCAATGCCATTGTAGGGAATGACTGTGTGGTCGGCAATTCCACCGAGCTTAAGAATGTGGTCCTCTTTAACCACGTTCAGGTACCGCATTACAACTATGTCGGAGACTCCGTATTGGGCTATTTTTCTCACATGGGCGCAGGCTCCATCACATCCAATGTCAAGTCCGACAAGACGCTTGTCATCGTCAAGGACCACTATGAGAAGGAAGAAATAGAGACCGGCCTGAAGAAATTCGGCGCTATGCTGGGAGATCATGTCGAAGTCGGATGCAATTCTGTCTTAAACCCCGGAACCGTCATCTGCCCGGACTGCAATGTCTATCCGACGTCCTCTGTTCGCGGCGTCATTCCGGCCCATCATATTTTCAAGGACAAAGAGCATATCGTTGAAAAGCATGCCTGAACCTAAAGAAAAACATGAAATACCGGTATTTACTATGGCTTTCCATCTAGACAGTTGGAAGAATTTGTAAGATAATAATTCCGTGTGTACGGAATTGAATCGGGTACTTCTGCTGGACTTTTTCTGCTCAGCAGGTCCTGTCTGTATTCGATTCCATGTTCGAAGAAAGGAGTTCATGAATGAAATACACAGCAGAAGTTGAAAACATGTGCCCCGTAACAAAGGGTGCAAAGCATGAGCCTGCTCCAATTCCTGAAGAAGGAAAATGGGTACATGCGAAGAAGATTGAGGATATTTCCGGTTTTACACATGGTGTGGGCTGGTGTGCTCCCCAGCAGGGTGCTTGTAAGCTCTCCCTGAATGTAAAGAATGGTGTCATCGAGGAAGCTCTGATCGAGACCATCGGATGTTCCGGAATGACTCATTCCGCAGCTATGGCAGCAGAGATCCTTCAGGGAAAGACCATTCTCGAAGCTCTGAATACCGACCTTGTCTGCGATGCAATTAACACTGCTATGCGTGAGCTTTTCCTGCAGATCGTTTACGGACGTACTCAGTCTGCATTCTCTGATGACGGTCTGTCCGTAGGTGCAGGACTTGAGGATCTTGGTAAGGGACTTCGTTCTCAGGTTGGTACCATGTACGGTACCAAGGCAAAGGGCGTTCGTTATCTGGAGATGACCGAGGGTTATGTAACAGAGATGGCACTGGATGCCAACAATGAAGTCATCGGTTACAAATATGTATCTCTTGGTAAGATGACCGACTTCATCAAGAAGGGCGATGATCCGAATACTGCCTGGGAGAAGGCAAAGGGTCAGTACGGCCGTATTGATGATGCTGTTAAGTTCATCGATCCTCGTAAAGAGTAATTAAGGAAAGGAGATACAAATGGCTTTATTTGAAAACTATGAGGCACGTATCGATCAGATCAATGCCGCTCTGAATAAATACGGTATCAAGGATATCGAAGAAGCAGAGAAGATCACTAAGGATGCCGGCCTTGATGTATATCACATGGTTGAAGGCATTCAGGGTATCTGCTTTGAGAATGCCAAGTGGGCTTACACCGTAGGCGCAGCAATCGCTATCAAGAAGGGCTGCCGTCGTGCAGCTGATGCTGCAGCAGCAATCGGTGAAGGTCTTCAGTCCTTCTGTATTCCGGGTTCTGTAGCAGACCATCGTAAGGTTGGTCTTGGCCATGGTAATCTTGGTAAGATGCTTCTGGAAGAAGAGACCGAGTGCTTCTGCTTCCTGGCAGGTCATGAGTCCTTCGCAGCAGCAGAAGGTGCGATCGGTATTGCTAATAATGCAAACAAGGTTCGTAAGAACCCTCTTCGTGTTATCCTGAATGGTCTTGGTAAGGACGCAGCTCAGATCATCTCCCGTATCAACGGATTCACCTACGTCGAGACTCAGTATGATTACAAGGCTGCTAAGCTGAATATCGTTTCTGAGACTCCATTCTCTAACGGTCCTCGTGCTAAGGTTAAGTGCTATGGCGCTGACGATGTACAGGAAGGTGTTGCTATCATGTGGCATGAGAATGTCGGCGTATCCATCACCGGTAACTCTACCAACCCGACACGTTTCCAGCATCCGGTAGCAGGTACTTACAAGAAGGAGAGAATCGAAGCTGGTAAGCCTTACTTCTCCGTAGCATCCGGCGGTGGTACCGGACGTACTCTTCATCCGGATAACATGGCAGCAGGTCCTGCTTCCTATGGTATGACTGATACTATGGGACGTATGCATTCCGATGCACAGTTCGCAGGTTCTTCCTCCGTTCCGGCTCACGTAGAGATGATGGGTCTGATCGGTATGGGCAACAACCCTATGGTTGGTGCAACCGTAGCTGTAGCCGTTTCTGTTGAAGAAGCAGCAAAGGCAGGAAAGTTCTGATTTAACCGAGACTGGAAAATTCAGAAGTAAATAATAGAGGGCATGTGAAAATATTGTTTTCACATGCCCTTATTTTCTGCTTTTCTAGTTTGTCATCGTCAAATATCGTGATGGAAGTCATTTTTTCATTTTACGATAGTGGTAAGGCTTGTCTAGAGGGCGATTATCGTAAGAGAAGTCACTTTTAAAAAATCCGATAGTGAAACACGACCCTCACTATCGGATTTTCCAACTCGCTTTGTATTACGATAAATGAAGCTGGAATCAGCCGAATTTCAGGTCATCACTATCGTTTTTTTTCAATTCGCTTTGTATTACGATAAATGAAGCTGGGATTAGCCGAATTTCAGGTCATCACTACTTAGAGCGGTCGAAAGTCGCTTGCCGGATGCTTGCATACCGGGCAGATGAAGTCAGGCGGCAGAACTTCACCCTCATAGATGTATCCGCAGATGGTACAGATCCAGCCCTTTTTCGCAGGAGCCGGCTGTGGCTTCGGTTTGATATGGGCAAAGTAGTAGGAATAGCTGACCGAAGGATCCGAACCGAGGATAGCTCCGTCGACGAGATCCGCAATGAAAAGCGTATGGCTTCCAACGTCGATGCTTTGGATCACTTTGCAGGACAGATAGGCGTTGGTTTGGTCTGTGAGATAGGCAATGCCGTTTTCCGACCGGGCGAAAGAAACGGGTGCCATCTTGTCCACATCTCTTCCCGACTGGAAACCAAAATTTTGAAAGGTAGCAAAGCTGGCCTTCTCTGTCAGAATGGAGACATTGAAAGCCTTGGTTTTCAGTATCATGTCATGGGTGTAATTGGCCTTGTTTACGGAGATTGCAATCCGGTCGGGATTACTTGCAACCTGCGTTACGGTGTTAATTACACATCCATTGTCCTTGTCCCCGTCACGCGCAGTCAGGATGAAGAGACCATAAGTAAGATTGTGGAGCACTTTATTATCCATAGACATACACCTCCTTTGGATGCTGGATCAAAATGATATATCCATTATAACCGAAAGAAGGGAGATTGTGCTATGATGTTTGTAGTTTCCTTTGATGTGAAACTCATGTAAACAAATGAACGGATAAAAGAATGGAGAGGAAAGATGCGCTCAATTCTAATCAAAGACACAACACGTGAAGAAAGAATACAAATTGTAAACCAGGCACTAAATGTTTGCGGTCAGGAATGCGGGTTCTGTAACGGCTGTGACAATATGGGCGGCGGCCTGGTGGATGCCTATTATCAGCCCTACATCGATGGAAAGAAGGAGATCCGGGAACTCAACGCAGAATACCGGCCAGGTCTGGTCAGATGAAAAAGATCCTGATCATTGCAACCGGCGGCACCATCGCCTGCGTACAGAGCGAAGTCGGCCTTCGCCCGGAACTGGACGGGGAAGAGCTTTTGAAATATATACCGGACTTGAAGAACCGCTATAGGCTTGACTGTCTCCAGCTTTGTAATATTGATTCCACCAACATGACGCCGGAAGTCTGGGGAAAGATCGTCTGTGCAGTGAAAGAGCATTATTTGGCTTACGATGGTTTTGTGATCTGTCATGGTACCGATACGCTGGCCTATACATCCGCAGCACTTTCTTATATGATTCGGAATTCAAACAAACCGATCGTCCTTACCGGTGCCCAGAAACCGATCAATCTCGACAGCACGGATGCCAGGACCAATCTGTCCGATTCCATTATTTATGCCGCGGATGACGGATCGACCGGAGTCTCTGTGGTCTTCGGCGGCAAAGTCATTGCCGGAACCAGAGCCAAGAAGACCAGAGCGCACAGCTTCAATGCCTTTTCCAGTGTGAATTTCCCGGCACTGGCAGTGATCCGGGACGGAAGGATCATACGCTATATTCCCTGTAAGAAATTTCAGGAGCCGGTTCAATTCACAGAGAAGGTTTGTGACAGTGTCGTTGTCCTGAAACTGATTCCCGGAATCAAGCCGGACATCCTGGAATACCTCTTCCTGCATTACGACTGCCTGGTCATCGAGAGCTTTGGCGTGGGCGGTATCCCGAAGAATCTGGTCGATGCCTTCTATCAGGAGATGGAAAAATGGATCTCCAAAGGGAAGATCGTCATTATGGCTACTCAGGTCGTCAATGAGGGCAGCGATATGGAAGTCTATGAAGTTGGCCAGAAGATCAAGAATGACTTCAATTTACTGGAAGCATATGATATGACTTTGGAGGCGACCATTACAAAGATGATGTATTTGATGGAAGTCTGCAAAGGCAATTATATCGAGATCTACGACGGATTCTATAAAGAGATCAACTACGATACGGTCTATAACTAAAGAGAATCAGACCTCTTTTTCAAAAGAATAACTGCAAGATTTGACTACTATTCTTCATGATTTGGAGAGCATTGGAAACTGAATGAAGCTACAATGGTTTCGTAAAGAGAAGAAGAAAAGTAGAAAAAATCAAAAAGAAAAGAGGATGATGATTATGACAACAATCACGATGAATCCGGTAATCAATACAAAGAAGAATGTACGTCCTGTAAAGAAAGAATCTTTCTTAAGAAAGATCTGGAATGCAGTAAAAGAATCCTATATCGAGTACGCAACCATGGTTTATGAGCCGAGGTACTACGCATACAGCAGACGGAAGATGGATCGCTAAGATCTAAGATCCGACTATCATCATAACGGGCAGGAATTCCTGCCCGTTATTTTTTTATTTTTTTAAAGATGAAGCTTTGGACCTTGCAGATTCATGGGAAACTTTTTCCCGTTAAAGCATTGAAAGTTTTTCGCACTTCTATGAAATCGACCGTAACAAAATGCCTGGAATAAGGTATAATGAAAAAATCGGGAATCATACAGTTGATACAATCATCCGACAAAGGATTTTCCCTTGTCGGCACTTAAGAATTTTTTGGATATCAGGGAAATCCCTTTGGATATATAAGTTATGGATACAGTCGTACGAATTTCGGTCTATCTGATTGTGGCTATGGTGTTTTTTGTCATAGGATCTTCCATTTTAGATCTGACCGCCGCCCGCAAGGAAGAGAATCGATTAAGTCAAAATAAGGCCAGGCCGCAGAGCAAAATTCTAAGATTTACGGAAAGACACAGGATACAGATCAAAGCCATAATCCTTGGCATTATCATTTTCCTGATCCTGTATGAAACGGTTCTTTTCCGGCCGGTGACCTGCAGGAAATATGTATTTACGCCTTTTTACAGTTATCGCCTGGCCGGGCATGGAAGTAGCTATTACCTGGTCGAAGGAATTTTGAACGTTCTCCTTTATGTGCCCTTTGGCTTTATGCTCCGCGCCAATTTCAAGAAGAAAAGGCTCTGTCAGATTGTTTTGATCGGCTGTCTCTTGTCTTTTTCCATCGAGACGATCCAGCTGATTTTCTGCATCGGCGTTTTTGAAACGGATGACATCATTAATAATACGCTGGGAACCTTATTGGGAGGAGTCTGTCACCTGATCGGAGAAAATATAAAGCGTCGCCTTATGAACCGAAATAGTTGAAATACGAGCCCGATCATAAAACCCGGGGCTCCAGAGGAAGTATGGGAAGAGGAGGAAAAAAATTATGTTTACCGGAACCTGGTGGTCACTGATGCCGCCCATTGTTGCAATTGTATTAGCCCTGCTGACGAAGGAGGTCTATATTTCCCTCTTCGCAGGATGTGCCCTGGGAGCCCTCCTGGCAGCGAATTTCCATCCCTGGGCAGCTTTCGATACGCTGTTTCATATCATGATCGACAGCGTGGATTTCTCGATTCTCATGTTTATGATCCTTCTCGGCATGATCGTCATGCTGATGCAGGAGTCGGGCGGGACCCGGGCTTACGGTGAATGGGCAGTGAAACATCTGAAATCCAAGCGTGCAGCACTGGTTGCAACATCGCTTCTTGGCGTTTTGATCTTCGTGGATGACTACTTCAACTGCCTGACTGTCGGCTCCGTCATGCGGCCGGTCACAGACAAATATCAAGTCAGCCGGGCGAAACTTGCCTATATCATCGATGCGACAGCAGCGCCGGTCTGCATTATTGCCCCGATTTCTTCCTGGGCAGCGGCGGTCAATTCCTATGTACCCAAGGGCAGTTCCATGTCCGGTTTCCAGATGTTCGTTTCGACCATTCCCTTTAACCTCTATGCAATCCTGACGATCTATATGGTCTTCTTTACTTCGATCGCAGGTTTTGATTTCGGCCTTATGAAGGTGCACGAGAGAAATGCAGCCCATGGCGATCTCTTTACTTCCGGCGGCGAAGCTTTCCGGAATCAGAAGGTAACGGATCCGACCGAGGGTGGAAAGTATGCCAAGGGTAAGGTTTCGGATCTGGTTCTTCCAATGGTCGTAATGATTGGAACTGCCATCGGTGCCATGATCTGGACCGGTCATCTGAACGGCGGAAAGAATCTGATCGAGGATTTCGCCAATTGCTCTTCTTCCGAATCCCTGGTTTTTGCCGGGCTTATTACAGTAGCTTTTCTTCTGATCTATTATCTGCCGCGTAGAGTGATCGGCTTTAAGGATTTCATGAATTCGGTACCGGAAGGCGGAAAACTGATGATGCCGGCCATTCTGATCCTGACTTTGGCCTGGACTCTGAAGGGAACGACAGATAAACTGGGACTGGGTGACTTTGTCCGGGATTCCATCAATCTCTCTTCCGGCTGGGCTCGCTTTATTCCGGTCATCATTTTCCTGATTGCGATTTTCATTGCCTTCTCATCCGGCACCTCCTGGGGAACCTTCGCCATTCTGGTTCCGATCGTTGTCAATATGTTCTCGAAGAGCGATGAAAAGATGATGATTCTTTCGGTTGCAGCTGTTCTGGCAGGCGCAGTCTGCGGAGATCATGTTTCTCCGATCTCGGATACGACGATCATGTCGAGTTCCGGCGCCCAGAGTAATCACATCAATCATGTCCAGACCCAGATGCAGTACGCCCTGGTTGTTGTTTTGGTTTGTATCGTTGGATATATCATCGGAGGCTTTACCGAGAACTGGCTCATTACTCTTTCATCTTCATTGATCCTGCTTACGATCGTTTTGCTTGTGATCCGTAAGCGGAGCCTGGCAGAGGAAGAAAACTCCTGATAGGAGAGGTAGGACATGACTTCATTGAAGTGGTTTCGCAAAGGTATGAAAAACGGGATCCCGATTGCAGCCGGCTATTTCGCTGTTTCTTTCGCACTCGGAATAGCCGCGAAGAATGTGGGAATGGATGCCATTCAGGCAGGATATATGTCCCTAAGCATGCTGGCTTCGGCCGGTGAATTTGCGGCTATCAGCCTGATCGGCTCGGCTGCCGGAATTCTGGAAGCGATTCTTACGACCATTGTTGTAAATATGCGTTACTTCTTGATGAGTGTCAGCCTGACCCAGAAACTTTCCGAAGAGGTCCGCCCCTTGCACCGCTTTCTCCTGCCGCTCTTTATCACAGATGAGATCTTCGGCCTGTCCGCAACGGTAGAGGGAGATCTGAAACCTGCCTATACCTACGGAATTGCTTTGCCCTCCGTAGCCGGTTGGACGGCCGGAACGGTTTTGGGTGTCATTGTCGGAAATATCTTACCGGCCTGGGCCGGCAATGCTCTGGGTGTTGCCATGTATGGAATGTTCCTTGCGATTGTGATTCCGCCTGCCAAAACCGACCACTTCATCGGACTTCTGGTGGCACTCTCAATGGCATTGAGTTTCCTTTGTTCGGTATTGCCCTATATTTCGAAAATCGGATCCGGTTTTCGAATCATTATCCTGACGCTTCTGCTTTCGGCACTGGCTGCCTGGATCAAGCCTCGGGAGGTGGAAGTATAATGCGTATTTATCTTATGATCACGGTGATCGCATTGACGATCTATGCCATCCGGCTTTCGCCTTTCCTTTTTATTCGAAAGCCGATCAAGAACCGTTTTATCCGGTCCTTCCTGTTTTATGTACCTTATGTTACTCTGTCTGTGATGACTTTTCCGGCCATTCTGACAGCGACCGGAAATATGATTTCCGGCCTGGCAGCTCTTCTTGCAGGGCTTTTCGTTGCCTGGATCTGGGGGGATCTCTTTGCCGTAGCCCTGTCCTGCTGTGGGGCAGTCTTCTTGACAGAGTGGATCATGAAATTGTTTTAAATTTTTTGTCAAACCAGTTGGGAAATATAGACCGGTTCGTTTCGTAAGTGATAGAAAGAGAGGTTTCTTATGGTAAAGCATATTATTTTGTGGCAGTTGAAGGATGAGTATTCCGAAGAAGAGAAGAAGGAGATCCGGAGGGGCATAAAGGATGGTCTGGAAGGCCTGGTCGGGAAAGTACCGGGGCTTCTCGAAGTGCATGTTGAGACTGAACCCCTGCCTTCGTCCAATGCAGATGTCTGCCTGAATTGTACTCTGGTGGATGAAAATGCACTGAAGACTTATGCCACACATCCCAGTCACCTGGAAGTTGCCAATGGGAAGGTCCGTCCCTATACCAAGAACCGTGTCTGCATGGATTTTGAAATTCCCTCTTACAAGGCATAAACAAATTCCGAAGGGATGTTTTGAACCTTTCTTGCATGTGACGTGGCGAGACAGCACGGTTTGATGCATGAGCGGTTCATTGTTAGAAAACGAGGCGCCTATGGAGAACGAGAAGAAACTTGTGGTCAAAGGAAAGACTTTTGGTGGCGAGAGGCCGATTCTTTGCGTAACGATCGCCGAACAGAGAGAAGAAGAGATCCTGCGCCAGGTGAAGCAGTTAGTCGGAGAGGGGATCTCCATGGTGGAGATCCGGGGCGATTTCTATGACGGCCTCTATGATGAAGATCGTCTGACCTACTTCTTTCGCCGGTTAAAGCCTCTGGTTCAGGATACCATCCTTTTATTTACGGTCCGTACCATTCCTCAGGGTGGGCGCACAGAACCATCGCTTTCTTATCTGCAGAAGATCTATGACATTGCGTCGATTTCCGGCGTCTGCGATTTCATTGATATTGAATTCAATGAACTGCCGGATCCCGGACAGGTGATCCGTCGGATCCATGAGAGCGGAGCTAAGGTGGTCGCTTCAGATCATGATTATATGCAGACATCGAAGGCAGCTGAGATGTTCGATCTCCTTGAGAAAATGGGCAGGGCCAAAGCAGATATGGTAGAACTGGCAGTGACTCCTGAGACACCGGATGATCTCCTGGAACTTCTGCGTGTCACCAATCAGTTTAAAAGAAGTCATCCGGATATCCCTGTCATCACCTATTCCATGGGAGAAGAAGGTATCCTGACCCGAGTCACAGGAGAGATTTTCGGATCGGCGGTTACTTTTGGCAGCGCCGGAAGAAGTGATCTGTCCGGACATGTGAATTATAAGAGTATGCAAAAAGTTCTGGATCAGGTGCATGATTCTTTGCATGGAAAACTGTGAGTTGACTTTCAAAATTCACTTTGTTATTATAGTCAAGTGAGTGATTTGAAAGAACCGGATCCACTCACATTCCATTTGATGCGGTTCTTATATGTAGACGTGGCTTAGCTGGATAGAGCGTCGGACTCCGACTCCGAAGACCGCGGGTTCGAATCCCGCCGCCTACATTCTTCTGGCATTCTTAGGAATGCCTTTTTTTGTAAACAAAAGTCCTTGGAGGGATTTCAATGAGTTTTAAAGAAAAAGCAGAGAATTTGATTTCGAAGGTGATCGATCCCAAGAAGGGTCGTTATTATTTGGCAGCACTGGTACTCCTTGCTATGGTCTTCATTTTGGTCAGATGTACGGACACGACGGCCCAGGAGGAAAACCCCATGGCCGGAGCTTATCAGGAATACAAGCAGGTGGAGAATAAGAAGGATTCTTCCAGCCAGGAGAAAGCTTTAACGAAACTGATCAATAATTATTTCAAGTGCTATGCAGAGGGAGATGTCGATTCCCTCTCCAAACTCGCAAAGCCAATCTCTGACAAAGAAAAGAGTTACATCAAGTTCTTCAGTCAGTATGTCGAGTCCTATCAGGATATCAATATATACAGTAAGCGTGGACTGGATGATAAGTCCTATCTTGTTTCTGCAACGATGTCGATCAAATTTAAGGACGTGAAGACGCCGGCACCCGGCATGGAATTCTTCTATGTCACAACGGATGACAACGGGGCGCTTTATATTGCAAACCAGTATTCCACCTTTAATACCAATAATCAGGAAGAGGAGATGGATTCGGATGTTACAGCTTTGATTGCGGCCTTCGAACAGCAGGACGATGTTTCAAGGCTTCAGTCTAAAGTCCAGCAGAAATTCAACGAAGCCCTCTTAAAGGACGAAAAACTGAACACTCTTTTAAACACAACGCTTCCGGATGCGACAACCACTTGGGCAACGGACTATGCGAAGAATGCCGGAACCCAGTCAGCAGATGCCAAGTCGGATGATAAGAAGTCGGAAGACGGTAAGTCCGATCAGGATTCGGATAAGAAGCAAACGGATGGGGAGAAATCGGATCAGAATAAGACGGACCAGAAGACGGATCAAGGTCAGACCGACCAACAGACGCAGGGCCAGACCGATCAGGGTCAGACCACAGAGCAGGCAGCTCAGCCTGCAGCTCCTGCACAGACCGGGCCGAATGTGATCACAGTGGATGGCCTGACAGAGGGGTCCACCATTACTTTGACGCAGACCGTTCGCGTTCGTTCGGATATGAACGATCAGGCCTCCATTGCCGGATTGGGCTATGTTTCTGAGCCTATGACCATTGGGAAGAGCTATGATAATGGCTGGACGCAGGTTACGACCTATTCGGGTGCCAGCGGTTATGTGAAAACAGAATTGCTTCACTGAACCATGTTAAAAAGCTGTGAATATCGGGAGTTCCCGTACGTTCACAGCTTTTTTTCCTAAGGATGCATGAATATTCGAAAATGTTTTCGCTGGAAGTGTTTCGTTTTGGAAACAAAAGATTTATGATGATTTCAAATGTTGCTGCAGGGCCTGCTTGAGAAAGCAGGAGATGACAAAGGAGAAAAAAATGGAAGAAGAAAAGAGAAGCGGTACCCGGCTGAATAAGTATTTGAGCGAGGCTGGCATTTGTTCCAGGAGAGAGGCTGATCAGGCCATCGAGGCCGGCGAGGTCATGATCGACGGCCGGAAGGCGGTGCTCGGTGACCGGGTGCAGGAGGGAGAGACGGTCATCTTCCGCGAGGAAGTTGTCTTACATAAGGAACCGGAGGTTCTTCTTCTCCTGAATAAGCCGCGCGGAATCGTCTGCACAGCCGAGAAGAAGGAAAAGAATAACATTGTCGATTATCTGAATTATCCGGTTCGGATCTATCCGGTCGGCCGCCTGGACAAGGATTCCCGTGGCCTCATCCTTCTCACCAACCAGGGGGATCTCGTGAACAAGTTAAACCGTGCCGGAAATTACCATGAGAAAGAATATGTGGTGAAAATCGACGGTGAAGTGACCGAAGATTTCTTAAATCGTATGCAGCGCGGTGTCTATCTCACCGAGCTTCGGGTCAAGACGCGCCCCTGCAAGTGCTGGAAAACCAGCTATGATACCTTCCATATCGTTCTGACACAGGGCCTGAACCGGCAGATCCGCCGTATGTGTGAGACTCTGGGCATGAAGGTCAAGGATCTCTGCCGCATCCGGATCATGAATTTGAAAATTGCGGATCTGGAGGAAGGTGCCTATCGGGAACTTACGGAGGAAGAGAAGAAGGACCTGATCGAGAGTTTGAAGAATTCCTATAGCGATCCCATATCCGGTCCGAGACCCAGGAAGTCTTTCTCTAAGAAATCCTTTGGAAACAGATCCTTTGGCAAAAAGCCTTATGGGGATCGTTCGGAAGGCAGATCCTACGGGGAGAGAAAGTCTTACGGGGATCGTTCGGAAGGCAGATCCTACGGGGAGAGAAAGCCTTACGGGGATCGTTCGGAAGGCAGATCCTACGGGGATAGAAAGCCTTACGGGGATCGTTCGGAAGGCAGATCCTACGGGGAGAGAAAGTCTTACGGGGATCGTTCGGAAGGCAGATCTTACGGGGAGAGAAAGCCTTACGGGGATCGCTCGGAAGGCAGATCCTATGGAGAGAGAAAGCCTTACGGGGATCGTTCGGAGGGCAGATCCTACGGTGAGAGAAAGTCTTACAGAGATCGAAACGGAAGTAGTGAACATAGGAGCTATGGCGACAGATCTTCCGGAGATCGTTCCTATGGGAATAGATCCTATGGAGAGAGAAGTTACGGCCGCCGATCCAATGGAGACCGTAATGAACAAGGTCAGAGACCTTCCTTTGGTGACCATAACGGAAGTGACCGTCGCAATTATCAGTCCGGAAGCTATTCTTCCCGCAGTCACCATGGGGACAGCTATAGTAAACACGAATAATAGACGATGTCGGGGAGACACGCTATGTCAGAGCAGAATATCAGAAAAGAAATTGAAGATCTGAGAAAGACCATAGAATATCATAATGACCGTTATTACAATCAGGATGCCCCGGAGATATCGGATTATGAATATGACATGATGATGAAACGCCTCCTGGATCTGGAGGCTTCCCATCCGGAATTTGCTTCACCGGATTCGCCGACTCAGCATGTGGGTGGAACGACCAAGAGAGAGGCCGGCGTTAAGGTCCGGCACAATGTGCCCATGCTTTCTCTGGATGATATTTTCAGTTTTGACGAAGTAAAAAGCTGGGTCAGATCCATGCAGGAAAAACTGGACCATCCGGAATTTGTCGTCGAGCAGAAGATCGACGGCCTTTCCATGACTCTTCGCTATGAAAATGGAAAGCTGGCTCTGGCGGAAACCCGCGGAGACGGTCTGAATTTCGGAGAGGATGTCACAGCAAATGCGCTGGTGATTGGGGATGTGAAAAAGTCCCTTTCAGATGCGCCGGAATATCTGGAGATCCGTGGAGAAGTCTATATGACCAGAGAAGCTTTCGCCCGGGTCAACGCCGAGCAGGAGGAGCAGGGACAGAAGACTTTTGCCAATCCGAGAAACTGTGCGGCAGGAACGCTACGCCAGCTGGATGCCTCGATCGTGAAGAAGAGGGGTCTGTCCATGTTCATCTTCAACCTCCAGGACATTAGAGGCAGGAAATTTGAACGACATACCGATTTCTATGAATATATCAGGGGACAGGGCGTTCGCGTCATTCCGGATTATCGGATCTGTCATACTGCAGAGGAGTGCTGGGAAGCCATTCAGAAGATCGGGGACAGCCGGGGCAGCCTGCCTTATGACATCGACGGCGCGGTCATCAAGCTGAATTCTTATGCCGACCGCCGGATCTTCGGCCACACGGACAAGGTTTCTTCCTGGGCCATTGCCTATAAGTATCCGCCGGAAGAGAAGGAGACCGTGATCCGGGACATCGAGCTTACCGTGGGCCGGACCGGCCGGATCAATCCGACAGCGGTTTTCGATCCTATTCCACTCTGCGGGACGACGGTCAGCCGGGCAACCTTACACAATCAGGATTTCATCAATAGCATGGGCATCGGGATCGGCGACCATGTCACGGTCTATAAATCCGGCGAGATCATTCCGAAGATCCGTACCGTTTTGCATGAAAAGAGGCCTGAGGGTGTCGAGACTTTCAGGATCCCGGATCACTGTCCGGTCTGCGGAGCGAAAACCATCCGTGAGCCGGGAACGGCCAATATCGTCTGCATCAATCCTTCCTGTCCGGCCCAGCTGGTCCGCCATATCATTTACTTTACCGGCCGCGATGCCATGGATATACACGGTTTCGGTGAGATGGCCGTGCAGAAACTTTGTGATGCCGGCTATCTGAAGAATCTGGCTGACATCTATACCTTGAAGGATCACAGGGATGCCATGATCCGATCCGGCCTTGTCGGCAAGGAAAAGAATACCGACAAGCTCCTTGCTGAGATCGAGGGATCCAAGCAGCGTGACGGCTATCAGCTTCTTTCAGGCCTCGGCATCCCCAATGTCGGAAAGACTGCTGCCCGGACGATTTTGGACTCCTTCGGCAGCATTACTCGTCTCATGGATGCTTCGACAGAGGAAATCCGGCAGGTTCCGGACATCGGAGAAGTCACAGCCGACTGCATCCGGACCTATTTCGATGAAGAGAGTAACCGGGAATTGATCAGGCGTTTTCAGGATTATGGTCTGAATTTAGACCGGAAAAAAGAAGTACCTTCCGGCAATGAACTTTCCGGCAAGACATTCGTGATCACGGGAACTCTTCCGACTTTGAAACGGACGGAAGCGGCGGATCTGATCCAGGCCCACGGTGGTAAGGTGACAGGGTCGGTTTCCAAGAAAACGGATTATCTCCTGGCCGGTGAAGCGGCAGGGTCCAAACTGGATAAGGCGAATAGCCTGGGGATCCCGGTGCTGTCGGAAGAGGATCTTAGGAGGATGCTGCAGTAAAAGGCTGCAGTAGAAATGCTGTAGTAGAAATGCCTGAGTAGTTTGCAATTTCGGACTACTAAAGGAATGACGCTTATCAAAGGATGCTGCAGTAAAATTGCCTGAGTATTTTGCAATAGTTAGATTGAGGTGACAGTAATGCCTATTTGTACCAGAGGGGATCTGCCGGCAAAGGCAATCCTGGAACAGGAGAATATTTTCGTTATGGATGAGGAACGGTCTACCCATCAGGATATCCGTCCTCTGAATATTGCGATCTTAAATCTCATGCCTTTAAAGGAAGATACGGAACTTCATCTCTTACGAATGCTGTCCAATACCCCCCTCCAGGTCAATGTGACTTTCCTGGCTATTAAGAGCCATATTTCAAAGAATACGACAAAGAGCCATCTGAACCAGTTCTATCAGACCATTTATGATGTCGAGGACCAGTACTTTGACGGTCTCATTATCACAGGTGCGCCGATTGAAAAGATGGAGTTTGAAGAAGTGGATTACTGGCCGGAGATGACCTATATCATGAAATGGTCGAAAAGCCATGTGACATCAACTCTTCATCTCTGCTGGGGAGCCCAGGCCGGTCTCTATTATCACTATGGCATCAGTAAGAGAGAGCTTCCCAAAAAATTGTTCGGTGTCTATGCGCATAAGGTCTTCCATCGGAGAGTCCCCTTGGTGCGCGGCTTTGATGATTATTTCATGGCACCGCATTCCCGTTATACGGAAAGCCCGGCATCGGAGATCTCGGCCAATCCGAATCTCATCACCCTGGCGGAATCCGTGGAAGCAGGAACTTTCCTTGTTATGAATGCCGATGGCAGTCAGATCTTTGTCATGGGACATCCCGAATATGACCGCATGACCCTGGATAAGGAATATAAGAGAGATCTGGACAAGGGAATCGAGATCTCCCTCCCGGTCAATTATTATCCGAATGACGACCCGGCCCAGAGACCCGTCATGCAGTGGAGAGGCCATGCAAATACGCTTTATACCAACTGGCTGAACTATTATGTCTATCAGGCCACGCCCTACATTTTCCTGGGAAGACCGGAAAACTGAGGGGAGGAAAAATCCGATCGTTTCGGCTTAAATCCGGGACGAATTATCGTAATACAGATAAAATTTCCAAAATCCGATAGTTTCGATTGAAATATGGGACAAATTATCGTAATACAAATGCATTGGTAAAAATCCGATAGTCAAAGACTTGATCGACTATCGGATTTTTGATTTTGTCTTGTATTACGATAAATCGCCTAGAATTCCCCGGGAATTGGAAAGGGAACTATCGGAAGTATGAAAAAGTGTTTCTATTACGATAATTGCTTCAAAATAGGGGATCGCAACTTTCGTACCGATCAAGAGTATTTCCTATTAAGATAAAATATCAGCATGAAAATCAAGTATTTGGTCGAACGTGTGACGGGGGTGTTTCGCGGTATTCCGTTGGAGTGAGAGACGTTATTTTTTTAAATACACGAAAGAAATAGGCGTAGTCTTGAAAGCCGCATCCAATGGCAATTTCCCGTAAATCCTTTTGCCCCTCACGGACTGCTTTGGCGGCAATCTGAATTCTGTATTCATTCAGGTAAGTACTGAAACCTTGCCCCATGTCTTTTTTAAATATTTGGCTGAGGTAACTGCTACTGATACCACAGAAATCTGCGGTACTGCTTAGAGTGATCGGCTCAGAATAGTGTGCATGAATGTAGACCAGGCATTTCTTTGTATATGAAGAAATTTCATTCGAAGGAGAATACATTACATGATTCACTTTGATAAATAAATGAGTAAACCAAAGCTGTGCTTCATCAAGTGAAGAAAAGGCAGCTAGTTGTTCGGTGGGTGTAATATCTTGTTCTAGCAGATCTGAAAGGGAAAGCTGGTATTGCTTGCAGATTTCATTGCAAACATTCAATAAGTCCAGCAATATGCTAGAGGCAGATCGATAAGTGTGACAACTTTTTCGGATAACATGAAATAATACTCCGACTGCTCTGGTGCATTGCGCTTCATCGGCAAATGAATTTGTGACCTCTTGTCGCAGAGTTTCTATCGCAAGTTGTACATTATTATCTGAAACATTTTTTGGTAAGGTGAGCTCTGTTTCATCGGCATAAAGGATTGTGCCGGCTTCGGAAAAACAGGAATTTTTCATGATATGGTATAGGCTGTTATACTGGTCTGGGATGTCTGTGATTTTAGGACAGATCTTACCAATAAGGAAACTTGCTGTGATATTCAAATATGTATGAAGATTGGATGACAATTGATGAATGATTGCATCAATATGCTGACGAATCTCTTGTTTGCTATTTACATCTGAAAAGGATAATAACAAACCAAAATAACTGTCCTCAAGATGAGTAAGTAGACCACTTTCATAATGTGAAAGAATTTCATTTGCAATGTTACAAATAGAAAAGTGAACGATTCGCCTGCGTTCTAGACCAGGGTCACGTATAACGGAAAGGTAATTATCGATGCGTACCATTACCATACAAACATTGTGCAAACTGAGACGGATACCAAAAGCATTGATTTGGTAAGAAATATCGTGTTCATTGTTCAAGAGCCGTGTTATCAGATCCAGGACAAATTTTTCTTGAAATGTGATAAGTTCATCGGATCTATAAGAGGATCTTGTATTGTGTGTAGCAGGCTTATATCTACTTAATGTCTGTTTTAGCAGTTCTGGTGAAAGGGAATGTTTTAGAATATAATCATCGCCTCCATTGATTAAAGTATCATGAACGAGATGGTAGTCATCGTAATTACTCAGAGCAATAAAATGTGTGCCGGGCAACATTTTTTTTGCCTCTTTGCAGAATTCGACTCCATCCATTCCAGGCATTACCATGTCGGACAGAATGATGTCAGGATTATCTTTCGGTAGTTTTTTTAAGGCTTCTTCACCACAGTCAGCCTCACCACAGACCGAAAATAGATCTAGGTATTTTGCAAGCATTAATTTAATATTAGTGCGGACAAGCACTTCATCATCAACTAGAAAAATTGTCAGCATGTGATTTACCCCTGATAACTGGAAGATGTAGAGTGATCAATGTATATTTTCCGGGTTCGCTTTCTACATGGAGCGAGTAGTTTTCTCCATAATTCAGTAAGATACGTTCTCGTATATTTGCCAGTCCAATATGGCCTGCACTTGTATGCATATTATGGTTGAGGATCCGTTCAATTTGTTTTAGTGGGATTCCTATGCCATTATCTTTGACACGAACAATCAGATCACTGTTTTCAATTGTATAGGCAATGTCTATATGACCATCTGTTTCGCGATTACAAAGTCCATGTTTGATTGCGTTTTCGACAAGTGGCTGTACCAGAAGTTTTGGTATGAAACAGCCTTCTGCTTCTGGATCGATTCGGATGTCATAAGTAAACAAATTTATCTGACGATAGGTTTGCATATCAAGATACATTCGGACAAAATCAGCATCTTCTTTGATGGATATTTCTGACCTGCCATCCATATTTAGATGCATCATTGAGGAAAGGATCTCTGCAACATGTTCGATGTTTTCAATACCTTGTAGAGAAGCCAGAAAGCGAATGGTATTCAAACTATTATATAAGAAATGCGGGTTCATTTGAAATTGAAGGGCAGAAATCTCGGCCTTCCTTTTTTCCAATTCTTTGACTTTTACATTTTGAAGTAATGAGTTGATTCTGCACATCATAAATTGAAACTGTCTGGAAAGTTCACCCACCTCATCATTTGAATGAATATCCGTTTGAAGATTCAGTTGTTCATTTCCTACATTTTTAACAGCGGTTGTAAGCTTAACGATATTGCGTGTCATTGCGGTTGTATTGAGCCAGATAATGGCAAGGAAGATCATTAAAAGGATCAAAGTCAGAATCAGAAGTTTACTGGATACCGATGAAAAATCCCTCATGATCATTGCTTCTGGCATAATGCTGACTGCTACCCATCTCGTTAAGGGAGATCTTGTGTATGCAATGAGATACTTTGAACCATCAAACGATGAGATAAAATTACCATATGATCGAGTTAGATGTTGTCTTGACATTGAAAGTAGTTCTTTTTTTGAAATCGCTGGAAGGTTTCTATTTTGATTTTGATAGATGACATGTTGTCCCTTGGAGTCGAGAATAAACAAGGAACTGTCTGTTTTCAGATTGCCAAAATAATCGTCAAAGATTTGGCTATCGATATCAGATATCACATACCCACTCAATGTATGTTGCTCTGTGAATACAGGTTTCATGATTGAAAATACATAATCGTTCGAGTTCGCATACCATTTCGTCCAATAGTGAGGCTCTATAAAGGCGGTATCTGTTTGGCCTGTTGGAAGTAGCTCCAGATATCCTTTATCCTTGATTAATTCATCACCAGTTACATTTCCATATGAAAAACTCTCACCATTAAAACTGCTGATTCTAAGGCCGTTCAGATAATTTTGGAAGCTACAAAGACTGATGAGATAGTCATTTGCAGAACGTCTGTATTCCACTATTTGTGCCGGCGTCATCGTATCTGAATGGCTCATTGTACTTAGTATATTCGCATTTAAGGAGCTGTCAGCATGAGAGGTGAGAAGAGACATAATGTTTACGATGTCTTTCAATTTTTTATCCATAGATGCTTCTGCAATATTTATTGTTGATTGTATATTTTGAGTCGCCGTTCGCTCTGCCTGGGCTTCCAAATTTTGGTGCCAGATTGCAGACGTAGTTATGATAAATGCCAGGAATATGATGGATGTTGCTGCAGTCAGTTTTGTTCGAATGGAATGAATATTGTTCAAATTTCTCCCCCTTTCTTTGTGCTGCATTAATTATAAAATACCACAGAAAATAAGAGAATACTCTCTGTGAAATAATGAAAAAATACAATAAATCGTAAAATATTCCAATCAGTTCGGAAAACGAAAAATAGTACTATTGTATCAGTTAAAAAACCATATCTTATGAGGGAAAGGAGAATGGATATGAGGAAGTTTTTAAAAAAGGCTTGTGCCGTAGGTTTATCGACAATGATGGTGGTGTCGCTCGGTGCTTGCGGAAGTAAAGCAGAAGGGGGAAATGGATCTGGTTCATCAAATGGAAAAGTAAAAACATTTTCTGTTTTGATGTATACGGACTGGTATAAGAGTGGATGGAAAGCCCTGGAGAAACATATTAACGACAATTCTGATAAACTTGGCTTTAAATTGAAGATTTCAAAAATTCAAGGCGGGAACCAGGGAGATCAGGTTATAAAGACGAAGTTTGCAAGCAATGATTTACCTGACATCATTCAGGTATATAAGCCTCAATGGGTTGAAACGAATGCCGGAGAGGATGGATTGAACAAATTGGTTGATTTGACCGGCCTGGATAGTATGTCTGAATATGATCAGAAAGCACTTGACGGTACATATTCTTATAAAGGAAAACTTTATGGTATCCCGATGGACTCCGTTGTTCTTTCTGGTGTTTTCTATAACAAGAAAGCATTTGAAAAAGCTGGAGCTGAGATTCCTCAGACTTGGGATGATTTTCTTTCAGTTTGTGACAAATTAAAAGCAGCGGGGATTACGCCAGTGTATTATTCCGCAAAAGATGTTTGGAGTGTGCAGCCGCCTACAATTACTGGGCCGGTTATTGATGCGGCAAAAAACAATGAGACTACCTTTGATTTAATGAAAAAGATTGATACGCACGAGTTAAAGTATAGTGACTGTACTGCTTTTGTTGATGCAATACAGAAATCAAAGGATCTGATAGACAAGGGATATGTAAATAGCTCGTATCTGTCTGATACGGTTGACATGGCACATGAGGCATTGGCAAAAGGTGAATGTGGAATGTATATTAACGGAACATGGTGTGCCGATAATATCCAGCAGAAATTCCCGGATCAGTCATCCGATATCGGAGCCTTCGCAATACCTCAAGATGACGGCGATAATTATATCAATATGTTTACGCCATACTCTCTTTGTCTGACAAAAAATTGTAAGGATCAGAAACTTGGTAAGAAAGTGATGAATTATTTGGCATCTTCAGAGGCACAGCAGATCTATGCGGATGCACAGCCAGGAGTTTATTTGAATCAAAAGGTTAAATCAGATATGCCCGCAGCAACTGCTGATTTGAAAAAGATCATGGATTCCGGGAAATCGATGACAGACTGGGAGGAAATCAATAAGTATTCCTATGGTAATTTGGGTGAGAATGTACTCGATTATTACACGGGTACTTTGAAGAAGGCCTCCGACGTTACGGATGCGCTTGACAAGGAAACTGCGAAGAGCGCAAATGCAATGGGCGATAAGAACTGGAAATAATTAAGAATTGGAAGTAAGAATATGAAGCAAAAAGATAAATACCCCTATTCAATGGCTCTGCCTGGACTGATTTTATTTACTGTATTCTTTATTGCACCATCAGTAATTGGACTGTTCATATCTTTATTTAAAATGTATGGCTTTAATTTTGCGGGTGCAAGTTTTACGGGCCTTGGAAACTATATCGGTATATTGTCCGATGGAAACACCAGAAAAGCACTTATAAATTCATTCATCTTTGCAATTATTACAACCGTGTTTAAAATGCTTTTTGGCATGTTACTTGCAGTTGCGCTTAATAAGAGACTGTTTTTGACAAATGCCCTAAGGACTATCTTTTTCCTTCCAGCTGTAATCAATACCGTAGCCGTAGGACTGATATTTTCTTCGATTATGCATCCTGAGAAAGGTTTGTTAAATCGTTTTCTGTCGCTGATTGGGCTTGGAGCATTAAGGCAGGCTTGGCTGACCAATCCAAAGATTGCCATTTTTTCTATTTGTCTGATTGAAATTTGGAAATGGTCCGGATTCACAATGGTGATTCTTCTTACTGGTATGCAGAATATCAGTACAGACTATTATGAATCTGCTGAGCTCGAAGGAGCGACAGAATGGCAAAAGTTCTGGAAAATTACATTTCCACTTTTACTTCCTTCCATAAATAATGCTTTAATTCTTAGCATTATTGGTGGACTCAAGGTTTTTGATATTGTACAGGCAACCACGCAAGGTGGGCCGGGGTCAGCGACAGAAGTATTTGGTACTTTAATATACAAGTCATTTGGCTCTGGTAGGTTTGCGGAAGGCTGTGCAGCGAGTGTTTTACTCGCAGTCATTATTGCGGTCATTGTGCTGCCGACTTACAAATTAATTGCCAACCAGGAGGTGGAAGTATGACCAGTTCGAGGAAAAAATCTAATGTCGTATTGAGTGTTATTCTTTGGCTTTGTTCGTTGTTTGTTTTGATTCCGGTTTATATGGTTGTTATTAATTCATTTAAAAGCCGGACGGAAGCGGCGGAGATGGACATATCTTTGCCATCAAAACTTCATATTCTGGGAAATTATGCACAAATGATTGAGGAAGGAGGTGTACTTCGAGGCCTGTTGGTCTCAACAATAGTTACAGTAATTAGTGTATCTGCTCTTGTTTTACTTGGTTCCACCATGGCCTATGTGTTTGAACGGAAAAGTACTCGATTAGCCGGATCACTGAATACTCTAATGATCATTGGTTTGGTTCTTCCAATTCAGATCATTCCTACCTACTTTATCTGTCAAGCGATGCATCTTCCACATATGGTAGCGGCAATTTTGGTATTAATTGTTGTCAATATCCCGTTTACAGTATTTTTGTACACGGGATATATGAAGAGCATACCACGAGAAATCGATGAAGCAGCTTGGATAGATGGTGCCGGAAGCTTACAGACATTTTTTAGGATCATCTTTCCTCTACTGAAACCAATGACAATAACAGCTATAATCATCAATTTCATGGCTGTTTGGAATGATTTCAGTGTGTCAATTTATTTCTTAAATAGCGCAGACACCTATACTCTTCCATTGACTGTTTATAATTTCTTTGGAAATCATGGTTCAGATTGGCAGCTAGTATTTGCTAATGTCGTTTTTGCATCCTTGCCTGTGGCCATTTTATATCTTGCATTGCAAAAGCAGATTATTGCCGGAATGACTGGTGGAGCTGTAAAGGGCTGATAAATGAAGTTAGAAGACATTCAAATCAGAGATCCGTTCTTTTTGAAAGATGGATCCAAGTGGTATCTGTATGGAACAACCGATCATAATCCTTGGGATGGACCTGGAACAGGATTTGATTGCTATGTTAGCAATGATCAGATGCAAACTTTTACAAGAAAATCTGTTTTTCGCCCCAACTTAGATTTCTGGGGAAAAGAAAATTTCTGGGCTCCGGAAGTGCGAGAGTTTGATCATGGGTATTTAATGACAGCTTCGTTTAAGGGTACAAAAGGACGGGGTGTACAGCTTTTAATGGCTCCCCGTCCGGAAGGCCCCTTTCTGGCGATCGGAAATGAAGCTGTCACACCATCTGGACAAGATTGTTTAGATGGAACCATATGGATTGAAGACAACAGACTGTTTCTCATATATTCACATGAGTGGACACAGTGCATAGATGGGGAAATTTGTCTTTTAGAATTGGATCAAGCCACATTTTATAGAATTGGTCAACCAGAGATCTTATTCAGAGCATCAGATGCTCCATGGACTGTTTTTCATGAAGAACAAGGAAAACAAGGTTTTGTAACAGACGGACCTTTCATTTGGAGACTTTCTACAGGCAGGCTTGCAATGATATGGTCTAGCTTTTCCTCAAGCGGATATAGCATGGGAGTTGCATACTCAGATCACGGTGTTCACGGGCCCTGGATTCAACAGCAGAAACCACTTTATGATAAGAATGGCGGTCATGGCATGTTATTTCGTTTTCAAGATGACTTGATGCTGGCTATCCATGTACCAAATACGCCAGGAAAGGAGCGAGTCCAGCTATTTCAGGTTAGAGAAGAGAAAAATCAATTGAAATTAGGAGGTTAATCTGTATGAAACAAAAAGTGATAAGCCTAATCTGCATGGGTATTTTGTTTACAATGCAGATTTTCAACGGTATGACTGTTCATGCAAAAACTGAAATTGATAAGGGAAACACTGTTTATTATGTAGATGCAGATCATGGTAATGATAGTAATTCTGGCTTATCTGAGGTAACCCCTTGGAGAACCTTGGCAAAAGTAAATTCGACGGAGTTTCAACCTGGTAATAAAATCTTATTCAAATGCGGTGATACCTGGAAGGGTATGTTAAAACCAGGTGGGTCAGGATCATTAGGTGAGAATATTGTTATTAGTAGCTATGGCTCTGGGAAAAAACCAGTGATTGATGGTGCAGGTGCGGAGGCCGCGGTTAAACTGGATGGACAAGAGTATTGGACAATTTCGAATATCTGTGCTGAAAATAATGCATCTGAGCGAGCAGTTCGACAGGGTATTTATGTCAATGGTAAAGGATCTGGTATTACACATAACATAACTATCAAAGATTGTGAGGTTTGTAACGTTATTGGAGAAAACAGAAGATCCATGCCTACATACCAAAGTATGTATTGGAATTCCGGAATATATATCAGTATGCCAGGTAGAAGCAGTAATTCTACTCACTATGATGGAGTATTGATAAAAAATAACTATGTACATGATGTAACAACAAGTGGAATCCGGATTAACCAAAGAGAAGATTTTATAATAGATCCATATCACACGAATGTATTGATCGAAGGAAATACCATTGAACGGACAGGATCGGATGGGATGATCGTTGCAAATTGTGTATCCCCTTTGATTCAGTACAATAAATGCTATGACGCAGGTGCACTTGGAAATCGAAATGATACTAAGATTATAGCTGGTATGTGGACTTGTGGGACCAAAAATGCTTTATTTCAATATAATGAAGTTGCTAGAACCAGATTATTTGATAGCGATGGAACGGCTTTTGATACTGATTGGGGGACGAGCGGAACGACAATCTTTCAATACAACTATACTCATGGAAATGGAGGTGGTTTTTGGCTAGATTGTGGTGGCATTAACCGAGATCCTAATTATGTAAAGACAATCCTGAGATTCAATATCAGTGCAGATGATGAGAACTATCTTGTCAGAGCAGGAGATATGGAAACGGAAATTTACAATAATACTTTTTATAAATCTTCTGGAACATTAAATGCTTGCTTTGGCAATAATGGAACAAAACACCGGTTCTGGAATAATATTTTCTATTTTCCGCAAACACCGAACTGGGCTAAATCGGACTATGACAATAATATTTACTACCCTTGCTCGGCGAGTGATACTGATGAAAATGCAATAACATCAGATCCAGGTCTTCTAAATCCGGTAGCACCGCAAGATGGAATATCTTATGCAGCTAACTATGGAGTGAACTCTTCATCGATAGCATGCAATAAGGGCATTTACATCGGCCAAAATGGAGGTAAGGACTTCTCAGGAAATACACTTAAGTCAAAACATATGGATATTGGAGCTATCCAGGCATCGCTCACAACCTCTGGAGATCAGAATGACTTCTGTTTTGAAAGGTCGTTTAATGGTGAGCAAGGTACGGATAATTGGTTTTACTATTCGGGAGACGTTGACAGCAAGCAACTGATGAAATGGAATGGACAAGATGAACGGTGGCATGGATTGAATACCTACAATTTGTTATGGGCGCCAGGTCATATTCATCCTGATGTGAAGCCAACGATCATTGGATGGCAGGCAGCGAAGAACGGAAAGGTTCAATTAACAGGTAATCCAAGGAAAATTGATTCAGGAAATGATGGCATTCGCGTAAAGATTTATAAGAATCAGGAACAGATATGGCCTGCATCTGGTTGGACCAATATTTCCGGCGATGATTTAAAAGGTGTTTCATATGACTTAGTAACAGAGGTTAGTAAGGGTGATTTTCTATATTTTGTTGTAGACAAGAATCAAAATACATATAATGATGGATCTAAGTGGGACCCTCATATTAGCTATAACGTGACGGAATCTTATACGTTTGCTAATGGTTTTAGTAATACACAACAAAAAAATAATTGGTCGTACTTGATAAAGAATGACGCTGGCTATAGTCCAATGACTTGGAATTCGTCAGATAATCGATGGCATGGAAATCATACATACAGTTTGATATGGGCACCTGCGCAGATGCATCCGGATACAGATGATACAGTTATTGCATGGACAGCTCCGCATGATGGGAAAATAAGATTAATGGGACAACCTAGGAAAGCAAATTCTGGATATGATGGTGTAAGAGTTAAAATATTGAAGAATGCAGATCAGATCTGGCCTGCTTCCGGATGGCAAACAATTGATGGAAATGATACGAACGGAGTTGCTTACGACTTAAATTGTTCAGTAAAGAAGGGTGATGTGGTCTATTTTGAATTGAACCAAAACGGGAATAATTTTGCGGATGAGACTTATTGGAATCCGACTCTCATTTATCAATGAACCGTAATTGGTGGCTTGACCGGATAAAACTTGATATTCTTTAAGGCAAGGGACGAACGAGATCATTTTAGTTCGTCCCTTCTTTATTACGATAGCTTGCTAAGAATGGGAATTAGAAACCATCGTAGAAATGAAGCACAGTTTCTATTATGATAAAATGCAATCCATGACTTTTGGTATGACCGCTAACAGGATCGCAATGACAGATTGGCATAAGATCCAGGTAGGTCCCAGGGTATATTGATATCTATCGAATATCCCCCAAATAAAATAGGTCACTCTGCAAAAAAAAGCTGACAGAAAATTGTGAAATATAACGAAAATACTAATACAACTTGACAGAGATACTGTGAGCTGCATATTTTAAGAATATAAGTAACACTTGTCGAATAATAAAGATGAGTGTCAAACCGGTCAGTTTGAAAGGAGGATGGCTATATGGGTAAAGTCTTAAATGCCAAGTGTTTAAAAAAAGGAACTTGTCTCATTTTGTTAACCACATTGCTCTTTATGATGGCCGGCTGCGGAAGTGATTCCAAACAAAAGAAGACAGCCTTCCCAACAGATAAAGACGGTTGGCCGAAGAAAAATGTTGCCCTGATCAATGGCAAAGAGTATCCTCTGGAGAAGATAGAGCATTCCGATGAAGGAAATATTTCAAGGTATGAGATTCGCCTGAAGCTGGATCGTAAGAAAAATAGTCAGAGCGATGATCAGGATTCTGAAACCATGGAAGTGACTCTGCCAAAGCAAAGTCTGATCTGCTTTTGGGATATCGATCCGAAAGACCTGGATCTGGTCTCGTATGAAAAAACTACATTGCCTGTAAAAACAAAGGAAACCTTGGAAGGAGCTACATCTGTACTTCAGACCTTTCGATACATGGTTCCCATGGATGAGAGTATATCCGTATCGTTCAAATGGTCGAATGTCAATGAGATGGAGAAAGCCTTCTCTGACCAGCAGGAGTACTATCTTCTTACAATTACAACTTACCAGTAATTGAAAGAGTTGGATAAGCGAATTTAGACCGAAAAGTCCGACTCACAAGGAACGTCTCTCCGCAGGAAAGAACCGCAGAGTGATGATTGACAGAAACCAGCTGATTCAGATTGATCAGCTGGTTTTTATTGATGCGTAAAAAAGCATAGGGACGAAGTGCTTCTGCATATGCTGACAGAGATCCCTTTTCATAGAGGACGTCACTTGCGGACAGATAGAATCGAAGCTCCCGCTTTCGAGTATTGCCCGTTTCAATGTATTGGATTTTTCTTGGACAAACAACATGGATATTACCGTCTGTGTCTTTTAGATTCAAAAATATATGTTTCTTTTGACATACGGCAGTGAATTCAATGATTGAACGATGGATATTTTCCGGGTCGAGTGGTGAGAGGAAACACTCATATGGATGGAAACGCTGGAGTCTTGCCATGATTCCAATATCCTCTGTGAAAAAGATTAGAGGAATTGAAGGGTGATTCGAATGAATTTCGGAAACAAGGGATTCCAGTTTCTCAGCATTTGCAAGCTGGAAATAAAGAATAGCAAGCTCAGAATCATCCTGTGAAAGGATATTACGGAAATCAGCCACCCTAACGCAAGTTCTGATATTAAAATCATCATTATACAAGAACATATGCTGTTCCAGAATTTTCTGAAGCTCAGAAGAAAAGCTGGAATCCTCTGACAGAACTAAAATTTTTAATACCATTTTCACACCCCCCTGTAGATTATCACTACGATATGCAGTTTATCACAGAAATGCACAAAACAGAAGTGAGGAGTGTTATTTTTCCTAATGTACAAATTCTCAATCCATGAAAGGAGAAGCATGAGGAGAAATATCCTCCTATTCATGAGGGACTGTTATGAAAAAGAAGCTTTTGACCATTTCTGTGATTATTACTCTCTTATTTGTGTCTTGCAGTTCTGACAAGGGTCCGGAAGGCTTTGACAGAGATACGGATTATCAGTACCAATATGCGTCCGATGGTGGAAATATCTCATGGAATATCCAAACCGCGGATTCAGACAACAATCTTTATTTCGTTTGTCAGAATTATTTGATGAAATATGACCCGAAAAACAATATATGCAAGCCACTGTGCAGCAAAGCGAATTGCCTGCATCAAAAGGAAACGGAAGAGGACCGGAAAGGGAAATGCACTGCCTATATCCCCTGGAAGCCGGTGCCTAAGGACTATAACTGGTCTTACAGTCTCTTTTACTATAAGAATAATATTTATTTCGCTTATGAAGCCCAGGAGGGTAAAAATGATGAAAAGAACTGGCATATTGACCGGATCTCTAAGGATGGGAAATCACGGGACCGGATTGCGTCTTGGGTATCTAATTGTAATGAAATGATCCAGCATCGGGGAGTCCTTTATTTCGCAAGGGAGTATACCGATAAGGAAGGAAAATTCTATGCCGAACTGGATTATCTGAAACTGGATCATCCCGGACATATTCATACACTCATGAAACCGAAGGTAAGTGTTCGCTCCAGCTTGAAGCCTATATCTGCGTACGGGAAATATCTGTATATCAATTATTGCAGTGAAGACGCTGAGGCTGGCGATGATAACTATCTGGATCATTTTCAAAGCGCTATTTATGTGTACAATGTCGAAACTAAGAAAAAGACGACAGTCCACCCGGATGGAAAAAAACAGACGGATATGATTGACAACGTGGTGCCATTTCAGGACAGAATTTTTTTCACGATGCAGGATATGACACACGCGTATGATCTTGAGGCTAAAACTTTTCTGTATTCCTGCAAACCGGACGGATCTGATGTAAAAGTGGAGAAAAAAGACATTCTGGCATGGAACCTTTTGTATGCGGATAAGGACCATTTATTCCTGTCTGATTTGAACAAGCAGGAATATCAGGCACTTCTTGCCTCCCGTCAGAGCACAGGATCTGGAAACAGCCAGCAGGGAATAGAGTCTGAGATGGGTCAAACAGGTACAGGTTCAGAAAATAGTTTCACCGTCACTACAGAGGTATTCGATAAGGACAGGAAGGAATGTGACATATTTACCGAGGAAGGAGGTACCTATTTCCCTTCATCAGATATCCGTATTGGAATCGGAGATTATCGATATAATCTTTGTCTGAATAAAGCTGGTTCGGCTTATGAACTCCATAAGTGGAATAAAAAGAAACTCGGAAGTCTACATGGACAGTCCTGGACATCTGAAGTCGTTGCAACGATTCCACATGAAGATTCCTCAGATTCCGTCGTGTCCCCAAAGGAGGAATGATGCGTCTGATCTCAGCAGAATTTCGAAAACTTTTTTATCAGCCGTTCTTTCTTCTCCTTATGATCCTTCTTCTGGTGGGAAATATCTTCACCCTGGATCGGTCTGCCGGGAAGACACCGAAAGGAGACCTTACTGAAAGTCAGGAGACATATGCGTCTTTTTTGGAACAGGTTCCCGTTCAGACAGAAAAACTGGAAGAATCTGCAGATGGTGAGAGTGCGTTTTACCGGAGAAATCTCGCGAAGACAAGGGAAGATTACGGAAAGGTGCATATTCCAAAGATGCAGAAGGGAGATTACCGTGCAATTTATTCCTATGCGAAGTATTTTTCCGGATTTTGGTTCTCTGCCATTTTCGTCCTTCTTCTCTCGAATCTTCTGGTACAGTCGGAGCGGAAACGGGGACTCTATCTACTCACTAAGGGCTGTCGGTGCGGTCACGGGTCTTTTGCCAAAGCGAAATACCTTACCGGTCTTTTGACCCTGCTCCTTGTTCTCCTTCTTCAGGAAGGAAGCGGGTGGGGTCTCTTACTCTTTCGGTATGGCCCGGATCCGCTGACCTCAGGAATACAGACTCTTGAGATCTTCCGAAACACATCCGGAAATTTCACGATTCTTCAGACTGTCTTCTACATGTTCCTTGTGCGGTTTCTATGTCTGATAGTCCTTTTTTCAATCGCTTTTTCTTTGCAACTTCTCTTCCGAAGAAGTGGAATCGCTGAGATCATTACAGCGGCTTTTCTGGTTCTGGAGCTTTTTTTTTCGCTGCGGCTGACATCGGACAGCACGTGGAACGGCCTCTGGGCGGTGAATCTCTTTACCCAATGGAATATGGAAGCAGGGCTCGGAGTCTATCTGAATCTCAATCTCTTTGGATTTCCATTATCGATGAGTATCGTTTCACTTGCTTTCGGAACTCTTCTCTCGGCAGCTCTTTTGACAGCAGGAATCTGTGTCTTCTCCCGGAGTTTCCAGATTGCTGGAGAGAGTCCGCTCGAGCGGCTGGCCCTCTTTTTCCGCTCTCGAATCTTTGGAAAGATTCGGTCGGCGCGTGTTACTGCAGAAGAATGGAAGAAGGTACTCCTGCATCAGCATCGCTGGCTCGTTCTTCTCGTCCTTTTCTTCCTTGTACTATGTTCCTTCCGCTATGTGAACAGGGACCGCCAGTATGCAGAAGTCCGAATCGGAGCCTATCATGGACTGCTGTCGCAATGTAGTGGGAAAGTGACGGAGAGAAGTCTTCGTTTCATTGAGGATCAGAGAAAAGAGCAGGATGTCCTTTCCGAAAAAATGCAGTCTCTCGATCCGGAGAATGCGGATGACCGGATTCAGATGGAATTTCTTTCCATCGAGTATCAGCAGATGGAGGAGGGACTCGAGATGGTGGAAAGCCAACGAGACTCGCTATCAGCTATGGATGGCGGTCTGCAGGGCAAGTATCTTTTGGATGAATACAGTTATCTCAACGAATTCCGGGATTATCGGTCTGATGTTCTCTTCTTTCTTGCTTCCGGAATTCTGCTCCTTTTACTCACTTGTTCTCTGGAAAGCTTCGACAGCCAGAGAAAGATGATGGGGCTTCTCGGACCGACGAAGACGGGAACAGAAGGGATCCGAAGGGCGAAAAAAGATGTATTTTGGATCCTGTCGCTTGTTTCCTTTCTTTCGATGCAGTTGCCGGAGATCTGGTCTTATTACCGGATCGATCAGGGTCGATGCTTCGGAAGCCAGATGCAGTGGTTTACAAGCGAGTCCTTCCGGTCATCAATGGCAATAGGGACAGTGCTCTTTCTTTGCTTTCTGATCCGCTTAGCTATTTTTTCCTTCTTCTCTTTGTTTGTTGAAAAGGCGGTATTTGGAATGAAACAGCCGGCAATTGTTTTTGGGTTAGGACTCATGATCCTTGCAGCCCTTGGGATCCTTTGCTTCGGTTTTCACATCAGTATTCCGGTGCTCCTCTTGAAACTGCTGTAGTTAAGGGCTCCGGTATTTTTGGTAAGTGATTCAGTAGTCCGTAAAAGAAATCGGAAAGGTGTGAATAAGTTATGAAACTTGAGTTGCAGAATCTCGGGAAATCCTATGACAGAGGGAAGACCTATGCTCTCTCCGGATTTTCCGAAGAATTTGTTCCCGGAGTCTATGGGCTTCTTGGACCGAACGGTGCCGGAAAGTCGACACTCATGAATCTCATGACCTTGAACCTGGCTCCGTCAGAGGGATGCCTTGTCTGGGAAGGAGAAAACGTGCTTTCTCTCGGAGCGACTTATCGTGACGTCCTCGGCTATATGCCACAGCAGCAGAACCTTTATGAAGATTTTACCGGAGAGGAATTTCTCTGGTATATGGCTGCGCTGAAAGGATTATCTAAGGAAGAAACCAGGCAGAAGGTCGAGGAATTGTTTTCTATCGTCAATCTAAACCAAGCCCGCTTTGAAAAGATCCGTGGATATTCCGGAGGCATGAAACAGCGCCTGCTGATTGCCCAAGCGCTTCTGAATGATCCGAAGATTTTGATCATGGATGAGCCGACGGCGGGGCTCGATCCGGAGGAACGAATCCGAATCCGAAATTTTATCAGCGAAATTGCAACAGGAAAGATCGTTCTCCTGGCGACCCATGTCATTTCGGATATTGAGTTCATCGCAGATCATATTATCGTGATAAAGAAAGGACAGAAAGTCGCGGAGGGCACACCGTCCGAGCTCCTACAGGGGGTGAAGGGAAAGGTCTTTGACGGGAAACTTTCGAATGAAGAGCTGGCAAAGCTGAAAGAGCAGAAAGAATTTCTGGTTTCGAATGTCCGCTTTTCCGGCAAAGGGAAGAATCATGTCCGGATCATTGTACAAGGAGAGCCAGAAGAATTCCCGGGACTCTCAGCATCGGAGCCGGAACTCGAGGATGTCTATCTCTACCTAGAGCATTTCTGACACAGGAATCTGGAATCAGCGAAAGACATAGCCGGCAGATGAATGAATGAAAAAATCAGGGACGTGTTTTCACGCCCCTGATTTATGTTTACATTCTGTTTTGAAAAGGGATACATTACCCGGGCAATTTTCACTCCGTCTTCTTGCCCTGCAGTTTTTCAACTTCCTGCATCTTCTTGGCTCTTACAACCAGCGGGAGACCGAAGAGGGTGATGAAGCCGCTGGCGTCATGATGATCATAGAGATCACCGGTTGTGAAGGAAGCCAGAGATTCATTATAGAGAGAGTACGGAGAGGTCTCGCCGGCCTTGATAATATTGCCCTTGTAGAGCTTGAACTTGACTTCGCCGGTAACATACTTCTGTGTGGACTTTACGAAAGCCTGAATGGCATCACAGAGAGGTGTAAACCACTTGCCTTCGTAGCAGATCTGGGCAAGACGGTTTCCCATGTCCTTCTTCACTGCAAGGGTCTCACGGTCAAGGATCAGCTCCTCCAGCTGCTTGTGAGCTTCCATCAGGATGGTTCCGCCGGGAGTCTCATAGACGCCACGGGACTTCATGCCGACAACACGGTTCTCAACGATATCAATGATACCGATGCCGTGCTTGCCGCCCAGACGATTCAGTTCACGGATGATATCCGAAACTTTCATTTTCTTTCCATTCACAGAGGTCGGAACGCCGGCTTCAAAAGTCATAGTGACATATTCAGCTTCATCCGGAGCCTTTTCCGGGGGAGTGGTAAGAACCAGGAGATGGTCGTAATTTGGTTCCTTGGAAGGATCCTCAAGTTCCAGACCTTCATGAGAGATATGCCAGAGGTTCCGGTCACGGCTGTAAGACTGGTCAACCGAGAAGGGAAGGTCGATGCCATGCGCCCTGCAGTAGTCGATCTCTTCCTGACGGGACTGCATAGTCCAGTGGGGATCCCGCCAAGCGGCGATAATCTTGATATCCGGAGCCAGGGCCTTGATGCCGAGCTCGAAACGGATCTGGTCATTGCCTTTACCGGTCGCACCGTGACAGATCGCGGTCGCGCCTTCTTTCCGTGCAATCTCAACCAGCTTCTTTGCAATGCCGGGACGAGCCATCGATGTGCCGAGGAGGTATTTATTTTCGTAAACGGCATCCGCCATCACGCAGGGGACGATATAGTCATCCGCGAACTCATCACAGATGTCTTCGATATAAAGTTTGGAAGCACCGCAGAGTTTGGCGCGCTCTTCCAGTCCGTCCAGTTCCTCTTCCTGTCCGCAGTCCACACAGCAGCAGATGACATCGTAGTCATAAGTTTCTTTCAGCCACGGAATGATTGCTGTTGTATCAAGTCCGCCGGAATATGCCAGAATTACTTTTTCCTTAGCCATAGTTCGTCCTCTTTTCTTTTCCTACCTGATTGGATAAATATAAACCGATGCGAGCCTTGCCAAAGTGATCAACTTTCGACTTTCTCGCTTGTTTACGAAGAATATACACCATCAGGTGAAGATGTGCAAGTGAAAATATATTCAATTTGTTGAGAATAAATATAAATTTTATGTGCAATTCAACCTTGAATAGAAGAGGATTCAAATGTATAATAATGCAAAACATAAACGTTATCATGATGAGCTTCATATGTTGTAAACAGGCTTTAGAAATCGACCTTATTAATATATGAAAACTTTTGAAAATCATGCGTAATTCACATGGCTAATGAACCTGATTTTTGGCTGGAAAATCGATATATGAAAACTTTTGAAAATCATGCGTCATTCATATGGCTAATGAATCTGATTTGGGGCTGGAAATTCGATATATGAAAACTTTTGAAAATCATGCGTAATTCATATGGCAAATGAATCTGATTTGGGGCTGGAAAATCGATATATGAAAACTTTTCAAAATCATGCGTGTTTTTGGGCTGATTTTATAGCATCAAATTCAAAAGATTTTATATATCGATTTTTATGGCAGAAAAAATGCTTTTTTCCAGTAAGAAATGCGCATGATTTTGAAAAGTTTTCATATATCGAATTCCAGTCTAGTGAATCTTCTTTGAAGAGATAGAAGAGCTTCAAATGGCACAAGATGAGATAGAAGAGCTTCAGATAGAACAAGATGAGATAGAAGAACATCAAATGGAACAGGATTAGATAGAAGAGTGTCAGATGGAACAGAAAATAATAGAAAATAAAAGAAAAGCAGATGTCTCAAATTTAGCAGACTCCTCCATCGTCATTCGGCCTATGACAATGGAAGATTTCGATCAGGTTCATGCCTTATGGATGACGATCCATGGATTTGGGATCCGATCCATTGATGATGCCAGGGAGGGCGTGGAGCGATTCCTGACAAGAAATCCCGGTATCAGCGTGGTAGCGGAATGGAAGAAAGAAATCATCGGCAGCATCCTCTGTGGGCATGATGGCCGGACTGCATCTTTTTATCATGTCAGTGTCAGGGAAGATTTCCGAAGACGTGGTATCGGGAAGGAAATGGTCCTTGCCTGTATGCGTGCCCTTCATCGGGAGAAAGTTTCGAAGATTTCACTGGTTGCCTTCCAGAACAATCAAATAGGAAATGAATTCTGGAATGCCGAAGGCTGGACCCGGAGGACAGATCTGAATCAATATGAATTCATATTAAATGAAGAAAATATTATTCGTTTTAATGGTTGACCATATTAGAATAATCAATATACATAGAAAAATAATTCATTCAGATATCACTTTTAGAATAACTAATACACATAGAGAAATAATTCATTCAGATATCACTTTTAGAATAACCAATACACATAGAGAAATCATTCACTCAGATATCACTTGGAATGGAGGAACTTCATGGCAGTATCCAAATTAGAGAAGATCGAAGGCGGTGTTACCGCAGCACAGGGCTTTCAGGCGGCCCATACCGGAGCAGGCATCAAGTACAACGGAAGAGATGATATGGCAATGATCTATAGCGAACTTCCCTGTCGCTCGGCCGGAACCTATACCAGAAATGTGGTCAAGGCAGCACCGGTCGAATTCGACCGGATGCGAACAGAGAACACCGCAGATCTCCATGCCGTCGTAATCAATGCCGGCATCGCCAATGCCTGCACCGGTGCGCAAGGCTTGAAGGCTTGTCAGGAGACAGCAGATCAGGCAGCAAAGCTTCTGAATATCAAGAGCAATGCCGTTCTCGTAGCATCCACCGGTGTCATTGGCATGCAGCTTCCCATGGATAAAGTTCTGGCCGGCGTCTCTGCCATGGTTCCAAAACTTGCACCGGGACTTTCTGCCGGTCATGATGCTGCCAAGGCAATCATGACAACGGATACTCATCCCAAGGAATGCGCCGTAACGTTCGAGATCCAGGGCAAGAAATGTACCATTGGCGGCATGACCAAGGGCTCCGGCATGATCCATCCCAACATGGGCACCATGCTGTGCTTTCTTACGACCGACTGCGAGATCGAGAAATGGGCTTTGATGGAGGCCTTGAAAACTTGCGTCAATGACACCTTCAACATGGTTTCCGTGGATGGAGACACCTCGACCAACGATACTTGTGTCCTTCTGGCAAACGGAGCCGCAGAAAACCCTCTGATCACAATGGATACGGATGCCTATCAGACTTTCGTCGACGCTCTGCATTTCGTCACGAAAGACCTGGCGAAGCAGATTGCCGGCGACGGAGAAGGGGCAAGCCACCTTTTTATCGCCCAGGTACTTCATGCCGGAAACGATGCAGATGCCCGGACACTTGCCAAGGCAGTCATCACCTCCAATCTGACCAAAGCCGCGATCTTCGGAAAGGACGCCAACTGGGGCCGGATCCTCTGCGCCCTCGGCTATTCCGGTGTCTATTTTCGCCCGGAAAATGTAGACCTTTATTTCGAAAGTGCAAATGGGAAGATGAAACTCGTCGAAAATGGGGTTGCTCTGAACTATAGTGAGGAGGAGGCAACAAAGATCCTTTCGGCAAAGGAAGTGACGGCCATCTGCGATATGAAGAGCGGCGAATCTTGCGCAGAGGCTTATGGATGCGATCTGACTTACGATTATGTGAAGATCAACGCGGATTACAGGAGCTGATCCCTTTGCCTGTGTTCACATAAATACTACATCGAAGGAAGAAGTGTTGTTGGTAAGGAAGCTGATCTCTTTGCCTGTGTGAACAATTGAAAAGAAGAAAAAGAAGGATAAAAAAGGAAAGAAGAAAAAAGATATGGAAACTTATATGAAGGAAGTCATGAAAAAAGCCAGTGTGCTGGTTGAGGCCCTGCCTTATATTCAACGATTCAACGGCAAGATCATTGTTGTAAAGTACGGTGGCTCAGCTATGGTCGATGAGGAATTGAAGACGCATGTGATCCAGGATGTCACACTCCTGAAATTGGTCGGCTTTCGCCCGATCATCGTTCATGGCGGCGGCAAGGAGATCAGCAAGTGGGTCCGCCTGACCGGAAAGGAGCCGGAATTCATTAACGGCCTGAGGAAAACGGATGAAGATACCATGGAAATTGCCGAAATGGTTTTAAACCGGGTCAATAAGTCATTGGTGCAGCGTGTAGAAGCCCTTGGCGTCAATGCGGTCGGTATCTCCGGAAAGGATGGCGGACTTCTCCGTGTTGACCGGAAATATTCGGATGGCCGGGATATCGGTTTTGTCGGTGACATTAAAGCCGTGAATCCCAAGATCCTTCTGGATCTTCTGGATCAGGACTTCCTCCCGATCGTCTGCCCGATTGGCATGGATGATGAATATCAGACCTATAATATCAATGCAGATGACGCAGCCTGTGCCATTGCCAGAGCTCTGGAAGCGGAAAAGCTGGCCTTCCTTACTGACACGGAAGGCGTCTATCGGGATCCGAAAGATCCGGATTCCCTGATTTCAGAATTGACCGTCGATGAAGCCAAAGCCTTGATTGAAGATGGTTCGATCCAGGGTGGTATGCTTCCGAAACTTCAGAATTGTATCGATGCCGTGGAGCATGGTGTTCACAGGGTCCACATTTTGGACGGACGAATCGCCCACTGCCTGCTTCTGGAGATTTTCACCAACAGAGGTATCGGAACGGCCCTGATCCGAAACGATGCCGAGCGTTTTCATGAGGAAGAGGAGGAATGAAAATGAGTATGCAGGATGAAATCCGTCGGGCAGATCAAAAAATGCTTCATGTATATTCGCGTTTTCCGGTTGTTTTTGATCATGGAGAGGGAGTTTATCTCTATGATACCAATGGAAAGGCTTATCTCGATTTCGGATCGGGGATCGGAGTCAATGCCTTGGGTTATGGTGTCAAGGCCTACCAGAATGCCTTAAAAAATCAGATCGATAAACTGACGCATACCAGTAATCTCTATTATCATCTCCCGATGATAGATGCAGCAGAGAAGATCACGCGCCTGTCAGGTATGGACCGGGTCTTTTTTACCAATTCCGGAGCGGAGGCAATCGAAGGTGCCATCAAGACAGCGAAGAAATATGCCTATCTCAGGGATCAGAAGGCAGGCCATGAGATCGTAGCCATGCAGCACAGTTTCCATGGCCGGACGGTCGGCTCCCTTTCTGTGACAGGAACCACTCATTACAGGGAGCCTTTCTATCCTCTGATGGATGGGGTACATTTCGCGGACTTTAATGATTTTCAGACGGTAAAACGAGCGGTCAATGACATGACTTGTGCCATTCTGCTGGAACCGGTTCAGGGAGAGGGTGGTGTCTATCCTGCAGATCCGGAATTTCTTCGGAACGTGCGAAAGCTCTGCGATGAGAAGGATATTCTTTTGATCTTCGATGAAGTGCAATGTGGTATGGGCCGGACCGGCGCCTTCTTTACCTGGCAGAAATACGGTATCAAACCGGATATCCTGGCCAGTGCCAAAGCGCTCGGCTGCGGTGTGCCGGTCGGAGCCTTCCTTACCACAGAAAGAGTGGCAGAGAATTCTCTGGAACCTGGCGATCATGGATCTACATATGGAGGAAATCCTCTCGTCTGCACTGCAGTTTCTACGGTCTGCGATTTAATGGAAGAGTTCCATCTGCCGGATCATGTCGAGAAGACGGCTCCATATTTCGAAGCAAAAATGGAGGAACTCTGCCTTAATCATAACAGCCTCATGGGCCATCGTGGAATGGGATTTATGCAAGGTCTTTTGTTAAAACCGTCTATCCCGGTTGGACAGGTGGTAAAGAGGGCCCTGGACAAGGGACTGATCATTCTTTCGGCTGCAGGAAATGTGATCCGTCTCCTGCCGCCCCTGGTCATCGAAGAAGGAGAAATTGACCAGGCCATGGATATACTTGGCAGCGTATTAAAGGAATTTGAGAGCTAGGGGTAGAGTCAGAAGTCCGATTTGGGTTCGATTATATTAATGCGGAATATGATAGATGATAAAAAAGCATCCGTTCCGTTTTTCGTCCGGCAGAATGGGGAAAGCTTATGAAAGAGGTTAATGAGAAAAAAATCACTCTCCTATGATCCGCTCCAGGGTAAATTCCCGGCCGGCAATGATCTTCGAATGAATGCTCTTGCAGTTGGGACAGCGGTAGGAGTTTTCCCGGGACGGTTTATATTCTGTTCCGCAGTCCTCACAGCGGGCTGTGACCGGGACAAAGTTGATTGTCAGCTTGGAATTCTCTAAGATCGTATTCTTGACACACTGAGGATAATAGTCCTCGAGAAAATGAGGAATCAGACCTGTGGTCTCACCGACTTTGATGACGAGTTCAGATACGTCGGTGAGATCATTTTCTTTACAGGCAGAGAGGGCCGTATCGACCATCCGCATCATATAACTCAATTCATGCATGTTCCTTGTCCCCTGTCTTTCTAACAAAAAGCATAGCTAAAAGGTTATTAAAAATGGAACTTGATTCATAGAAAATGGAACTTGATTCATATTCCATGCATTATTTTATAGGAAAGAACAGTTGATGTAAATAAAAGCTCCTGCCCCTGCCTCATCCCTTCCCGGCCGTTTGAAATGTACGAGATAAAGTACAATAAAAGAACTTCATTTTAGACAAAATGTACCGAAGCCCGGATTGAATCGTTTCCCAAATAAGAGTATGATGCTTATGGTTGTTAAAAAAATAACGAAATTGCTCATAGAATTGTTCTAAATGACAGATAATTATGCACAATTCTTTTTCGCTATTCTTTTAACATGGAGGCTTAACTGTTAAAGTATGAAAGGAGAGTTGAGAAAATGTCTGCTTTACCGATAGTACCTTTTCTCATCATTTTTCCGTTTCTGGTAGCCTTCTTGATGTTGATCATTCCGGTCAACCCCAAGGCGAACAGAGTACGGAATGCAATTGCCTATATCAGTGCCGTTCTGATTATGATCGGTGTTGGTATTCTGGTTACACAATGGGCATTGGGGGGATCTCAGCCGATGTATCTCTATGCCAATACAAAGCTTGCGGATGATATGACTCTTGTCGGCGAGTTTGTACTGATGATTGTTGTGACCTTCCTGTCATTTAAATATCACAGAGCCTGGGTATCCATTCTGTCTATTGTACCGACTCTTGCCATCGCTTACCTCGAACTTTGGGGACCGAAGACAGAGAGCATGGAGAAGATGTCCCGGGTCTACATTGATCACCTGTCTATTCTGATGTGCATCATCATCGGGATCATCGGATCCCTGATCGTTATCTATGCCGTCGGATATATGCATGGCTATCATCACTATGTTCATAGCTGGGTTACCGACCGTAGAAACTACTTCTTTATGGTCCTCTTTATCTTCCTCGGCGCCATGTTCGGATTTGTTCTGTCCAACTCCCTGACATGGATCCAGTTCTTCTGGGAGACGACTTCTGTATGTTCCTTCCTTCTGATCGGATATACGAGAGAAGAGATCGCTATCAAGAATTCTTTCAGAGCCCTCTGGATGAACTTACTCGGCGGATGTGCTCTGACAATCGGCATCTTTGTTTTCGCATACAGCCAGAAGAGCATTTCCTTCCTGGATCTCATTAATTTTGCAGTCAATGCAGACGGCGCCAAGAAGGCGATCGCTATGATCCCGGTTGCTCTGATTGCTTTTGCCGCACTGACCAAGGCTGCTCAGCTGCCTTTCTCGACCTGGCTTCTTGGAGCCATGGTTGCGCCGACACCTTCCTCTGCACTGCTGCATAGTGCGACCATGGTTAAGGCCGGAATCTATGTTCTTTTCCGCCTGGCACCGGCAATGCACGGAACCATTACGGGAGCCATGATTTCTTTCGTCGGCGGCTTTACCTTCCTTGCTGCATCCTTTATGGCAATCGCACAAAGCGATGGCAAGAAAGTTCTGGCCATGTCCACCATCAGTAACCTCGGTCTGATGGTTGCCTGCGCAGGCATGGGAACACCGGAAACCATCTGGGCCGGTTCCTTCCTCATGATCTTCCATGCAGTATCGAAGTCCTTACTTTTCCAGGATATCGGTGCTACCGAGAACTCTCTCGGATCTCGTGACGTTGAGAAGATGCACGGACTGCTTTATCGTCTGCCCATGCTTGCAACCTGCATGTTCATCGGTATTGCCGGCATGTTCCTGGCACCTTTTGGAATGTTGATTTCCAAGTGGTCCGCACTTCGGGCATCTGTCGATGAGAATAACATCATCATGACTCTGATGGTGGTCTTCGGTTCTGCTACCACATCCTTCTACTGGACCAAGTGGCTGGGCAAACTGATCGCTGTTACCAATGAGAAACCGGTCAAGGATATCACAAAGCCCAATGAAAAGATCTCCATCGTCATCCATACGGTCATGATGATTGCCCTTTGTATCTTCGTTCCGCTTCTTACGACGACTTATGTACAGCCTATGCTGAACGAGATGTTCACCTCCGGAAAGGGAGCACAGGTTCTTCCGACCTCCATCCTCTACCTTCTGGTTCTTCTGATCGTCTTCGTCTTCCTGGTACCGGCTGTATCCTACCTCTTCTCTAAGAACATGAAGGCAAATGAAAAGCTTTCTTATATGAGCGGTATCAATACGGGACACGATGATGGATTTGTAAACTCCCTGGGAGAAGAGACCAAGCTTCAGCTTTCGAACTTCTACTTCAAGGATGTCTTCGGACAGAGAAAGCTCATGCTTCCCTGCCAGCTTCTGACAGCTTCCGTTATCATTGTTATGCTCTGCATGATTATAGGAGGTGCATTCTAAGATGGTTACAAGAATCATTCTTATCCTTTGTTATATTTTACTTGCACCGTGCCTCGGCGGAATCCTGGAGGGATTTGACCGTAAGATCTCCGCACGTATGCAGGGACGTATCGGACCTCCGATCCGTCAGCCTTTCTTCGATGTCATAAAGCTCTTTAAGAAGCAGTACATTGTCGTAAACCACTCCGTACATTTTCTGCTTTTAAGCTATGCAGCACTTATGATTCTGACCGGCTGTATGTTCTTCGGCGGAACCGACCTTCTGCTTTGCTTCTTCGTGCTTTCCACTGCAGCAACTTTCCTCTACTTTGCTGCAGTCATCACCAATTCTCCTTACTCCACGATCGGAGCACAGAGAGAACTGGTTCAGATGATGGCATATGAGCCGGCCGTACTCCTTACGGCAGTCGGCTTCTATCTGGCAACCGGATCCTTCAATGTCTCGAACATTGTGAATTCCGATTACAGCCTGATCGTGAAGATGCCCGGTTTCTTTATCGCATTCGTTTTCATCCTGACCATCAAGATGCGGAAGTCCCCCTTCGATACCTCCGCATCCCATCATCCTCACCAGGAGCTGGTCAAGGGTATCACAACAGAAATGGGCGGCAAGAACCTCGGTGTATTCAATGTTACAGAATGGTATGAGAATGTCTTCCTTCTGGGCGTAATTGCACTCTTTATTATCAATAAGAATCCCTGGAGCTATCTGGCTGCAGTTCTTGTAATTCTGGCTGTCTACTTCCTTGAGATCCTGATCGATAATACCAGCGCCCGTGTAAAGTGGGAACTGATGCTGAAGATGACCTGGTTCATTACCCTGCTTTGTTCCGGTTTGAACCTCCTCATTCTGATGCTGGTTCGTTAAGCAAAATGCAAGAATCTTTCACCTGGTCTATATTTCGAGAAATATAGACCAAAGTGAGAACTATTTCTCTGGAGGAAATAAAATGGCAAATGTAAAGAGATCGCCCTGGCTCATCCATTATGATGGATCGAGCTGTAACGGCTGTGATATCGAGGTCCTGGCCTGCCTGACCCCGGTTTATGATGCAGAGCGTCTTGGCGTCGAGAATACCGGAGACCCTATGCAGGCGGATATCCTTCTGATCACCGGAGGAATCAATGCCCAGGCTGAGCCGGTTGTGAAACAGATCTATGACCAGATGCCCCGTCCCAAGGTTGTAGTAGCAGTAGGTGTCTGTGCCTGCACAGGCGGCGTCTTCAAGGACTGCTACAATATCAAGGGTGGAGCGGATACGGTCATTCCTGTTGATATCTATGTACCGGGCTGTGCAGCAAGACCTCAGTCCATTATCGATGGAATTATTCAGGCAAGAGACCTCTTCCAGAAGCGTTCACAGGAGCACGATGCTCTTGTGAAGGCCGGAAAGACCTATGAGGATCTGAAGAAGGAAGAGGCAAAGAAGGAGGAAGAGAATGGCTGAGGTTATCAATGCTGGAAACGTTCAGATTGAAGTCCCTCTGGAGCAGCTTCTGATGGAAGTGATGAAGATGAGAGACAGAGGTCTGCGTTTTGACCAGGCTTGCGCTGCTTATGTCAATGAGAAGTTCGAATTGTCTTATTCCTTCTCGGATGATGACGCTTATCGCTTTGAAAATATCCGTGTTGTCATCGACCTGGATCAGGAAGTTCCTTCGGTATCCAATATTTATCCGGCAGCTGTCTTCTATGAAAATGAGATGCGGGAGCTTTTCGGCGTCCGGATTGAGATGATCACCTTTGATTTAAATGATAAACTCTACCGTCTGGGCAAGGATGTCCTTCATCCCATGCTTCCGGAAGCCGGTAAGAAATTGATGGCTGAGAAGATGGAAGAGGATAAGGAAAAGGCAGAACAAGAAAAGGCAGAAGCCGATGCAGCTGATGTGAAGGAAAACGGAGGTGAACAGTAATGGGTAAGAGAAGTGTTGTTCCTTTCGGACCGCAGCACCCGGTTCTGCCGGAGCCGATTCATTTGGATCTGGTCATCGAAGATGAGAAGGTCATCCAGGCCATTCCCAATATCGGATTTATTCACAGAGGTCTGGAAGGCCTGACCGATAAGCGTGATTTCAAGCAGATGACTTATGTCATTGAGAGAACCTGCGGAATCTGCTCCTTCGGACATGGCCTCGGCTATGTAGAAGCAGTCGAGAAGATCATGAACGCGGAAGTTCCGACCCGTGCCAAATATTTAAGAACCATTTGGGCTGAGCTTGCCCGTATGCACAGCCATTTACTCTGGCTTGGACTCATGGCAGATGCTTTCGGCTTCGAGTCCCTTTTCTACCAAGCATGGAGGATCCGTGAGCGGGTCCTGGATCTTCTGGAGATGACGACCGGCGGTCGTCTGATCTTCTCCGTCAATGAACCCGGCGGAGTCCTTCGTGACATCAATGCCGATCAGGAGAAAGAGATCTTAAAGCAGCTTGATGAGATGGAAGCAGAGCTGAAGGAAGTTGAGAAGACCTTCCTCCTGGACTATTCCGTACAGTCCCGTTTGAAGGGCGTCGGATGTCTGACCAAGGAACAGGCTCATGACCTGGGCTGCTGCGGACCTTTTGCAAGAGCATCCGGTTTGTCTTATGATATGCGGAAACTCGGCTATGAAGCTTATGGCGATCTGGATTTTGAACCGATCATCTCGAATGATGGTGATTCCTATGCCCGCTGCGAAGTGCGTGTCAAGGAAGTCTTCCAGTCCATCGATCTGATCCGTCAGGCCTTCGCCAAGATGCCGGCCGGTGAACTTTCCAATCCGGTCAAGGGTAACCCGAACGGTGAGTATTTCAACCGGATCGAGCAGCCCAGAGGAGAGGCTATCTATTATGTCAAGGCAAATGGCACGAAGAAACTGGATCGTTTCAGACTTCGTACTCCTACTTTCGCTAACCTGACCGGCCTCTGCGAGATGCTGAAGAACTGTGAGTATTCCGATGTCGGAATCCTGGCTCTGACCATCGATCCCTGCATCAGCTGTACCGAGAGATAAGGAGGAGCTTTTCAATGAGCATTATGAAATTTGCGCCGACTATGCTGAAGCAGCTCTTCTCCAAGCCGGTAACCAAGAATTATCCTGCGGAGCCCATACAGTATCCGGAAGGCTCCCGGGGACATATCGATATCGATATTCAGCAGTGCATCAGCTGCGGACTCTGCATGATCAATTGTCCTTCCGCTGCCATTAAGGTAGATAAGAAGGAGAAAACATGGACCATCAATCGTTTTGACTGTGTACAGTGTGGTCTGTGCGTCAGGGTCTGCCCTAAGAAGTGCCTGGCTCTGAATCCCGGTTATCAGACTCCGGGACCGGAGAAATTCACCTATTCCCAGACGCATATCATGACGGAAGAGGAGAAGAAGAGGGCTGCTGAGGCAGAAGCCAGAAAGCAGGCCGCAATCAAGGCTGCCATGGAAAAAAAGAAGGCAGCCGCAGCAGCTGCTGCAGCAGCAAATGCTGAGAAGAAACCGGAAGCCTGAGAGGATCATAAATCCAGGAATTTGTAACGGGAAGGATGTGAAAGCGGGAGAATCCACGCTTGTGGCGGGGGTTATGAGCTTTTGCATCCTTTTTTTCTCGTATTGAAAAGTTGAAAGTTGAAAGTTGAAAGGAAAACTGATTTTGCAGAAGTCGCTTGAAATTACAGTCTATGGCATGGTGCAGGGGGTCGGATTCCGCCCCTTTGTGGCCGGCCTGGCCGATGAGATCGGTATCTCCGGCAATGTCCGAAATTCGGGCGGCATTGTGCATATCAGAGCTTCCGGAGCAGAAGATCAGCTGGAGGTCTTCTTAAAAAGACTGCAATCGGATGCTCCAAAGGAATCTCATATTGAGAGAATCGATTGCCAAGAGGCAGAGCCAAAAGACATGGATCCCGCGGATCTCGTAAACTCCACGGATCTCAAAGGTCCCAAGAACGAAAAGTGTGGAAAGAACGGAAAAATGCGATCGGGCGGCCGCTCAGAGGGGACTGACCGAGGAGCGAAAAATCCCTCATTTACAATCATAAGAAGTACCCGGGATCATGACCGGATCCGTCTTTTGCCGGTTGATATGGCAACCTGTCCGACCTGTGAGAGGGAACTTCTGGATCCCAATAACCGGCGCTACCGCTATCCCTTCATTTCCTGTACGGTCTGCGGTCCCCGTTTCTCGATTCTTAAGGATATTCCCTATGACAGGGACCATATCACCATGGATAAGTTTCCTATGTGCAAGGATTGCGAGACGGAATATCAAAGGCCTGGTGACCGCAGGCGCCATGCCCAGACCATCGCCTGTCACTCCTGCGGACCGGTTCTCAGATCTCTGGAACGAAAGAAGGACCATGAGATCCAAGTCAGTAGCCGCGAGGATGCCCTGCAGCGGGCCATCGCCTGCCTCCGGGAGGGTAAGGTCATTGCAGTAAAGGATATCGGCGGTTTTCATTTTGCCTTCCGGCCGGATGATGAGAAAGCGGCAAAACGGCTTCGTGTCTGGAAAAACCGGGAGCGAAAGCCCTTTGCAGTGATGTTCCCGGATCTGCCCTCCATCGAAAAATACTGTAAGGTCAGCCCCAGGGAGAGGGAACTCTTACAGTCCAACGCCCGTCCGATCGTCCTCCTTCGACAACTGGATCGAAGCCTCTGGCCGGAAGTCTCTAAGGAAAGCGACCGAATGGGGGCTATGCTTCCCTCGAATCCCCTGCAGATCCTGCTTCTCGGTCAGGTCGGGCCATTGGTGATGACCAGCGGCAACCGTGGCGGTGAGCCGATCGCCATTGACAGCAGCGGCTTGATCAAGGATTTGAAGGATGGCTTTCCGGATCTCATCCTGGATCATGACCGGGAGATCCTCACGCCGCTGGACGATTCGATCTATCAATTGTCCGGGGATCAGGTCCAGATCCTTCGGCGTGCCCGCGGTCTTGTTCCGAATCCGGTCTGGATCTCGAGGAAATGTAAGGCGGACACATTCGCTTCCGGCGGCGACCTGAAGAATTCCTTTGCATTAGGTAGAGACAATGCGGTCTATTTATCCGGTCATTTCGGCGATCTGACCTGGCGGGCCTGTCAGGAGGCCAGGGAACGATCCATTGAAAATATGGAGAGACTTTTGGACATTCATCCGGAACATTTTGCCGGAGACCTGCATCCGCTCTATATTTCTTCCCGGAAACTTTTGAAGATGGCAGGAGAACATCCTTATTTCTTCTACCAGCACCATCTCAGTCATGTGGCAGGTGTTCTGGCAGAATGCCATCTGACCGGAGACTGCCTGGGTCTGGCATTGGATGGCACAGGCTATGGCAGTGACGGCACGATCTGGGGAAGTGAATTTCTTCGCATCCGCCAGCTTTCCGGAGAAGATGGAATCAAAGGTCGTGAAGCAATGGAAGACAGGCTCCTCTGGCAGCGTGTGGGATCCCTGGTACCCATCCGGCAGATCGGCGGGGACGAGGGTGCGAAAGATGGAAGAAAGAGCCTCTTTTCTTATCTGAAGAAGGCTTCAGAAGAGGGTATCTGCACGGAAAGCAAAGGAAAAGATCTCTTGGGTGGCTTCTATTCCGAACAGGAATGGCAGCTTCTGGATGCAGCTTACCGATCCGGGATCAATGCTGTGGAATCCACTTCCATGGGACGGCTTTTTGATGCGGCAGCTGCCCTGTTGGAAATCAATGATCGAAATCATTATGAAGGAGAAAGTCCGATTCGCCTGGAGACAGAAGCCAATGAATGTGCTATTCTAAAGAATACGGAAAATGTGGCATCGCTTTTTAGCGAATCAAAAGCTCTCGAATCGAAGGCAGATCGGCCGAAAGGGATGGGACAAATAAGTTTATCCTATCTTAGAAAAGAGGGCGGATTGCTTCGTATTGACGGACCGGCCATTCTGTATGACCTTATGATGGAGAAAGTAAGCGGACACTATTCCAAAGCTGAGCTTGCTTTCCACTTCCATCAGAAATTGATCGAAGCCATTGCAGAGATGACAGAAGAACTGGCGGATCCGACAACGCCGATCGCTCTGGCCGGCGGGACTTTCTTAAACCGGATCCTTTTCCAGGGCTTAAAAGGAAGGCTTACGGCGCAGGGCTACAAAGTTTATTGTAACTGTCTGGTTCCGCCCGGAGATGGCGGACTTTCCCTCGGACAGATCTATCTCTCGACCTATGATAAGGTAGAAGAACTTGATTAGAAAGGAAGACAAATTATGTGTGTTGCATTACCGGGAAAGGTAATACAGGTAATGCCTAAGGACCGAAAGGCCCGGGTAGATTTCAATGGAAATACAGTAGATGCCAGGACCGGCCTGGTGGAGATCCGGGAGGGAGATTATGTCCTGGTTCATGCGGGCTGTATCTTACAGAAAATGTCACAGAGTGAAGCAGAGGAAATGACCGAGCTTTTCGCCAGTCTGGAGGGCATTGGCTGACATGGACCTTTCGAAAATCAAAGAAGAACTGAAACATTACGATGGAGAAGATGTTCAGATCATGGAGGTCTGCGGCAGCCATACCGGTGCCATCGCAAAAAACGGAATTCCGGGTCTCTTGTCCGACCATATTCATCTCTTGTCCGGGCCGGGCTGTCCGGTCTGTGTGACTCCTTCTTCCTATGTCGATAAGCTTCTGGAGCTGGCGATGGATCCGAAAAACTGTATTGTGACCTTCGGCGATCTGATCCGTGTTCCGGGTTCGACCAAAAGGACCTTATCTACGGCAAGAGGAGAGGGTGCCAGAGTGGAGATGGTCTATTCTCCGATGGACACCATTGAATTCGCAGAAAAAGACCCGGATACGACTTATATTTTCGCAGCCGTCGGTTTCGAGACGACGACGCCGGTCTATGCCCTCTTAGTGGATGAGATCATCCGCAGGGACATAAAGAATATCAAGCTTTTGACCGCAATCAAGACCATGCCGGAGGTCATCCGTTATCTGATGGAATCCAAGGCCCCGATCGATGGTTTCCTGGCTCCCGGTCATGTCTCCGTTGTCACCGGGATCCATGTTTATGAGCCCATTGCAGAAGAATTTCAGATTCCCTTTGGCGTTGCCGGTTTTCAGGGAGAGGAACTTCTGACGGCAATTTACGGCATTGTGAATGCCAGGGGCTGCGGCAAGGTGATGAATTTCTATCCCTCTGTTGTAAAGGACGATGGCAATCCGGCGGCAAGAGCTTTGATCGATCAGTATTTCGAGAAATACGATGCAGCATGGCGGGGTATGGGCATCGTGCCAGGGTCTGGTAAGATTCTGAAGGAGGAGTACAGGGATCTCGATGCCGGAAGTCTTGGCCTGGATCAGGATCATAAGGCCAATCCGGCCTGCAGCTGCGACCGGGTTCTGATGGGGAAGATCCGTCCCTATGATTGTCCCCTTTTCGGCAAGGTCTGCACGCCCCTGAATCCCCAGGGTGCCTGCATGGTCAGTACCGAGGGCTCCTGTTTTTCTTATTTTTCCAACCATCGTCATGACAGATGAGGGGAAATACAGACAAGGAACATTGCAACGAAAAAACGAAAAACGATCGATCCGCATCGAAAGGCAAGGTAAAACATGGAAGACGATAAGATTTTGATGGTACATGGCAGTGGCGGAAGTGCGACCGGAGAACTGATCGATACCATCTTCGATAAGGAATTTTCAAATAAAACACTGGATCAGATGGAGGATTCGGCGGTTGTTTCGGGAAGTGGCAGGATCGCCATGACAACGGACAGCTTTGTCGTCAATCCGCCGGAATTCCGGGGAGGAGATATCGGCCGCCTCTGTGTCTGCGGAACAGTCAATGATCTTTTGATGCGGGGCGCTGTACCAAAGTATCTGACTTGCGGCTTTATTCTGGAGGAGGGCCTGTCGGTCGACCTCTTGAAACGGGTGGTCCATTCCATGGCTGAGACCGCAAAAGAGGCCGGTGTCGAGATCGTTGCAGGCGACACCAAGGTCGTAAACGGTCATGGAGAACTCTATATCAATACGGCCGGTGTCGGATTTGTTCCGGATGGACTGGAGATCTCGGCGAGTCAGGCAAAGGTTGGCGATCAGATCCTGGTTTCCGGAACCATGGGAGACCACCATGCTGCCATCTATTCTGAACGGATGAAGGTGAACAATAACATCGAGAGTGACAATGCTCCTCTGGTTGACATGGTTTCCAATCTGATCCGGGCAGGGCTCCATATCCATACCCTCCGCGACATTACCAGAGGCGGTCTGGCTACAGTCTTAAAGGAACTGGCAGAGAGCTCGAAGAAGACTTTTACCATTGAGGATGAAGAAATTCCGGTAACGAAACAAGTCCGGGATTTCTGCGGCCTTATGGGCATGGACCCGCTTTATATGGGAAATGAAGGCAAGCTGGTCTGCATTCTTCCAAAGGAAGAAAGCGACAAGGCACTGGAGATCATCCGAAACTCCCGCTATGGCGAAAATGCCTGCCGGATCGGAGAAGTGACGGAAGAGTCGGATGGACACCTCTATGCCCGGACCCGGATCGGCGGGGAGAGAGAACTGGATGTCCTTCAGGGAGAGGGTCTGCCTCGGATCTGCTGACGGGTCCTATTGTAATATTTGAAAAATTTCGTTAAAATACAGTCAGTACGGGCAGAGGGCTTCTTTTTTCGAAAGGGAGTCCTGTTATGAAAAAAACATTCATGAAATGCCGCCTTCTGGCTGTATTTTTTATTTTTGTCCTCCTTTTGTCCTCCTGTACGAAAACCTCCTATTTGGAAAGGAAGAAGGGGAAGGCAGAGTCCGGTCAGGAAAGTGGGAATCACTTATCTGAAGGAAAGAAGACCACCGGAGGGAAGAAGACCACCGGAGGAACGAAGACCACCGGAGGAACGAATACCACCGGAGGAAAGAAGACCACCGGAGAAACGAAGACCACCGGATCCGCTTCGGATGGAGAATCCCGTAAGACCTGGGCCGTACATGTGACGGGAGCTGTTAAGAATCCGGGTGTCTATCAGGTGAAAGAAGGCTCCAGAGTTTTTGAGGCTCTGAATCTTGCCGGTGGACTCTGTGAGAATGCAGCAGCAGATTCTCTGAATCAGGCTGAATTTCTCCAGGACGGGCAGATGATCCGGGTCCTGACCAAAGAGGAAGCGGCACAAGATCCGCCTTCCGTTACGGAGGAAGAAAAAACAGGAGAGACCAGGCTTTCTAACGGATCAAATTCTAAAATCAATATCAACCGTGCAGGAAAAGAAGAACTTATGCAGCTCCCCGGAATCGGTGACAGTAAGGCGGAGGCCATCCTGGCCTGGCGGAAGGAGCATGGGAATTTTACTTCTGTAGATGATCTGAAGGCAATCAGAGGAATCAAGGATGGAGTTCTGAATAAGATCAGAGACCGCTGTACGGTGAGTTAATTAATAACAATCTGGATCGAGGATAGTGAAAATGGCAAAAAGGGTTTTGGTAGTAGATGATGAAAAGCTGATCGTAAAGGGAATTCGTTTCAGCCTGGAGCAGGACGGCTACGAAGTAGACTGTGCTTATGACGGGGAAGATGCTTTAGCACATGCCAAGGAGAATTCCTATGATATGATTCTTCTTGACATCATGCTTCCCAAACTGGACGGCTATCAGGTCTGCCAGCAGATCCGCGAATTTTCCAAGGTTCCGATCATTATGCTGACGGCAAAATCAGACGATATCGATAAGATCTTAGGCTTGGACTATGGAGCTGACGATTATATCACAAAGCCTTTTAATATTCTGGAGGTCAAGGCCAGAATCAAGGCCATCATGCGTCGGACCAGTCCGGAAGTCCCTGAGCAGGAGAAGAAGGAAGAGATCGAAAGCGGCGATATTCGAATGAACATAGAGAACCGCCGTGTCTATGTCAAGGGTCAGGAACTGAATCTGACCGGGAAGGAATTTGACCTCCTCCTTCTTCTGGTAGAGAATCCTGGTAATGTCTATTCCAGAGAAAGTCTTTTAAATAAGATCTGGGGAGAAGATTATCCTGGCGATGCCAGAACGGTAGATGTCCATATCCGCCGCCTCAGGGAAAAGCTGGAGCCCAATCCCTCGGATCCCCGTTATGTCCATACCAAATGGGGTGTCGGCTACTATTATCAGGTCTAGTCTGGAAGAAAAGAAATGAAGGATAAACTATTTCGTTTTTTTGGCGGTATCCGCTTTCTGGCCTTTCTGGTTACTTTTTTGGCTGCTCTCATGCCGGTCGGACTGGTCACATACACCTTTCTCCACCTCTATGAGAGCCGGCAGATCAGCACGGACTATTCGCAGATCACCAGTCAGTCCAAGCTTTTGTCCAATCAGATCGCAACCACCGGCTATCTGAATGATCCCAGCCGGGTCGATTTCTTAAATGCTGAACTTACGGCCATGGCGAATGCCTATTCCGGCAGAATCATGGTCATTGACAGTTCTCTTCATGTGGTGAAGGATACCTATGGGGCAGAAGAGGGGCGTACCATCGTCTGGTCCAATGCGGTTCGGGCTGCCAGAGGAGAAACCTCCTATATGGTGGACCGGAAGGATCATGCAATCATTGTTGCAGCACCCATCCAGAATCTGAGTTACATTAAGGACAATGATCAGAAGACAAGCAATACCGACAATATTCAAAGCCCGGACGTAAGTCCGAAAAAGCCCATCAACGACAGCCCCTATCTCGGCGTCCTTTTGACTGTGAAATCAACGGATTATATTTCTCAAAACATCGCCTTCTATCAGGACACCGGCTGGGAAGTCATGCTTCTGACCATGATTTTCGCCGGGCTTTTGGCTTTCTTCTTCTCGAACTTTTTGTCAACTCCACTTCGGCGGATCGTTGAACGGATTCCGAAGATCCGGGATGATTCCGAGGATTCTCTGCCGGTACGCGGTTTCCGGGAGGCCAGAGATATTGCAGTCGAATTCAATGATTTCAAGCAGAAAATGCAGACCATTGACGCATCCCGGTCTGAATTTGTTTCGAATGTGTCGCATGAGTTGAAGACGCCTCTGGCTTCGATCAAGGTCCTGGCCGATTCCATTAATTCTATGGGCGATCAGGCTCCGGTGGAGATGTATCGGGAGTTTATGGGCGATATTACCCATGAGATCGACCGGGAGACTTCCATCATTAATGATCTCTTGTCCCTGGTCAAGATGGATAAATCCGGCGTCAGCCTGGATATCCGATCCATGAATTTAAACGATGTCATGGAGTCGCTTTTGCGGCGGCTCAGACCTCTGGCAGAGAAGCAGGGCGTGGAACTTGTCATGGAGAGTTTTCGGCCGGTCATCTGCGATATCGATGAGGTGAAATTCACTCTGGCCATCATGAATCTGGTGGAAAATGCCATTAAATACAATCATGAAGGCGGCTGGGTCCATGTCACTCTGAATTCGGACTACGAGTTTTCTTATATCAAGGTCAAGGATTCCGGCATGGGGATCCCGGAGGATTCCATCGACCATATTTTCGAGCGTTTCTATCGGGTGGACAAATCCCATTCAAGGGAGATCGGCGGTACAGGTCTGGGTCTTGCCATCACATGGAATGTCATAAAGCTTCATCACGGAGAGATCAAGGTTTCCTCGGTTCTGGGAGAGGGGACGACCTTCGATGTCCGGATCCCTTTGAAGTATATTAAAGAGGAGGATAAGGCATGAGGAAGAAATGGATACCGATCCTTCTGATTTTCTGCTTTCTCCTTTCGGCACTCAGCGCCTGCGGTAAGAAAGAGAAGCACTCGGAATATGTTCTCTATGATTTAAATGCAGACCGGACGGATTTTCTTCAGGAAGATTATACGCCGACACAAACCGGAGCAAAGGATATGGCGGAAGAGATGTTATCGGCCCTGTCCGCAGACCATTCCAATGGAAATAAGCTTCGTCCCATTCCAAGTGAAGTCAGTATTCAGTCCGTGAAGATGAATCCGGAAAGCGGGCTTCTTACCATTTCCTTCTCGCGTGCCTATGGAAACCTGACCGGGGCAGAAGAAGCGATGACAAGAGCTGCTATTGTAAAGACCCTGCTTCAAATCCGGGGAGTGACCATGGTGGATTTCCAGATTGAAGGGATTGAGCTTGTCGATGGAAATGGCAATGTGGTCGGTGCAATGGATGAAAACAGTTTTGTCGATGGGATGACGAGTCAATACAGCCCCAAGAACACGACAGAGCTTATGCTTTACTATCCGAGTGCGGACGGTGCTTCTCTTGTAGCAAAAAAGCAGAAAATCACCTATTCCAGCAATGTGCCGGTCTATCGTGTTGCCCTGAATTATCTGCAGAAGAAACCGAAGGATAGTGATCTGCATCCGGCCTTTCCTTCTGCGAGCAAGGTTTTGTCGATGACAGTGGCGGACAGTATCTGCTATTTGAATTTCGACAGCAGTTTCAGAACCAGTAATCCGAATGTGCCCTTGAAGACAGCCATCTATTCCATCGTAGATACCTTAACCGAGCTGTCCTCAATCAAAGGCGTACAGATCAGTATCAATGGAGAGAATGTATCACTTTCGGATGACAACGATAACGGTGTGATCTTCCACCGGGATATGACTTTGGTTCAGGAAAATAAGGATGGACAGTAAAAGATAATTTCATAAATTTCATAAATTTCATAAATTAATTTGGGAGGAACCTGAATGAAGCGACCGCTCTTTTTCCTTGCGATCGCATTTGTGTCAGGGATCTGCTTCGGAAGAGGACTTTGCCCGGATGGATTCACGATCTTTCTCCTGGCTTTGACTGGTTTTTTTATCATTTTCCATCAATACATGAAAGAAAAGACCAGGTTTTTTTCTCTCCTTCTTGTATGTTCTTTGTTGGTTTTCCTTTTTGCATCTTTCTATAGCAGAGCTTCGATGGCAAAAGCCGGGAAAGAAAGGGCACTTTTGGAGAGCTGTAAGGGAGGCGTGGAAGTTACGGGAACTGTCTCTTCTCTTGTTCAAACAGAGGACAAGATGCAGTGCATCCTGACCGATGCTAAGGTTATCACTTCCCATGGAATCCTCACCCCCGGATCCCTTCTTATTTATCCGCTTATTGAAGAAGACGGAAGGGCTGCCGAAAGCAGTGCAGCATTTACTCCCGGCAGACGGATCCGTCTGAAAGGCGAGATTTCTTCCCTGGATCCAGAGAGAAATCCCGGTAATTTTGATGCCCAGACCTTCTATGAGGCGAGGGGAATTCTCTGTGTAGTCAAAAATGCAGATCTGATCGAATCCAATGCCGGCCGAACCCCGGTCGATGGCTGTCGGTCTCTTTTTCATGCCATTCGAAACCGCATGAATAGAACCTACCAGAGAGCTTTGCCGGGCGAAGAGGGCGGCCTCCTGTCTTCCATGACCTTAGGAAGCAGGGATCTCTTGACGGAAGACATGAAAGATCTTTTCCAGAAGGCAGGCCTGATTCATCTCATGGCAGTCTCCGGAACCCACATTCAGGTGGTCGCCTCCCGTCTCTATAAGAAAATGAAGAAAAAGGGTGCAGGTCTCCTTCTTTCCGGACTTGTGGCCGGCTTTGCGGCGGTATTTTACGGAGCTCTCTGCGGGAGTTCCCTGTCCACAGAGCGGGCGGTCGGCATGTTCCTTCTTCTGATTTTCGGTGACTTCCTTGGCAGGGCCTATGATAGTCTGACGGGTCTTGGCCTTTTGGCTGTCTTCCTCTTACTAAAGCATCCGGCTGCCATCGAGGATGCGGGCTTTCTTTTTTCCTTTTCGGCAGTTCTTCTGATGGTCCTCTTTCAGAGCCCCCTTCAGACTGCCTATCAGGCTTACTGTAAGGATCGCTTTGAGAAAAAGTATCGGAGAAAAGTGGGAGAGCGCTTTCTCTTATCACTGCCGGAGCAGGCCCTGTCGAAATTCCTTTCGGCCTTGTCCTTCCAGATTGCGACGCTTCCCTTGATGGCGGCCTTGTTTTATGAGATACCGGTCTATGTTTTTCTTCTGAATCTTCTGCTTCTGCCGCTCTTTCCTATTCTCCTTATGATGGGGCTTCTCTTTGGTCTCTTGATATGCTTTCTGCCTCTGGATTTTCTCCTTCTTCCCTGCCATCTGATTCTCTATCTCTACGAGTGGACGGCGGACCTGTCACAGAGCCTGCCCGGCAGCCGGCTGATCGTCGGAAAGCCGCCTTTTGCCCTGATCCTGATTTACTATCTGATCCTGTTTGGATTGATGCGCCTGATCCAAAGAAAGATAGACCTCCCCAAGGTCGTGAGCCTGATTGCTTTAAGTCTCCTTCTTATCGTAAGAAGGCCTGCGGCAAGCCATATTGATATGCTGGATCTGGGGCAGGGGGACGGCATACTGATCCATGACAAGAGCGGGGCCGATCTCATGGTGGATGGCGGAAGCAGTGATGTTGGTCGGGTGGGGACCTATCGGATTCTTCCCTATCTGAAAGAGGAAGGGATCCGACGCTTGGATTCCTGGGTCATTTCCCATACCGATGAAGACCATATCTGCGGCATGGAAGAAGTAATCGAAGCGGATTATCCGATCGGACAGATTATTATCGCGAAAGCTATGCCGAGAGATCAGAATTGGGAGGAGATCGAAAAGCTGGCAGAGGAGCATGGGATCCCGGTACGGGAGGTCTTGCCGGGAGACCGGCTGGTCTTCGGAGAGAGCAGTCTGACCTTCCTCTATCCCTTGTCGAAAGAAGCCGGGAGTCCGGAGAATAAAAATGATCTCTGCCTCAGTTTCTGGCTGGAGAATGGAGATTTTACCGGCATGTTTACGGGAGATCTGGCTATGGAGGGCGAGAATAGGATCATGAATACGGATCTGTTTCAGGAACTGTTGAACAGAGATCGGGATCATAAACTGTCCTGCCTCAAAGTCGGCCATCATGGCTCGGCCACTTCTTCCGGTTCTGACTGGCTGGATGTCCTGTCACCGGAAACGGCTATTATTTCGGCAGGGCAAAACAACCGCTATGGCCATCCATCGAAGGAAACCATAGAGAGGCTGGAGGAGAGACAGATCCCCTGGCATCTGACGGCCCGGGAAGGAATGATCCGGGTCGGGATGGAAGAGGGAAGAAAAAAGGATCGGGTTTCTAGTTACAGTAGGACAGCATCAGGACTTCGACGGCCAGGCGGGGGTTGATTCTGCCGCTTTTGGCTCTCTCTTCCAGATCGGCAGCATCCTGTAATAGCTTTTTCATATCCGAAATAGTAAAGCGCCGGGCCAGGTTCAGATTCCGATTGACATAGAAACTGGGCATACCGGAAGTCTTGGCAATCGCTGCATTGTCATAATGCTGGGCATCCATCTCCTTGGCCAGAAGAAGCTGACGGAACTGACGCTCGATCAGGGCCAGGATGCCGAGAGGATCCTCTTTGGATTCCAGAAGTCCCTGATAATAGGACATGACCTTGTCTGCATTTTTTTCGGAAATGGCAGAGATCATGTCGAAGATCCGGGATTCGGCCTGACCGGCACAGATCGTGTCCACGTCCTCGACCGTGATTTCTTCCCGGTCACCGACATAACTCATCAATTTTTCAAATTCGGTATCCATGAGATCCATACTGGATCCGGTTCGGGTGTGGAAATCCTCCCAGGCCTGCCGCCGCATCATCTTGCCGGCCCGCCGCAGCCGGGCACCGATCCAGGTCATGAGGTCCCTCTCCTTTAAAGTCTCGAAAAGGACCGGCTGGCAGTCCTGGCTTTTCACGATGGCCTTGAAACAGCCATTTCTCTTGTCTACAGCACTTTCTACGAAAATATAGATCGTGCCTTCCGGGATCCCTTTCTCAATATACTTTGCGAAGGCATCGTGCTTCGTTTTGAAAAATAAGCTGTCTTCCACCAAAATGACCCGGTGGTCGGCGAAAAAGGGCAGGGTATCTCCCAGGTCCATGAGGCTTTTTTCGTCAATATCCTTGCCCTGATAGTGATTGAAATTCATCTGATCACCCGGTCGGACCAGAGCCCGAATGAGCTTATGCTTATAGGTCCGCTTGAGATAGGGCTCATCGCCATAGAGGAGATAGAGATGGTGGAACTGACCACGCTTCAGGTCATTTTCGATGGGGTTGGTATACATTTCATGCCTTTCTAAGCGAATACTTTCATTTTTGGATCCGTAGAAATTCCCGGTCGGTCATTGCATGGACAGAACCTGGAATCCCGTTTTTTTGACCAGATTTTTCGACGTCTTCACGCTTCCATCCTTCATGATATAAGCGCACTCAAATCCCAGGCTTTCGATCAATGGGATCCCCTGGTCGGGACCGAGCAGGAAGGCAATGGTGCTCAAGGCATCGCCATCCACGGACTTCTTCGAAAAAATCGTTGCCGATTCCACATCATTTTCTTCCGGATAGCCGGTTTTCAGGTTCAGAATGTGGTGGTAGATCTTGCCGTCTTTCTTGAAATAGCGTTCGTAAGTGCCGCTGGTGACGACGGACAGATCCTTCACAGAGACCTTGGCCATGACTTCGCCTGTTTCCGAGAAGGGCTTCTGGATCCCAATGGTATAGGAACTCCCGTCTGCTTTTTTGCCCAGAGTCAGGACATTTCCGCCGAGGTTTATGATGCCGCTTGTGACACCATTTTTTTCCAGATAGTCCTTCATACGGTCTGCAATATAGCCCTTGGCAATGCCGCCGAGGTCGAGTTCGGTATCGGGATTTTTTACTGTAACAATATTATTTTCTACCGAAACAGCCTGGTAACCGATGCTGGCTTTGGCCGACTGAATGGCGTCTTGGGACGGAAGCTTCTTGTCTTTGATGGCGTCCTGCCAGAGGCTGGACAGCCGGCCGACTGTAATATCGAATGCCCCATTGGAAAGCCTGGCATAGGAGAGCCCGGTTTGAATCAGCTTTGCAGTCTCCGGATCCACCCGGACCGGTCGGCCCTTTGCTGCATTGATCTTAGCGATATCCGAATCCTTGACCGTGGTGGAAAGAAGGTCCTCATATTTTTTCGCCAGCTTCATGCAGCCATCCAGATATTTCTCCTGGTTTTTCTTATAAACTGTGACTGTGATCACCGTATCGAAGTAGTTTCCGCTTTCTTGAAAGCCGGACCTTCCGCCACTTTTCAAAGTCCCGGCGGAAGGAAGCCCGCAAGAGGAAAGAAGGAAAGCTGCCAGAAGAATGACAGAAAGGAGGGGAGTAAGTTTTGTCGTGAAATTCTTAGTGTTCATAGTTTTATGTTTTTTTTATTTTATGTTTTTTTAATTTAGGCAGCCACTAGCATGCTTTTCATGTCTAGTGGCATTTTTTCAAGACTATCATTATTATATCAGAAGACAGTCATGCGAAAAAAAGAATTTGCTGTGGTCAGTTGGTTAGAAAAGTGTTATGATTCTATTTATATATAATTTTACACGTTAAAGAAGTAAAGGAACAGGAGTGTAATGTGAGAAGGTTTTTGATGGGGAATGAGGCCGCGGCCTTCGGCGCCATCCATGCCGGAGTTGATCTCGTGGCCGGTTATCCGGGAACTCCATCAACGGAGATCCTGGAAACAGTAGCAAAAAACAATGACGGATCGATCCATGTCGAGTGGTCGGTCAATGAGAAAGCTGCCATGGAAGTAGCAGCAGGAGCAGCCTATTCCGGTGCCAGAGCCCTGGTAACGATGAAGCAGGTTGGTTTGAATGTCGCTGCCGATCCTTTGATGAGCCTGGCCTATGTCGGTGTCAAAGGCGGTATGGTCATCGTAGCTGCCGACGATCCGGGTCCCATTTCTTCCCAGACCGAACAGGATACGAGAACTTTTGCCATGTTTTCCAAGCTTCCTGTTTTTGACCCTTCCAATCCCCAGGAAGCCTATGAGATGATGAAGGATGCTTTCGAACTTTCTGAGAAGATCCAAAGCCCGGTGCTTTTCAGGCCCACAACAAGAGTGTGCCATGGCTGTGCCTCGGTTGATCTGGCGGATCATTATGAAAGGAAGCCGGTAGAGGGCTTTCAGAAGGACACCTTCCGTTATGTGATCTTTCCCAGGACTTCTTATCTCAATCATAAGAAGATCGAAGAGAGAAATCCAAAGCTTGGTGAGGAGCTTTCCTCCTATCGCTATAATCGGGTTTTCAAGATCAAGAATAAGAATAAGAATACAGGGGATTCGTCTTCTGACCAGGCAAATGCGCGTGTCTCCTGTCATGCCGAAACGCATCAAAGTAAGAAGGGCATTGCTGCAGGCGGCGTGACCTATGCCTATCTCATGGAGGTACTGTCTCAGTTGGAAGAAGATACCCCATCCCTCATAGAAGGCCTCTCTGTCTTCCGTGTGGGGACCCCCTTCCCCTTCCCGGAAAAGGCGGCCCTGGAATTTCTGGACGGACTTCATAGTGTCCTATGTCTGGAGGAATTGGATCCGGTGATCGAGAGAGCCTTGATCTATACAGCAGGAAAAGCTCATTTACCGGTCGATATCCACGGAAAATGGGACGGTTCGGTTGCCAGAGCCGGAGAGAACTCTCCGGAATCCGTTCGAAAGGATCTTCTGGCATTTCTTCAGGAGAATCCCTCCATGGATTGTCCCCCCTTGGTCCGGGAACTGTCAAACACGGATAAGCCCGATCTCCCTGTCCGTCCCCCGGTCCTCTGTGCCGGCTGTCCCCATCGGGCTTCCTTCTATGCCGTAAAGCAGGCCATGAAGGGGAAGAAAGCAGTCTTTTGCGGTGACATCGGCTGCTATACCCTCGGGAATGCCGCTCCTTTGGACATGGTCGACACCTGTCTCTGCATGGGAGCAGATGTGACCATTGCCCAGGGCATTCAGGCGGTAGATCCGGGCACCATTGCCTTTTCTTTTATCGGCGACTCTACCTTCTTTGCCTCCGGTATTACCGGAGTGGTCAATGCGGTTTATAACAAGAATGACATCATTCTGATTGTCCTGGATAATTCAACGACCGCCATGACCGGCCATCAGCCGCACCCGGGAACCGGTATCACCATGATGGACTTCTATCAGAAGAAAAAGCAGGGGATCCGGGAAGATGTCGCAAATATCGTTTCGATCGAAAAGATCCTGCGCGGAATCGGTCTGAATTTCGTCGAAACAGTAGACCCCTTCGATCAGGAAAAAGCCATCGAAACGGTGAAACGGGCGGCAGAGGAAAGCGGTGTCCGGGCCATTATTTTCAAGGCCCCCTGCATCGCCTTAGAGAAACCGCTCGACGCCTTTCTTGTCGATCCGTCGAAATGCAAGAGCTGCAGGAAGTGCATCACGGAGATCGGCTGTCCGGCCATCTCCATGAAGGAAGGCAAGGCCTGGATCGAACCTTCGCTTTGCAACGGCTGCAGCCTGTGCGCCGGCATCTGTCCCTTTGATGCGATTTCGAAAGGAGGCAAGTCATGACGAGAAATATCCTGCTTTGCGGCGTCGGCGGTCAGGGAACCGTCAAGGCATCGCGGATCATTGCCCTTTCTTCGATGGAAGAGGGCAAAAATGTCCGGACGGCAGAGACCATCGGCATGGCCCAGCGGGGCGGATCTGTGGTCAGCCATGTGCGGATCTCGGATCAGCCGATCTATTCGCCCCTGATTCCCAAGGGCAAGGCAGATCTTCTGATCGCCTTCGAGCCGGGCGAAGCGGTCCGCTGCATTGATTATCTGAAAGAGGACGGCGTGATCATCGTGAATGAGAAGGCAATCCGTCCGGTTTCGGCCAGCCTGTTCGGTTCAGGCTATGATGGGAAGGACGCCCTCGATTTTCTGGACAAACATTTTAAAAATGTAAGGCGGATCGATGGTGATAGGATTTGCGAAAAGTGCGGATCGGATAAGGTATTAAATATAGCCCTCCTCGCAGGTGCGGCAGCTTCCGGCGAGCTTGGCATCACAGTTTCCGGCTTGCTCGATGCCGTAAGAAAGCAGCTTCCCGAAAAAGCTTTTGCCATGAACGAGAAAGCGATTGCCATTGTCACGAAGGGAGAAGAATATGGAAATTAGTGCGGATCAGCTGGAACTTGTAAATGAAAGGATCCGGGCTTTGGAGAAAGCCGACAGCTTCTATGGACAGAGGTTAAAAGAGGCCGGCATTCATGAAGTGCATTCGGCAGAGGATTTTAAGAGACTTCCTTTCTCGGAAAAGAAAGACTTAAGAGAGGCCTATCCCCTGGGCCTTATGACGGCGCCCGAAGAAGAGATCGTAAGGATCCATTCTTCTTCCGGGACTACCGGAAAGCCGGTCATTATCCCATACACAAAAAAGGATGTGGATGACTGGGCAGAGATGTTCAAAAGATGCTATGAATTTGCAGGCCTTACGAAAAAGGACCGGGTCCAGATTACACCGGGTTACGGTCTCTGGACGGCCGGCATCGGTTTCCAGGCCGGCTGTGAAAAACTGGGCGCTATGGCCATCCCCATGGGCCCCGGAAATACGGATAAGCAGATCGAAATGATGATTGCCATGGAGTCGACCGTTCTCTGTGCAACCTCCAGTTATGCCTTACTTCTGGCGGAAGAAATTGAGAAAAGAGGTCTTCAGGACCGGATTAAGTTGAAGAAGGGCATCATCGGCTCCGAACGCTGGAGTGACAAGATGAGGAATAAGATCCGTTCCATCCTCGGAATTGAGCTTTATGATATCTATGGCCTGACGGAAATCTACGGCCCCGGCATCGGCATCAGCTGTGATGCAGAACAGGGCATGCATTATTGGGATGACTATATCTATCTCGAGATCATTGATCCGAAAACCGGAGAGAATCTGCCGGACGGAGAGTGGGGAGAGATCGTCATTACGACGCTTCGGAAAGAAGGCGCGCCTCTGATTCGTTACCGGACGCATGATATTTCCCGGATCATTCCGGAAGCTTGCAGCTGTGGAAATACCTACCCCAGGATCGATATCATTCAGGCCAGAACAGATGACATGATGAAAATTCATGGCGTCAACGTCTTCCCGGCTCAGATCGAAGAGATCCTTGCTCTCTTTGATGAATTGTCCAGCGAGTATCAGATTCGGATCTCCCACCTGGAAGGCAGGGACACCATGCGCCTCTATGTGGAAGCCCTGTCCGGAAAATCTGATTTCTACCAGCTCTCCGAGAGAGTCGCCGAGAAGGTCAAGAGTAAGATCGGATTTACGCCCATTGTCAAAGTCGTCGAGGAAGGCGTCCTGCCGCGCAGCATGAAGAAGACTAAGCGGGTCATTGATGAGAGATATGAATAAACAAAAAACCGGTTCCCATGACGGCAGGAACCGGTTTTATTATTCTTATGAGATTGGATCTTCGAATTACTGAAGACCGTTCACAAGCTTGGTAAGACGAGATACCTTACGAGCTGCAGTGTTCTTATGAAGAATACCCTTGTTAGCAGCCTTGGTGATCTGACTGATTGCAACGGTAAGAGCCTTATTGGCCTCTTCCTTATTACCAGCCTCGACAGCAGCCTCGACCTTCTTTACGTAAGTCTTAACTGCAGTACGGATAGCCTTGTTACGCTCAGCACGCTTAGCGCTTGTTACAACTCTCTTCTTTGCAGACTTGATATTTGCCAATGTTTTCACCTCCATGTATTGGAATAAAGAAATAATTATTTCGTGTATTCCCCATCGAGGCCGGACACGGACAGTTCGATGTGACACACAAAATATATAATACGGTTGAACCGATCCCATGTCAAGATTTAATTCAGGAAAAACGCAAACAAAATCTCTGATCGCCGGAACTTATGACGAAAGATTTGTGATATCATCTATCTATTAAGAGAAGAGTTTAAAGGAAACAGGTGACATCATGCTTTTGGAAATTCGGGATGGTACGGTGACGCGCGGAGGGAATCCGGTCCTGTCTCATTTTAATTTTGAGATCCGCGGTCAGGAGAAGATTGCCATTGTCGGGAAAAACGGTGCCGGAAAGACAACGCTTCTGGAAGTTCTTGCCGGCGAACGGCCTCTGGATCGAGATGATAAGGCAGAGGGCAGAGGACAGAAACGTTTTTCTACAGCCAGAGATCTTAGCATCACTTATATTCCGCAGAGAATGAATCTGGATTCGGAAGCCAGAGCCGGAGACTTATTATTTGGTGACTCGGTCCTGGCTCGCCGCCTCTTTACCGAACTTGGCTTTTCCCTGGATGACCTGCAGAAGAAGATCCGTGAGTTTTCCGGCGGAGAGCAGAGGAAGATCCAGCTTTTAAGAGGCTTTTTGGAGGAATCAGACCTTCTGATCCTGGATGAGCCGACCAATCATCTGGATCTTTTGACAACAAACAAGTTAGAACATTTCATCCGATCCTTTCATAAGGCATTGGTTTATGTCAGCCACGATCGATATTTCATGGATGAAACAGCAGAAGTGATCTGGGAGATCTCGAACGGGAAGCTGACGCCTTATGTCGGAAACTATTCTTCCTATCGAAAGGAAAAGCGGGAGAAAGTGGAGCGCCAGGCCAAAGCCTACGAGAGGCAAAAGGCCGAGATCCGGCGGGAAGAAGAATTGATCAAACGTTTCCGGAATAAGGCCAGGAAAGCGGCTTTCGCCCGGTCGCGGCAGAAGATCCTGGATCGGATGGAGAAGGTCGAGCCGCCGGCCAAAGAGGAGGCAAGAATTCATACAGGAGTGATCCTGCCCCATCGCCTGGGAGCCAAGTGGGTCATGCAATGCGAAAACTTAAAAATCGGTTATGGCAAGCACGTCATCCGCCAGGTGGATTTTCGAATCAAAAGAGGGCAGAAGATCGGTATCATCGGGCCGAACGGGGCCGGAAAGTCTACTTTTTTAAAGACGATCGTCGGGAAAGTACCCAAGATCTCCGGAAAGATGACACTGGGAAATCAGATCGATCTGGCCTATTTCGACCAGGATTCCGCCAACCTGACCTCCGAAAAATCGGTGCATGACTGGTACCTGAATCGTTTCCCCTCCCTTACGGAAAAGGAACTGAGGAAGACCCTGGCTTCTTATCTTTTTATCGGAGAGGACTTGAAGAAAAGGGTCTCGGACCTGTCCGGAGGAGAGAAGTCGAGGCTTCTTCTGTCCGCCCTTCTCGAAGAGAGACCGAACTTTCTTCTTCTGGATGAGCCGACCAACCATATGGATATCCCGGCCAGAGAAACATTAGAATCTATTTTAAAGTCCTACAAGGGAACCATCTTATTCGTTTCCCACGACCGCTATTTCCTGCAGGAAGTTGCTTCTTCTCTTCTTGTTTTTGATTTTGAAAAAGACGCCTTTACAAAAGATCCGGATGGCGACAGCCTGCCCGGTATCGCCTTTTTTCCTATGGATTATCGGCATTATTGCAGACAATTGGAGAAAATGAAGACAGGAGACATGGCTGCGCTTCGTTCGGCGGAGGATCAGAAGCTGATCGATGATCTGCATTCCGTTCCGAAGAAGAGTCCCATCCAGACCAGACCTCTGACCAACCGGGAGGAAACCATGGACTGGTATTTCGCCAGGAATCGGGAGGAGAGAGAAGCAGCCGAGAAAAAGCTGGAAGAAGCTTCTGCCATGTCTATGTCCTTTGACAATCATGAGAAGGATCCTTATATGACGCTGGAAGAATATATGGCGCTGGATGACTCCGATCCCATGGCCGTAAAAGAGGCAAAAGATGCAGAGGAGGACTTGACCGAATCTCTTCTCGATTGGTATGATTTATGGTTGGAAACACCGGAGGGCAGAAAAGAGATTCCGCCGGAGGGTGGTTCATAAAGGACTATTTCCGCTTTGAATTAAAGCTTTGAATAAAAATAAAGAAGCAAGAGGAGGAACATTCGTGGCAATCGACCAGTCTCATATTCGTAATTTTTGTATCATCGCTCATATCGATCACGGCAAGTCGACACTGGCTGACCGGATGATCGAGATGACCGGAACCCTGACTGCCCGGGAAATGCAGGATCAGGTCCTTGACAACATGGAAGTCGAGCGGGAACGGGGCATTACCGTCAAATCCCAGGCGGTCCGCCTGATCTATCATGCCAAAAACGGCGAGGAATACATCTTCAACCTGATCGATACCCCGGGCCATGTGGACTTTAACTACGAGGTCTCCCGTTCCCTGGCCGCCTGCGATGGCGCTATCCTGATCGTCGACAGCACCCAGGGCGTCGAGGCCCAGACTTTGGCCAATGCTTATCTGGCGATCGACCATGACCTGGAGATCCTCCCCGTCATCAATAAAATCGATCTCCCCAGCGCAGATCCGGAGGGAACCGCCCGGGAGATCGAGGACGTCATCGGGATCGAAGCCATGGATGCGCCCCGCATTTCTGCGAAGACCGGGGAAAATGTAGACCAGGTTCTCGAAGCGATTGTCGAGAAACTGCCAGCTCCTTCCGGAGATCCCAAAGCTCCCCTGGAAGCCTTGATTTTCGACTCGGTTTACGATTCCTACCGGGGCGTTATCGTCTTCATCCGGGTGGTGAACGGCAGCGTCAAAGCCGGCGATAAGATCCGCTTTATGCAGAGTAAGGCCGAGATGAATGTTGTGGAAGTCGGTTATTTCGGCGCCGGCCAGCTCTTCCCCTGTGATGAGCTTCCTTCCGGTTCTGTCGGATATCTCACTGCTTCCATCAAGAATATTCGGGATGCCCGGGTCGGCGATACCGTGACACTGGCAGATCATCCGGCAGAAAAGCCTCTGCCCGGTTATAAGAAGGTGAATCCCATGGTTTACTGCGGCATCTATCCCGCTGATTCTGCCAAGTATCCGGAATTAAGAGATGCCCTGGAGAAATTGCAGTTAAATGATGCCTCCCTTCAGTACGAACCGGAGACTTCTCAGGCCTTGGGATTCGGCTTTCGCTGCGGTTTCCTGGGACTTTTGCATCTGGAAGTCGTTCAGGAACGACTGGAGAAGGAATATGATCTGGATCTTGTGACGACGGCGCCGGGCGTTGTTTATAAAGTCCATAAGACGAACGGGGAAGTGCTGACCTTGACCAATCCTTCCAATTTGCCGGATCCATCAGAAATTGAATATATGGAGGAACCAATCGTTTCTGCCGAGATCATGGTGACCAAGGATTACATCGGCACCATTATGGATCTCTGCCAGGAACGTCGTGGGGAGTATGTCTCCATGGAATATGTCGAAGAAAGCCGGGCCCTTTTGAAATACAACCTGCCTTTGAATGAGATCATCTATGACTTCTTTGATGTCTTGAAATCCCGTTCCAGAGGCTATGCTTCCTTCGACTATGAATTCAAGGGCTATCAGAAGTCCGAGCTTGTGAAACTTGATATCCTTGTCAATAAGGAGTCTGTCGATGCCCTGTCCTTCATTGTCTTCGCCGGAACTGCCTATGAGCGCGGCAGGAAGATGTGCGAGAAACTGAAGGAAAATATACCGAGGCAGATGTTTGAGATCCCCATTCAGGCGGCCATTGGTAATAAGGTCATCGCCAGAGAAACCGTAAAAGCCTATCGGAAGGACGTTCTGGCCAAGTGCTATGGCGGTGATATTTCCCGGAAGAAGAAACTTCTGGAGAAGCAGAAGGAAGGTAAGAAGAGGATGCGTCAGTTCGGCTCGGTCGAGATTCCTCAGGAAGCCTTTATGAGCGTCCTGAAGCTGGATAGTGATGAGTAGGGCAGAAGATATCAGCATGAATCATACAACTTCCATCGAATTATATATCCATATTCCCTTCTGTGTGCAGAAGTGCGCCTACTGCGACTTTCTGTCCTTTTCTTCCGATGCAGATGACCGGGAGGCATATACCCGTGCCCTGATCCATGAGATCACTTACTGGGGCGAGAAACTCGATCATCCGGCCGTCTCTACGATTTTCATCGGCGGCGGGACACCCAGCTGGCTGGAAGTGTCCTTGATGGATGAGATCCTTCGTGCGGTCAGGTCTTCATTTCACATGGAAAAAGGCCTGGAATGCACCATGGAAGTGAATCCCGGGACGGCTTCTTATCAGGCCATGCTCGACTACCGGTCCATGGGGATCAACCGCCTTTCGATCGGCCTCCAGAGCGCAAATGACGAGGAACTTAAGACCCTGGGCCGGATCCATGATTACCGGCGCTTCTTAAGGACCTTCGAGAGCGCCCGGAGGGCAAATTTTTCTAATATCAATGTAGACCTCATGACAGGAATCCCCGGACAGACCCTGGAATCCCTCAAGCGAAGTCTGGCCAAGGTCGTGCTTCTGGGGCCGACCCATATCAGCGCCTACGATCTGATCATTGAGGAGGGGACACCCTTTTATGACCGCTATCATAAGGACGAAGAGAAGCGGCTGGCAGGAGAAGAACCGGCCTTTTTGCCGGATGAGGATACGGAGTATGAAATGACCCGGATGACAGAGGATTATCTCCGTCAGAAGGGCTATCGCCAGTACGAAGTGTCGAATTTTGCCCGACCGGGCTATCGCTGCCGTCACAATGTCGGCTATTGGAAAAGAAAAGAGTATCTTGGCCTCGGTCTTGGTGCGGCTTCCCTTATAGATGAGACCCGTTGGAATGAAACGAGAGACTTCCGGCAGTATCTGGCTTACTGGAAAGATGCAGACAAGGGCAATCTGTCTGACCCGGGAGATCAGGAAAAAGCAGGGCTCGATATGCCAAAGACCCTTACAGACTTCCAGCGTCTGTCTAAAAAAGATGCCATGGAAGAATTTATGTTTCTCGGCCTTCGCATGAATGAAGGGGTTTCTTTGGATGCCTTTGCATCTTATTTTGGTATTCCACTCTTGTCTGTCTATGGATCTGTGGTGGATCGATATCAGAAGGAAGGCATGATCTGCCTTGCCGAAGGCCGCTTGCTTCTGACCCGAAGAGGGAGAGAAGTGTCAAATGAGATCCTGGCAGACTTCCTCTTGTAACCAAACACACAATTCATAAAAAATTCTTAAAAATTCCCATCATTAGAGTTGACATCCTTTGCCAAGGGTGATAGATTAATCACAGAAACAATTAGCACTCTGATTAAATGAGTGCTAACAAGAAAAAGGATGACAGTTATGGAAGAACTCGATGACCGTAAGAAAAAAATACTGAACGTCATCATTGACACCTATCTGAAGACCGGAGAGCCGGTCGGATCCCGTACCATTTCCAAGGCGCCGGGTCTGGACCTCAGCTCAGCCACGATTCGGAATGAGATGTCAGATCTGGAAGACATGGGTTATATTGAATCCCCGCATACTTCTGCCGGAAGAGTTCCTACTGACCAGGGCTATCGCTACTATGTCGATAACCTGATCAGGGATCGGGACCGGGAAGTCATGGAAGTTCGTACCAGTCTGACACAGAAGACCGAGAAGATGGAGAAGGTCCTGAAGATGATCGTTCAGTACCTTGCTAAAAACACCCAGCTTCCGACCGTGATCTCAGCTCCTTCCATTACAAGAAACCGGGTCAAGTTCGTACAGCTCTCCGCTGTTGATGAGAGTCACCTCTTGTCCGTTGTCGTGATGGATGGAAATGTAGTCCGAAACAAAATGATCCGCATCACGGAGCCGGTCAATAACGAAGAACTTTTGAAGCTGAACATGCTCCTGAATACAACCTTAAACGGCTTGACGGTTCAGGACATCAATTTGGGACTGATCCAGAAGATCCGGGGCCAGGCGGAAGACAATTCCGATATTATTGAATCGGTTTTGGAAACCATAGCCGACACCATTACGGATGATGACCTCGAGATCTATACCAGCGGAGCAACCAATATCTTCCGTTATCCGGAGCTTTCGGATTCACAGAAGGCAAGCGAGTTCCTTCAGAAGTTTGAAGACAAGGGTGATCTGGCAGAGCTTATCACAGAAGCTGAGGAAGATGCCCAGGAGACCGGAAAGGGTCTTCAGGTTTATATCGGCGATGAAAACCCGGTCAAGAACATGAAGGATGTCAGCGTTGTGACAGCTACCTATGAACTTGGCGATGGCGTGAAGGGAACGATCGGAATCATCGGACCTAAGCGAATGGATTATCAGAAAGTTATGGACAGCCTGAGCAGTCTGAAAGACCAGTTGGAGGGCACCTTAAAGAAGCCGGAACTTTCAATCAGTCCCGGAAAGGAACCGGACGATAATGGCAGTCAGAGCAAATAGAATCGACAGAAAGGCGGTAGTATTTTGGCAGAAGAAATGAAGAAAAACCAGACTTCCGATTCTCTGAAAAATGAAGACCTGACCGAAGAGAACAAGGTTAAGACTTCGGAAGAAAAGGCAGAGGATTCTGAACAGAAAGCAAAAGATCCGAAATCAACAGAAGAGAATCCGACAGAGAATAAACCCCAAGCTGCAGAAGATTCTTCCAAAAAATCCGAAGACAAGCCGGATCAGGAAGAAGAAAACGGTAAGGAGAATAAGGAAGAAAAAGACGAGACAGAAGAGAAAGACGATAAGAAATCGAAAGGTTTCTTTAAAAAGAAACCGGATCCCAGAGATCAGAAGATCGCCGATCTGACCGACCGTGTGCAGAGACAGATGGCCGAGTTCGACAACTTCCGGAAAAGGACAGATAAGGAAAAGAGCGAGATGTTCGATGCGGGTGCCCGCCATATTCTCGAAAAGATCCTTCCGGTCGTTGACAATTTCGAGCGTGCCATTGCCCTTCGCCCCGAAGGCGAAGACAATGCTTATGCAGACGGCATCGAAAAGATCTATAAAGGCCTGATCAAGACCCTGGATGATCTGGATGTCAAGGAGATCGATGCCAAGGGAAAGGAATTTGATCCGAATTTCCACAATGCCGTTATGCATGTGGAAGATGAATCCCTCGGTGAAAACGAAGTGGCTGAGGTCCTGCAGAAGGGCTACACCTTCCACGATGTCGTTATCCGACATGCCATGGTTAAGGTTGCCAACTAGTCGACGGATCTCTTGATTGGACAGTGAAAACTTAACTTTCTTTTGGAAGATAAATAGAAATAGATCAATAACTCAAAACAGGAGGAAAACGTTATGAGTAAGATTATTGGTATTGACTTAGGTACTACAAATAGCTGTGTAGCTGTTATGGAAGGTGGTAAGCCCACCGTTATCGCAAACCAGGAAGGCGCGCGGACAACGCCGTCTGTTGTCGCTTTTACAAAAAACGGCGAGCGTCTGGTCGGTGAGCCGGCAAAGCGTCAGGCAGTAACAAATGCAGACCATACCATTTCTTCCATCAAGCGTCAGATGGGCCGGGATTATCATGTTACCATCGACGGCAAGCAGTATTCTCCTCAGCAGATTTCTGCAATGATCCTTCAGAAACTGAAGGCAGACGCAGAGAACTACCTGGGCGAGAAGGTCACCGAAGCAGTTATCACCGTTCCTGCATACTTCAACGATGCTCAGCGTCAGGCAACCAAGGATGCCGGTAAGATCGCAGGACTTGATGTAAAGCGTATCATTAACGAGCCGACCGCAGCAGCACTGGCTTACGGCCTGGACAATGAAAACGAGCAGAAGATTCTGGTCTATGACTTAGGCGGTGGTACCTTCGATGTATCTGTCATCGAGATCGGCGACGGCGTCATCGAAGTTCTGGCAACCAATGGTGATACTCATCTTGGCGGTGATGACTTCGATAACAAGATCATCGACTGGATGGTTTCCGAATTTAAGGCAAGCGAGGGCGTAGACCTCTCCCAGGATAAGATGGCTATGCAGCGTCTGAAGGAAGCAGCAGAGAAGGCAAAGAAAGAGCTTTCTTCTGCAACAACGACCAATATCAACCTTCCTTTCATCACCGCTGTAGACGGACAGCCTAAGCACCTGGATATGGATCTTACCAGAGCAAAATTCGATGAACTGACCATGGATCTGGTTGAGCGTACCGCAGTTCCGGTACAGAATGCTCTGCGTGATGCCGGACTGACCAGTAACGATATCTCCAAGGTTCTTCTGGTCGGCGGTTCTACCCGTATCCCGGCTGTACAGGAGAAGGTTAAGAGCCTGACCGGTAAGGAACCTTCCAAGTCTCTGAACCCGGATGAAGCCGTTGCAATCGGTGCATCCATTCAGGGTGGTAAGCTTGCAGGCGATGCAGGTGCCGGCGACATCCTTCTTCTGGATGTAACCCCTCTGTCTCTTTCCATCGAGACCATGGGCGGTGTTGCAACTCGTCTGATCGAGCGGAATACGACCATTCCTACCAAGAAGAGCCAGATCTTCTCTACTGCAGAGGATAACCAGACGGCCGTTGATATCCATGTTGTACAGGGTGAGCGTCAGTTCGCAAGAGATAATAAGACCCTTGGAAACTTCCGTCTGGATGGTATCGCACCGGCTCCGAGAGGAGTTCCTCAGATCGAAGTTACCTTCGATATCGATGCCAACGGTATTGTAAATGTATCCGCTAAGGATCTTGGTACCGGCAAGGAACAGCACATCACCATCACCGCAGGCTCCAACATGTCCGATGATGAGATCAATAAGGCAGTCAAAGAGGCTCAGGAATACGAGGCTCAGGATAAGAAGCGGAAGGAAGCCATTGACACCAAGAACGATGCAGACGCTTTCTGCGTACAGACCAAGAAGGCCCTCGATGAAGTCGGTGACAAGGTTTCCGCAGACGAGAAGGCTAAGGTAGAGACCGAGCTTAAGGCAATGCAGGATCTCCTGGCTAAGTACAAGGACAACAATGATCTCTCGGATCAGGAAGTCAATGATATCAAGGCACAGAAGGAGAAACTGGAGACCGCAGCTCAGCAGGTATTTACCAAGATGTATGAGGCTGCTCAGGCAGCTGCTCAGAGCCAGGCCGGCGCAGGTGCGAATGCAGGAAATGCCGGAAATGCAGGCAACGCAGGCAGCACAGGCACAAGCAACAATGGCGGCAATGGCGGAAACGACGATGTCGTTGATGCTGACTACAAGGAAGTCTGAAGTTGATCCCTTGTAATACAAGGAAGAAGTAAAGCCAAGCCATACTCCGGTCCTGCCGGTGTATGGCTTATGGCATATATAGAAAATGTAAACCAAGCCGGATCTTTTATTATCATCCGGCGACAATAGATAGGCAGAATTAACATGGCAGAACAGAAACGTGACTATTACGAAGTGCTCGGCGTCGATCGGAATGCCGATGAAGACACGATAAAAAAAGCATATCGTAAGCTTGCCAAGAAATACCATCCGGATATGCATCCCGGTGATAAGGAAGCAGAAGAAAAATTTAAGGAAGCTTCGGAGGCCTATGCGGTCCTCTCCGATAAGGACAAGCGGGCCAAGTATGATCAGTTCGGTCATGCGGCATTTGATGGCGGAGCCGGTGGCGGCGGTTTTGACTTCAGCGGTACCGACTTCAGCGATATTTTCAATGATATTTTCGGTGGTGGTTTTTCCGGTTTCGGCGATATTTTCGGCGGCGGTGCCCGGTCCAATCCCAATGGACCGCGGCAGGGAGCCAATGTACGCTCTTCGGTTCGGATCAGCTTTGAAGAAGCTGCCTTTGGCTGCAACAAGGAACTGGATCTCTATCTGAAGGAAGAGTGTCCGACCTGTCACGGCAGCGGCGCAAAGCCCGGAACCAAGAAAACGACCTGTCACCGTTGCGGCGGTAAGGGCCGGATCGTGATGCAGCAGCAGTCCTTCTTTGGAACCGTACAGAATGTGACTACCTGTCCGGAATGCGGCGGCAGCGGTCAGATCATTGAGCATAAGTGCAGTGATTGTAATGGAACGGGCTTTATTTCCAAGAAAAAGAGGATCGAAGTGGCAATTCCTGCCGGTATCGATGACGGACAGAGTATCCGGATCCGTGGCAAGGGAGAACCGGGACAAAATGGCGGTCCTCGCGGTGATCTTCTGGTGGAGGTTCGTGTTTCCCAATCTCCGGAATTCCATCGAGAGGGCTTCGATGTCTATTCGATTGCAGATATCTCTTTTGCACAGGCAGCACTGGGCGGCGAGATTCTGATCAAGACCCTGGATGGTCAGGTCCTCTATGAAGTAAAACCGGGGACCCAGCCCAATACCAGGATCCGTCTTCGTGGAAAGGGCATACCGACCATTCGGAATGCCAATATCCGTGGCGACCAGTATGTAACCCTTCGGGTCCTTGTGCCGACCGGTCTGACTTTGGAAGCCAAGGAAGCTTTACGAGCCTTCGATGCGGTGAATGGAAATACCTTGCAGAAACCGGTTGTACAGCCGGAGGCAACAGAAAAGAAGAAGAGAGGTCCTTTCGGACGAAAGAAGCGCTGACAGGAGAATCAAATGACCTGGACTTGTTTTACCATCCATACAACAGAAGAAGCAGAAGAGGCAGTTTCTGCCCTTCTTGGCTCCCTGGATATCAACAATATTGAATTTGTCGACAACCGTCCGGTCTTCGGACTGGAGGTGGAAGGGGATTATCCGGAACTCTATCCGGACCTTCCCGAGGATGATGGCAGTGCCGAGGTCAGGTTTTACCTTCCCCTGTCGGAAGGATCGACTTCCTCCCTCATGAATTCCGGAAGCCGGATCGAAGCAGAAGAGAGCCGTTGGAACAGAGATAATCTCCAGACTTTATTGGATGAGATTCGTTTTCGTCTGGATGGTCTTCGTTCCTCTATGGATATCGGAAGCGGGCAGATCACCATGGAAGAGACAGCGGAGGAAGACTGGGAGAACAAGTGGAAACAGTACTTCCACAGCTTTACGATAGGTGATCTTTTGATCGCTCCAACCTGGGAAAAGGATCAGAAGCTTTCCGAGGGGCAGAAACTTCTTTTGATCGATCCGGGCCTGGCTTTCGGAACCGGAGCGCATGAGACGACCCATCTTGTGATCGAGCAGATCCAGAAATATATGAAGGACCATGATGAGGTCCTGGACTTGGGCTGCGGCAGTGGAATCCTGACCATAGTATCCCTCCTTTACGGAGCGGATCATGTGGTGGATACGGACATTGATCCGCTCTGCCGGAATGCGGTCGAGGAAAATCTTTCCAATAACGGGCTTGGCGGTCTCGATTTTTCCATGGAAGGAGATTCTAAGGTAAGTCTCTATATCGGCGATCTTACCCGGGATCAAAAACTGAAGAAGCAGGTAGGAAGCAATCGCTATGACATTATCTGCGCCAATATTCTGTCCGATATTCTGATTCCCATGGCAGATGCCATGTATGAGGCGGTAAAGGCCGGGGGCTATGCCCTGACCAGCGGAATTATCGACGGCCGTCAGGATGATGTCGATGTGGCCATGACAAATGCCGGCTTCCATTTGATCGAGAAAAACCGCCTGGGAGATTGGTGGAATCTGACATTTCAGAAATAAGAGAAAAATAAGAGTAAGATTCAATTCAGGGATCAGATCCCACGGGATCTGTCCCTGATTTTGCTATGGAGGGATTTATGCAGCAGATCTTTGTCCGTGAAGGCGATATAGTGAACGGAAGGATCCTTGTTACAGGGGAAGATGCCAATCATCTGGGCCGGGCCATCCGCCTGAAGGCCGGAGAGAGAATCAGAGTCAGCACGGATCAGGAAAGAAATTTTATCTGTCAGGCAATTTCTTTCGAGTCCAATACTCTGACCTTACAGATCGTGGAGGAAACCGAAGATACGGAAGCCCTTAATCCCATCATTCTTTTCCAGGCCATTCCCAAGGGCAGCCGTATGGAGACAGTCATAGAAAAGGCGGTAGAACTCGGGGCTTCACAGATCATTCCGGTTGAAATGAAGTATTGTGTGGTCAAGCTGGATGATAAGAAAAAAGAAAACCGGATCCAGCGCTGGCAGAAGATTGCAGACGGAGCTGCCAAACAGTCCAAGCGCAGTAAGATGCCCAAAGTCGGCCCGATTTTGTCCTTCAAAGAAGCTGCCGATCGACTTCTATCACTTGACATTTCGCTCGTTCCGTATGAAAATGCACAAGGCGCAGCTTATACCATGGAACTTCTTCGAAAAGTAGAGCCGGGTCAGACCATAGGGATTCTGATCGGACCGGAAGGCGGATTTGCAGCGGAGGAGATTGCATATCTCAGAGAGAGTAAGAAAGCCGAGATAATTTCCCTCGGCCATCGGATCTTACGGACAGATACAGCAGCGATCGCTTCGATGACACTGGTTATGATGGCATCGGAAGAGAAGTCTGTCTTGTAAGGAGATCCTGGCAGAAATAAGAAGCTGCCTGCATAAGAACCGGAGCATAAGTCTCGGACGAAAGACAGGAAAAGACAGATTGGTCTATATTTAGAAACAGACAGGAGCAAAATGGAAGCATATCTCGATAATTCTGCTACGACTCGCTGCAGCGAGAAGGCAGCAAAAGTGATGATGCAGGTATTACGAACAGACTTCGGCAATCCCTCTTCCCTTCATAACAAGGGGATGGAAGCCGAGAATTACTTAAGAAACAGCCGGAAAATCATAGCAAAGACCCTTCGTGCCAAAGAGAAGGAGATCATTTTCACATCCGGCGGAACCGAGTCGAATAACCTGGCGATCATCGGAACCGCCATGGCAAGAAAGAGGATGGGGAAGCATATCCTCGTGACGCCGATTGAGCATGCAAGCGTTTATAATCCCATGAGGGCTTTGGCGGATCTGGGCTTTGAAGTGGAATACCTTCCGGTGGACTCGGACGGCATCGTCGACCTTTCTGCCCTGAAAGAAATGATCCGGCCGGACACCATCCTGGTCTCCATCATGCATGTCAATAACGAGATCGGTGCTGTGGAACCGATCGAAGAGGCTGCGAAAATCATAAAGGCGAAGAACCCGGAGACCTACTTCCACGTCGATGCCATCCAGTCTTACGGTAAATTCGAGATCTATCCGGACCGCTTTGGAATCGACCTTTTGTCCGTGAGCGGTCATAAGATCCACGGGCCCAAGGGATCCGGTTTCCTTTTCATTCATGAAGGAGTAAGGATTCAGCCGGAGATTCTCGGCGGCGGCCAGGAATCCGGTATGAGGTCCGGTACAGAGAATGTCCCTGCCATCGCCGGGCTCGGTCAGGCAGCAGAGGATATGTACAGCCATCTGGACGAAAACCGAAAGCACCTGTTTGCTTTGAAAAAACATTTTATTTCCGGCGTAGAAGAACTCGAAGGGACCCATGTCAACGGACGGACCGGAGAGGACAGCGCTCCCCAGATCGTATCGGTCTCCTTCCGGGGTGTCAGGGCAGAAGTCCTTCTTCATGCCCTGGAGGAACGGGGCGTCTATGTCTCCAGCGGCTCTGCCTGCTCCTCCAACCGGCCTGCGGTTTCGAGGACTTTGACATCGATCCACACAGTTCATGAATATCTGGATGAAACGGTGCGTTTCAGCTTTTCTGTTTTTACAAGCATGGAAGAAATAGATTATGCCTTAGAACAGCTGAAGGTCCTGCTTCCCATCCTTCGTAAATATCAAAGACACTGAAAGAGAGGAAACCATGTCATATCAGGCATTTGTAGTGAAATATGGCGAGATCGGCCTAAAGGGGAAAAACCGCCACGTCTTCGAAGACGCCCTGGTCCATAATATTGTGGTCAGTTTGAAACCGGTGGACGGAAACTTTTTTGTAGAGAAAGAGCAGGGACGGATCTATGTCGAAGCAGAGGGAGCTTTTGATTACGAAGGCGCCCTGGAGGCCCTGGAACGGGTCTTCGGCATTGTGGAGATCTGTCCGGCCGTTTTGACCGAGGACCGCGGCTTTGACGAACTCTCCAGGGAGATTCTGGATTATCTGGATGAAACATATACCGATAAGAACTTTACCTTCAAAGTCCTGGCAAAACGTGCCCGGAAGAATTATCCTATGAATTCCATGGAGATCAACATGGAACTTGGCGGAAGGATCCTGGATCGTTTCCCGGAAATGAAGGTCGATGTCCATCACCCCATGAAGGAGATCCATGTGGAGATCCGGGATAAGATCAGCTTCTATTCCGAGAAATTCCCCGGCCCCGGCGGTATGCCGGTCGGCACCAACGGCAGAGCCATGCTGCTTTTGTCCGGAGGGATCGACAGCCCGGTTGCCGGTTATATGATTGCAAAGCGTGGGGTCACCATCGATGCCACCTATTTCCATGCACCTCCTTATACTTCCGAGCGTGCAAAAAAGAAGGTGGTTGACCTTGCCAAGATCGTAGCCCGTTACAGCGGACCCATCCGTCTCCATGTCATTAATTTCACGGATATCCAGCTGGCGATCTATGAGAAATGCCCTCACGATGAGCTGACCATCATCATGAGACGGATCATGATGTATCTGGCAGAACATTTTGCAAAAGAAGACGGGGACATCGGTCTTGTGACAGGAGAGAGCATCGGTCAGGTTGCCTCCCAGACCATGCAGTCCCTTCTGGTAACAAACGAAGCTGCCACGCTTCCGGTTTACCGTCCTCTGATCGGTTTTGACAAGCAGGAGATCATTGACCGGTCTCTGAAGATTGGTACTTACGAGACTTCCATCCTGCCTTATGAAGACTGCTGCACGATTTTCGTTGCCAAGCATCCGGTCACTAAGCCCCATCTGGACCGGATCAAGAAGTCCGAAAGGAATCTGGATGAAGTTCTGCCGGATCTCATGCAGAAAGCCATCGAATCCACAGAGACGATCCTGGTGGAAGCAGAGTAAAAAGCAGAGTAAGAAGCAGAGGAAAAAGAAAAGGACCTGATCCGAAAACGGACCAGATCCTTTTTCCTGAATTTTTGTTCTTTCCGGCATTCTCTCCGGCAATTACTGTTCAACGAGATAAGGCTTTAACTGCTCTAAGATCTTGTCAACATCCTTGTCTGCATGGATGGCGAGGTCGATGGGCTTGGACAGATCCAGGCTGAAGATACCCATGATGCTCTTGGCATCGATGACATATCTGCCGGAGATCAGGTCGAAGTCGGAATCCATGGTATTAATGGTATTGACGAAAGACTTAACCTTATCGATAGAATTTAATGAAATCTGTACAGTTTTCATAATGATCTCCTTATCTATTATTGTGGATGAACGGGTAATCAAACTGATTAAATTTAATTTAGTGCATTCAGATACGAAAGTCAATCATTTCAGGTTTTGAAAAAGAAAGCAGAGGGATATTTTGAAGAGAGCAGCGCTCCACAATCTTGGCTGTAAAGTCAATGCATATGAAACAGAAGCCATGGAAGCCTTATTGGCAAAAGACGGATATACCATTGTCCCCTTCGATGAAGAAGCAGACGTCTATGTCATCAATACCTGCTCTGTTACCAATATGGCAGATCATAAATCCCGGCAGATGATCCATCGGGCCAGAAAGAAGAATCCGGATGCCGTTGTCATTGCAGCAGGCTGCTATGTCCAGACCGGTTTGGAAAGCCTGAAGGAAGACCTTTCCGTCGATATCATCCTTGGCAATAATAAGAAGGACGAACTTCTGCCGGAACTCCATCGCTTTCTGAAAGACCACGAGCGTGAGCTGGATGTCATCGATGTCAATGAAGGACATCTGAATTTTGAAAATCTCTATCTCACGAAAACCGCCGAGCATACCCGGGCTTTCTTAAAAGTGCAGGACGGCTGCGACCAGTTCTGCAGTTACTGCGTGATTCCCTTTGCAAGAGGCCGGATCCGGTCCCGTTCCATCGAAGAGGTCGTTTCCGAGACAAGAGAACTTGCAAAACAGGGCTATCGGGAATTTGTCCTGACCGGTATCCATCTCTCCTCTTATGGCATGGTTCGTTACGGCGTGCCCGGCCCTTATGGCCTTCAGGATCTGATCGAAGAGGTCGCTAAGGTGGACGGCGTGGAGAGAGTCCGGCTGGGTTCCGTAGAGCCACAGATTTTTACAGCAGACTTCATTGAGAGGATCTCTAAAGTTCCTGAATTTTGCCCCCATTTCCATCTCTCTTTGCAGAGCGGCTGCAACCGGACCCTAAAGAGCATGAATCGGAAATATACGGCGGAAGAATACGAAGAGACCTGTCGTCTGATCCGCCAGGCCTTCGACCATCCGGCCATTACCACAGATGTCATTGTCGGCTTCCCCGGTGAAAGCGATGCGGATTACGAAGAATCCCGATCCTTTGTCGAAAAGATCCGTTTCTATGAGCTTCATGTCTTTAAATTCTCCCGAAGAAAGGGTACAAAGGCCGACAGCATGCCGGACCAGATCCCGGAAGAAACAAAGACCGTCCGGAGCCGTGACCTGATCGCCATCGGGAAAAAGATGTCGAGGGAATACCGCGAGGAGATCCTGGGGAGCGAACAGGAGATCCTGGCAGAGGAGAAGATGGAGATCCAGGGCAAGAGCTACTGGGTCGGCTATACCAGGGAATATGTCCGCATGGCCTATATTTCAGACGAAAACCTGCAGAATCGCCTGGTTAGGGGGCGCGCCACTTCCATGCTGACCGATGATATCGTGCTTCTTGACAGAGATACCTGTGAAAGGGTAAGATAGGCATATTGAAAAGGTGTCCGGGATGGAATTGAGATCGTCTCTTTCGCTCCGGATCAATACAAAGGACAGGCGTTTCATTATGCAGGACTTAGGTAACACACAGTATTACAAGGTTCGGAAAGAACCCAGAGTTGGCGTGAAGGAGATCCTTCGCCAGGTTTATTCCGCATTATCGGAAAAGGGATACAACCCGGTCAGCCAGATCGTAGGCTATATCATGTCCGGAGATCCGACTTTTATCACCAGCTATAAGAATGCCCGGTCTCTGATCATTCAGGTGGAGAGGGATGAGCTCGTCGAGGAACTCCTCAGAGCTTATATCAAAAACGAAGCCTGGAATCAGGACTGATGGACCGGATACTCGGACTGGACTATGGAACTAAGACCGTTGGCGTGGCAGTCACGGACGGTCTTGGTCTTACAGCCCAGGGACTGGAAATTATCCGGCGGGAAAAACCGAAAAAACTGCGTAAGACCATTGCCCGCATCCGGGAACTGATTGATGAGTATGATGTCAAGGCAATCGTGCTCGGAAAACCTTTGAATATGAATGGTTCCTCCGGCTTCCGTGTCGAGGATACGCTGGAATTCAAGGCTCTTTTGGAAGAGAAGACCGGCCTTCCGGTATATCTGGAGGATGAGAGGCTGACCACGGTGGATGCCTATGAGATCATGGAAGAAGTCGGAGTCAAAAAGAAGGATCAGAAGGCTTATGTCGATGAGATCGCAGCAATTTTGATCCTTGAGAGCTATATGCACCGAGAGGAAGGAAAGTAGTATGGACTCCATTCAATTGCAAGATGAAAATGGTGAGACTTCGGAACTCTATGTTTTGGAGGAGACAAGCTTAAATGGAAATCATTACCTTCTTCTCTCCGAAGAGGCAGAGGGAGATTCCGATGCCTATATTTTCCGCGAGATCCCCGGCGATGACGGCGATGAAGCGACCTATGTAGCAGTGGATGATGAGACCGAATACTCGGCAGTCCTCCTTGTCTTTAAGGAACTGTTAGAGGATACGGACTTTGAATAATGATCGATCATAGCAGTCCGGACTGCGGGGCAGTACAGGGCATGTGATCCTAAGAGATGTAACAATTGAAACAAGTTAGAAAACGGAATTCATGCAGGGGGAGACTGCCGTTAGAGGGGCAGTCTTTCTTCTTGTAAAGAATTCCTGTAAGGAGGAAATTCTATTTTGAAGAAGAAAACTGAAAAGAGCGGGAACGAGAAGCTGAAAGTGATTCCCTTGGGCGGTCTGGAGCAGATCGGAATGAACATGACTGCCTTTGAGTACGGTGATTCGATCATCGTCGTCGACTGTGGAATGGCTTTCCCGGAGGACGATATGCTCGGCGTGGACCTGGTCATCCCTGATATCACCTATCTGGAAGAGAACCAGAAGAAGGTCAAGGGATTCTTTATCACCCATGGCCATGAAGACCATATCGGAGCGATCCCTTACGTCCTTCGTCGCATCCAGGCACCCATTTATGCGACCAGACTGACCATGGGCATCATTGAGCACAAGCTGGAAGAGCATAACATGTTGAACTCTGTCAAGAGAAAGGTCGTAAACTACGGTACCAATATCAATGCCGGACCTTTCCGAATCGAGTTCATCCGCACCAACCACTCCATCCAGGACGCAGCGGCTCTGGCCATCTATACACCGGTCGGGACCATCGTTCACACCGGAGACTTCAAAGTCGACTATACACCGGTATACGGAGATCCGATCGACCTCCAGCGTCTGGCAGCCATCGGTCAGAAAGGCGTTCTGGCCCTGATGTGCGATTCCACCAATGCAGAGCGTCCCGGTTTCACCCCGTCCGAGAAGACCGTCGGCCGTACCATTGACAATATCTTCTCTGAGAATCAGGACCGCCGGATCATTATTGCGACCTTTGCGTCAAATGTAGACCGTGTTCAGCAGATCATCAACTCCGCCTACAAGTTCGGACGTAAGGTCGTAGTCGAGGGCCGGAGCATGGTCAATATCATTACGATTGCAAGCGAACTTGGTTATATCAAGATCCCGGACAAGACCCTGATCGAAGTGGATCAGCTCCGGAGCTTCCCGGATGAGAAGACCTGTATCATTACAACAGGGTCACAGGGGGAGTCTATGGCAGCCCTGTCCCGTATGGCCAATGGAAGCCACAGAAAGATTCAGATCAAGCCCAACGATACCATTGTCTTCTCCTCTCATCCGATTCCCGGAAATGAGAAGTCGGTCGGCCGTGTGATCAATGAACTTTACCGTAAGGGAGCCAACGTGATCTTCCAGGATGTCCATGTATCCGGACATGCCTGCCAGGAAGATATTAAACTGATCTATTCTCTGGTAAAGCCCAAGTATGCGATCCCGGTTCATGGGGAATATAAGCATTTAAAGGCCCAGGAGAAGATCGCAGAGATGCTGGGTTATGACAGTAAGCATCGTATTCTCCTTTCTTCCGGCGATGTCTGTGAATTTGACGAAGACCAGAACTTTAAGATCACCGGAAAAGTCAAGACCGGAGCTGTCATGGTAGACGGTCTCGGTGTTGGTGATGTCGGAAATATTGTATTGAGAGACCGGCAGCATCTGGCAGAAGACGGAATCATTATTGTTGTCATGACCCTGGCAAGAGAAAACGGTATGCTTTTGGCCGGACCGGATATTGTCTCCAGAGGCTTTGTCTATGTAAAGGATGCAGAGGATCTGATGGAAGAAGCCCATCATGTTGTCATGGATCTCATGGATCGCCTCCAGGATAAGCATGTCAAGGATTGGACCAGGATCAAGAATGAAGTCAAGGGAGTCCTTTCTGACTTTGTATGGAAGGAGACCCAGAGACGGCCCATGATCATTCCTGTGATCGAGGAAGTGTAAATTGCGAATCAAGGATACAGAAGACAGGGATCTGGCATCCGCCCGTCAAGCCTTTGAAATGAGGGATCCGAGAGAGGAAAGAATGGAAGTTTTTCTGGAGTCTCTTCTGGATCCTCTGGAAGATCTGCCTTATTTGAAAGAACTGGAGCAGATCTGCCTGGACAATTATGTCCCGGTCATACGTAAACCGACCCAGCGTTTTCTCTCTTTCGAGATGCGTCATCTAAAGCCGAAAAGGATTCTGGAGATCGGCACAGCATTGGGATTTTCTTCGATCCTGATGGCAAAGACCAATCCCTTTCCCTGCAGGATCGATACCATCGAAAGCTTTGATGAGAGGATCCCGAAGGCAAAAAAGCATTTTGAAGAAGCAGGCCTTTCCAGACAGATCCGTCTCCTTCCCGGCGATGCCGGAGAGATCTTAAAAGACCTGATCCGGGAGGGAAGATCCTATGATTTTATCTTTCTGGATGCGGCCAAGGGCCAGTATCCGATCTGGCTCCCCTATCTAAAGGAGCTTCTGGCAGGGAATGGTATCCTTCTTACCGATAATGTTCTTCAGGAAGGTGATATCATCGAAAGCCATTTTGTCATTCCCAGAAGGAACCGGACCATCTATAAGAGAATCCGGGACTATTTAAGACAATTGACAAGAGATCCGGAACTTTCGACCGAGATTCTTCCGATCGGTGACGGTATGGCACTGACGGTGAAAAATTGCCTGCCGGAAGATGAACAAAAGGTTTAAAAGCGGAAGCAGAACTGTAAGATGCAATCGGTCAGGCGAAAGGAAAGCACGGGTAATGAAACTCAGCTGCAAAATGTACGCCTGGCACTCATATGATAGAATCAGAGTATAAAGTATAAAATGAGAGAAAGAAGAAAACCGGAACTTCTGGCTCCGGCCAAATCACTGGAGATACTGAAGACCGATGTGCGCTACGGCGCAGACGCGGTCTACATTGGCGGCGAAGCCTATGGCCTTAGGGCCAAGGCAGACAATTTTAACCCGGATGAGATGAGAGAGGGCATTGCCTTCGCCCATGAGCATGGGGTCAAGGTCTATGTGACGGCCAATATTTTCGCTCACAATGATGACATTGAAGGGATTCAAGCCTATTTCAGAGAATTGAGAGAGATCGGTCCGGATGCGGTATTGATCGCGGATCCGGGCGTTTTTGCCCTGGCAAGGGAGATCATGCCGGAAATCCCCATCCATGTTTCCACCCAGGCCAACAATACGAATTATCTGTCCGCCAATTTCTGGTACAAGGAAGGCGCCACAAGGATCGTGACGGCGCGGGAACTGTCTCTGGAAGAAATCAAGACCTTACGGGAGAAGATCCCGAAGGATATGGAAATCGAGAGCTTCGTGCACGGTGCCATGTGCATTTCCTATAGCGGACGCTGTCTTTTGAGCAATTATTTCACGGGCAGAGATGCAAACCAGGGAGAATGTACCCACCCTTGCAGATGGAAGTACGCTTTGGTGGAGGAAACCCGGCCGGGTCAATATTTCCCCATCGCCGAAAATGAACGGGGAAGCTATATCATGAACTCCAAGGATCTCTGTATGATCGATCATATTCCGGATCTTTTCGCTGCCGGCATTGACAGTTTTAAGATAGAGGGTAGAATGAAGACAGCATTGTATGCTGCCACTGTCGTTCGGACCTACCGGAAGGCGATTGATGACTTCATGGAGTCCGAGGACAAATACAGGGAGAATCTGCCATGGTATGATAAGGAGATCCGTTCCTGTACCTATCGGCCTTTTACGACCGGTTTCTTCTATGGAAAGCCGTCTGATGAGGCCCAGATCTATGACAGCAATACATACGAAAAGGGATCTACCTATCTCGGGACCATCCGTTCCGTTGAGAATGGCTTTTGTCAGCTGACCCAGAAGAATAAATTCTCGGTCGGCGAGACCATAGAGATCATGAAAGCGGATGGAAGAAACTTAGAGACCAAGGTTCTTGAAATTCGTAATGCAGAGGGAGAAGAGATGGAAAGTGCTCCGCACGCCAGTGAAGAGCTTATGGTCCGTCTCGATCAAAAAGCAGATCCATATGACATTTTGCGGAGACAAGAGGAGGCATAATCATGTCAAAGGAAAAGTATGTTGCTTATGTTGGTACTTACACCCATGAAAAGAGCCGGGGAATTCATGTCTATGATGTAGACCCGGACAGCGGTGTTTTCACCTTACGAGGGGTTGCAGAGATCAATAATCCTTCCTATCTTACGGTCTCCCGTGATGGGAAGACCCTTTATTCCATCGCAGATGAAGGTGTTGCATCCTTTTCCATCGATGAAAATGGAGACCTGACCAAGACCAGTGAGAAGTGGATCGGCGGTATGCGAGGCGACTTCGTAGAAGTGGATTCCAAGAACCGCTTCCTCTTTGTCGGTGGTTATCATGACGGTCGTGTCACTATGATGCGTCTGAATCCGGACGGAACCATCAACGGAATTGCTTATGGTATTTTCCATAAGGGAACCGGCATCGGGTTTGGCGATCCTCATTTTGATCATGCCAAGGTCACCTGTGTTCGCCTGACACCGGATGAGAAATTCCTCTGTGCCGTTGATTTCGGTCTGAACCAGGTCAAGGTCTATCGGATCGATTATAATCTGGGCAATCTCACCATGGTTGACATTATCCGCCCGGAGATCAATGCCGGAGCCAGAGAGATCCGTTTCTCCAAGGACGGAAAATTTGCTTATATCCTGACCGGACTCAATAATTCCATCGAAGTCTATCGTTATTCGATTGATGACAGAGACGAACCGGTCTTCGAGAAGATTCAGGAGGTCAGTGTCTTAAATAAAGACTACGAAGCAGCTGCATCCTTGAATATGTGCTTTACCTCCACGGAAGATTTTGCCTTTGTCGCAATCGATGCCTTGAATGCCGTTTCCGCTTTAAAGAGGGATACCGAAACCGGTCTTCTGACCTTTGACGGTTTGACCTATATCAGCGGAGAGTATCCGAAATCCATTGTGATCCTGCCGGGGGATAAGTATCTGGTCGTTGCCAACCACGACACGAATGATATCCGGACTTTTGAAATGAATCACAAGGGTCATTACTGTCTGATGAAAAATGCACCGGTACAGATCCATCAGCCCAACCGGATCCACATTCACAGATTGAGATAAGAAGGAAACAGGCTTTCATAACGCCGTGAACATGGTTTCACGGCGTTTCTATTAGCGAGGACATCATTATTATGGCAGGATCCACCTTTGGAAATCTATTTCGGGTCACGACCTGGGGCGAGTCCCACGGCAAGGCCCTTGGCGCAGTCATTGACGGCTGCCCGGCCGGGCTTTTTCTTTCGGAAGAAGACATCCAGAAACTTCTGGACCGGCGGAAACCCGGTCAGTCCAAGGCTTCCACGGCAAGAAAAGAAAGTGATCGCTGTGAGATTTTATCCGGCGTTTTCGAGGGGAAAACGACCGGTACTCCGATCTCTGTTATTGTCTGGAATGCCGACCAGCATTCCGGGGACTATTCGAATATTGCAGATGTCTTTCGACCCGGTCATGCGGATTATCCTTTCCAGATCAAGTACGGGATCCGAGACTACCGGGGCGGCGGACGTTCCTCCGGCCGGGAAACCATCGGCCGTGTGATCGGCGGTGCCGTTGCAGAAAAGGTTCTGTCTCAGCTTGGAATTACTTTTCTTACCTACGCTAAGTCCATCGGTCCGGTGACCGTTGGAAAGATAGACCCGGCCTATATTTCACAGAATCCCTTCTATCTGCCGGATCCGAAGGCGGCCAAAGAGGCAGCTGAGCTTCTGGATCATGCCAGGGAAGAGAGAGACTCTCTGGGTGGATCCATCGAGTGCCGGATCCAGGGGCTGCCGGTGGGAATCGGCGAGCCGGTCTTCGACAAACTGGATGCCGATCTGGCCAAGGCCATGCTGTCGATCGGCGCCGTCAAGGGCTTCGAGATCGGAGACGGCTTTGCAGCAGCATCTTTAAGAGGATCGGAGAATAATGATGGCTTTGCCCTGGAAACCGGCCTTAACGGATCTCAATCTGACAAAAATAAAATCATAAAAACCAGCAACCACTCCGGGGGGACTCTGGGTGGCATGTCGGATGGCTCCGAATTAGTTTTTCGTGTGGCAGTTAAGCCGACCCCGTCGATCAGTCGGCCGCAGAAGACGGTCAGGCAGAATGCCGATGGCTTTCTTGAGACCGAGATTCAAATCCACGGCCGCCACGATCCCGTGATCGTTCCGCGGGCGGTTGTTGTGGTCGAAAGCATGGCAGCCATGACCCTTCTGGATCTCTATCTGAGAAGCCTTGTCAACCGAATGGATGAACTGGATTAGCATTTCTCTCGTGAGATGAGCAGATGAGAGCTTGAACAAGTAAGCGAAAATGAGTGGCAATTGCCACTCATTTCATTCAATATCATTAAGGAATCATATGTCAAAGAAATCAACCTATAAGATCTTAAAACAAGACGGTCTGGCAAAACGTGCCGAATTTACAACCGTGCATGGCACAGTCCAGACTCCGCTTTTTATGAATGTGGCAACCGTTGCTGCGATCAAGGGCGCTGTTTCCACCGATGACCTCCATGCCATCGATACCCAGGTCGCCCTGTCGAATACCTACCATCTTCATGTCCGGACCGGAGACAAGCTGATCCATGATCTGGGCGGCCTCCATAAGTTCATGGTCTGGGACCGGCCCATCCTGACCGATTCCGGCGGATTCCAGGTCTATTCTCTGGCAAAGCTTCGGAATATCAAGGAAGAGGGCGTCACTTTCCAGTCTCATATCGACGGACATCGGATCTTCATGGGACCGGAAGAATCCATGACCATCCAGTCCAATCTGGCTTCGACCATCGCCATGGCCTTTGATGAATGTCCGCCGGCTCTGGCCGAGAGAAGCTATGTCGAGCATTCCGTCGCCAGGACCGAGCGCTGGCTCAAGCGTTGCAAGATTAAGATGGACTGGCTGAATAATCAGGAGACTACGATCAATAAGAGTCAGCTCTTGTTCGGAATCAATCAGGGAGCTATTTACCCGGATATCCGGATCGAAAATGCCAAAAGGATCTCGGATCTGAATCTGGACGGCTATGCAGTCGGCGGTTTGGCGGTCGGTGAGACAGCTGAACAGATGTATGACATCATCGAGCAGACGACTCCCTACCTGCCCAAGGACAAGCCGACCTATCTTATGGGAGTAGGTACGCCTCAGAATATTCTGGAAGCCGTGGAACGCGGTATCGATTTCTTCGACTGCGTCTATCCGTCAAGGAACGGTCGTCATGGCCATGTCTATACCCATAAGGGGAAAATTAACCTCACGAACAAGAAGTATGAGACCGACATGGCTCCAATCGAAGAAGGCTGCCAGTGTCCGGCCTGCCGAACCTATTCCAGGGCATATATTCATCATCTTTTCAAGGCAAAGGAGATGCTTGGGATGCGGCTTGCGGTCCTGCACAATCTTTATTTCTACAATCATCTGATGGAAGAGATCCGGGGAGCCATCGAAGAAGGCAATTATCATCAGTGGAAGGAAGAGACCATCGATGCCATGAATGAGTATGGGAAGGGCTGATTGATCCATTCAAGGCATGGGCAGGCCAGGGCTGATTGATTCATGTAATGAACGGGCAGGCCATGGCTGATTGATCCATACAATGCACGGACAGGCCAGGGCTTTGTATTCCATCCTTGCAATCCCGACCGGCATTCGATAGAATATTAGAGGTTTTGTTATTTTTTAATTGGAGGTATTACTATGATTTTAGCATCATCTGCAGGAAGCAGCGGAATTATCATGATCCTTTGGATCGTAATTCTCTTTGCATTTATGTATTTCCTTATGATCCGCCCTCAGCAGAAGGAGACCAAGAAGAAGAACGCTATGATGGAGAGCCTGGCTGTAGGCGATACCGTTCTTACCACCAGCGGCTTTTATGGTGTCGTAATTGACATTTCGGATGACGATACCATTATTGTAGAGTTCGGTAATAACAAGAACTGCCGGATCCCCATGCAGAAGGCAGCCATCTCCGCAGTGGAAAAGCCGGAAGATGCCGTTTCTTCTGATAACAATGATAAGAAGGACGAGAAGAAAAAGTGATTTGATCCGAAAGGACCGGGAAAATGACTATATTTGATGTATTGACATTGATCGGCGGAATTGCTCTTTTCCTCTACGGAATGAATATCATGGGCAATGCCCTGACGCGGGCGGCCGGTAACAAACTGGAAGGCCTCCTGGAGAGACTCACCAAGACCACCATCATGGGTGTCCTGCTCGGAGCCGGTGTTACAGCGGTGATTCAGTCGTCCGGTGCGACCACGGTCATGGTCGTCGGCTTTGTCAATTCCGGAATCATGAAGCTTTCACAGGCAGTTGGAATTATCATGGGAGCCAATATCGGTACGACCATCACTGCCTGGATTCTTTCCTTGACTGGTATTCAGGGTGATTCCATTTTTGTCAATCTTTTGAAGCCCACATCCTGGACTCCGATTCTGGCTTTGATTGGCATTATTTTCGTTATGTTTCTGAAGGATGAGAAGAAGCATGACATCGGTGAGATCTTCCTGGGCTTTGCTGTTCTCATGTTCGGCATGAATACAATGACGAATGCAGCGGCGCCTCTGGCCGATATGCCATCCTTCACCAATATGCTTCTGAGATTCTCGAATCCGGTATTCGGAATCCTCGCAGGCACCATTTTGACAGCGGCCTTGCAGAGCTCTTCCGCATCGGTCGGAATTTTACAGGCACTCTGTATGACAGGAACGGTTCCCTATGGGGTAGCTCTTCCGATTATCATGGGACAGAACATCGGTACCTGTGTGACCGCTATGATCTCTTCCATTGGAGCCAAGAAGAATGCTCAGCGTGCGGCCTTTATCCATCTCTATTTCAACTTGATCGGAACGCTGATCTTCATCACGGTTTATTACAGCTTGAATGCCGTTTTCCATTTTCCTCTTACAAGTGAAGCAGCAACGCCTGCCGGCATCGCAATTGTACATTCAGCCTTCAATATCATCTGTACGCTTTTCTGGCTGCCATTTAATAAGGTTCTGGTCAAGCTTGCTATGATGACCATTCGCGGCAATGATGACGATGAAGTGGAGACCGGAGAATTCACTCAGGAGCTGTCTCTTCTCGATGAACGTTTCCTGGAGCGCCCTGCATTTGCTGTTGCTCAGGTTGTCACGGTTTCGAATCGGATGGCTGATTTGACCAGACAGTGCCTGTTTAATGCAACGGATTATATGCTGCAGAGGAAATCGAAGATGAAAAAGAGGGCAGTTGCACTGGAAAGCGCCATTGACCTCTACGAGGATCAACTGGGATCCTATCTGGTCAAGCTTTCCGGACGCTCTCTCTCCTTGAAGGACAGTGAGACGGTATCGACCATTCTTCACAGTATCAGTAACTTTGAACGAATCTCCGATCATTCCCTGAATCTGGTCGAGACGACCGACGACATGATAAAGGACGATTCCAAGTTTTCTGACAAGGCAATGAAGGAACTGCAGATCTATATCAGTGCCGTTCGGGAGATCGTCGATATCACGGTCAATGCATTTTCTCATAATGATATTCGTGCAGCTTACAGTATCGAGCCTCTGGAAGAGGTCATCGATAATCTGAATAGTAAGGCCAAGAAACATCATGTCAAGAGAATGCAGTCCGGCGAATGCACCATGAGCCTGTCCGTTCTGATCGAAGACACTTATATCAATCTGGAGCGGATCTCTGACCACTGCAGCAATATCGGTGTCACACTGATCCAGATCAGTGCAGATGAGTTTGATACCCATGAGTATCTGGACACCCTCCGTGAGGAGAGAACACCGGAATTCGCCAAGAAGTTTGATGAATATAAGGCGAAGTATCACTTCTGAGCTGGTTACAGCAATAGCTGAGAGCTGGGAAATAGGCTTGTTGAGGCTTGACCAGGCATGATCAGGCTTGTTCAGGCCTGAAATATCGTAACGGAGAAGGAATTTGAAAATTACGATAGTGAGACCCGGAAAAAAGGCTTGTTTAGGCCTGAAATATCGTAATAGAGATAGAAAATCTAAAATCCGATAGTGGAAGGAGGCTTTCACTATCGGATTTTTTTCAGTTACGTGATATTAAGATAATTCACTACACTTGACCGAAGTCTACTATCGGATTTTTGAAGATTGAGTAATATTACGATAAATGCGCGTCAAGTGAACGATAAGATATATGAAGTGCAGGACTATAAGCCGGAAGATTTTTCGTATCTCTTTGAGTGAAGTTTTCTGTTGGAACAGATTATCCGGATCAAGCATTCCTGATCAAGCATTCATTAGAATTACTTATCATATTAATTAGAAATTGCCAATACAACTCAGCAAAAAATCTGATGCTTCAAATTGCATTTTCAATAAGTAATACTTATAATTGATAAGTAATTAATTTTACTAAGCTTTCGATCAGCTTAGTGGATCAGTGGAGGATTTTGTAATGGAAAACTTCTTTAAACTGAAGGAGAAGGGTACCAATGTCAGAACAGAGGTACTCGGAGGTCTGACGACCTTCATGACAATGGCCTATATTTTGGCCGTAAACCCGACAATTCTTAGCAATGCCGGTATGGATTCGGAGGCAGTTCTGATTGCAACCTGTCTCGCTTCCTTTGTTGGAACCATTTGTATGGCTCTTTTGGCAAACCTGCCTTTCGCACTGGCTCCCGGTATGGGATTGAATGCTTTCTTTGCATTCACGGTTTGCGGTTCTATGGGTTATCCCTGGCAGCTGGCTCTCTTCGCTGTCTTTATCGAGGGAATTATCTTCATCCTTTTGACTCTGACCAATGTACGTGAAGCGATCTTCAATGCCATTCCTATGTGCTTGAAGAAAGGCGTTGGCGCCGGTATCGGTCTCTTTGTTGCCTTCATCGGACTGCAGGATGCAAAGCTTGTTGTTAGTTCCGATTCGACATTGGTGACCAATGTTGACTTCGCAGGCAACTGGCACACCATGGGCATTGTTGCTGTTGTTGCACTGATAGGTCTGGTCCTGATCGCAATTCTTGAATACAAGAAGGTCCCGGGCGCTATCCTGATTGGTATCATCGTAACATGGCTTCTTGATATGATCATGCAGGCAGCAGGCGTCTATGTTCCGGATCCGAAACACGGATTCTATTCCGTATTCCCGTCCATGCATCTGACCAACTTCTCCAAGCTGGGTGAGACTTTCGGACAGGCATTTAACTTTGCAGCATTCGGTAAAGTTCGTATCTTCGATTTCTTCGTTATTATGTTCTCTTTCCTGTTTGTCGATATTTTCGATACCATCGGAACTCTGATCGGTGTATCGGATCGCGCAGGCATGCTGGATAAGGACGGAAAACTTCCGGAAATCAAGAACGCACTGCTTGCAGATGCAATCGCAACCAGCGCAGGCGCTGTTTTCGGTACAAGTACCACCACAACTTTCGTAGAGTCTTCTGCCGGTGTTGGCGCCGGTGCAAGAACCGGTCTGGCTTCTGTTGTCACCGGACTGCTTTTCCTGGTAGCAATTTTCTTCGCCCCGATCTTTACTTCGATTCCGGGCTTTGCAATTGCTCCGGCACTTCTGTATGTCGGCTTCCTGATGCTGTCCTCTGTCAAGGATATTGACTTTAGTAACATTCGTGAAGGCCTGCCGGCATTTCTTACCGTACTGTGCATGCCTTTGATGTACTCCATCGCTGAGGGCATCTCCGTCGGCATTATCTCTTATGTTGTGATCAACCTGATCTGCAACCTGCTTGGCAAGAAGGAAGATAAGGTCAGCATCACTCCTCTGATGTATATACTTGCAGTGATCTTCGTATTGAAGTATATCTTCCTGTAATTCGACACAGACAATTTCAGATCGTTTCAGGATCACTTGAAGTCAGAAACTCTCGGTCTTTTCCCTGCTGTATTGGCGGGGGAAGGGACCGGGAGTTTTTTTCTGGCCTGGAATGGAAGACAAGTCAATGATGCTATGGTACTCTCCCTTGTATTTTTTCCCGATATAGTAGAAAATAATAAAGATAGTTAACGGATCCGCATACAAGCTTTGCGATCCGTAAGAGCAAAAGAGCAGCAGGAAAGGACAAGAGCTTGGCAGCAATCGTAACCGGCGGTGGTTCCGGCATAGGCTTTGAAATTGCAAAGATCCTCTATCTGGAAGAAGGCCAGGATCTGATCCTGGTCGGGAGAAATGTAGACCGGCTCCAAGCTGCAAAGCTATGCCTTGAGAAGGAGCTTTTGAGGAAGAAGCCTTCGATTCACATCTACCCCCTGGATGTCTCCGATTTATCTGCTTGCATTACATTTCACAAAAAATTTGAAGAAAGTAAACTTCCTCTTGCCTACCTTATCAATGCCGCCGGATTTGGAACGATCGGCTCTTTCCTGGAAACGGACCTGGAAAAGGAAGCCTGTGAGACAGATACCAACTGCAGGGGTCTCCTTCAGATGACAAAGCTTTTTTTGCCTGATCTTATTAAGAGAGAAGGAAAACTCTTAAATGTGGCATCTTCCGCCGGTTATATGCCCGGAAGTCCCGGCATGGCCGTCTATTATGCAACGAAAGCCTATGTCCTTTCTCTGACCCGTTCCATCCAGGCAGAGAAGGCAGTAAGAGAGAGTAAGGTCTTGATTTCCGCCCTCTGTCCCGGACCGGTGCAGACGGATTTTTCGGAAAAGGCCGGAGGCCTTTCCACGGCAGGACCTGGTTCGATTTCGGCACAGGCCTGCGCCCTGGCAGCGGTTCGCGGCTTAAAAAAAGGCAGGCATCTGATCATTCCGGGCCTTTTGATGAAATTTACCTATCCTTTTGCCAGAATACTGCCGGCGTCTTTCCTGCTTTATTTTGCAAGGAAACATCAGGAACATAAGATGAAATAACGATATCAGCCGAGAGGACTATATAGATGCAACAGACGAAATACAAACATTGGGAGAAACTGGACAATACAGCCAATCTCTTCCCGGTCATTGCGGGAGAGCAAATGACCAATACCTATCGGATTTCCTGCGAACTTAAGGAGACGGTCGATCCGGACCTTATTCAGAAGGCCCTGGACCGGGTGCTTCCTCGTTTCCCGGGTTTCAATCTCCGCCTTCATACCGGAGTTTTCTGGTATTATCTGGAAGAAAATAACCATCCGGCGCCTCGGGTCCACGAAGAGGATACCTATCCCTGCCGGCTGATCCATCCCAATCAGAACAACCACTATCTCTTTCGAGTGACCTATTACAAGAAAAGGATCAATCTCGAAGTTTTCCATGCCATTGCAGACGGAATGGGCGGCACTACTTTTTTACGGGAATTGACTTATCAATATCTGCGCCTGGCTCATCCGGACCTTGCGAAAGCACTCGGCGATGGTCTGTCGGATGAAACTTCCCTGAACCGGGAAGATTCCTTCCTTCGAAACTTCCGGAAATCCAGTCCTCCAAAATACAAGCTGGATAAGGCTTTGGAGATCACTGGCGAGAAGCTTCCCTACAATGGTTTCGGCGTGATGACGGGCTATCTGTCGGTCAGTCAGATCAAAAAGGTGGCAAAAGAGCGCTACCAGACAACGATTAATGATTATATCGTTGCGGCTTTTATTTATGCGACTTATAAAAACTTCCCGGAGAAAGCCTATCAGCGGCCCATCCGGGTAGCGGTCCCGGTCAATCTCAGGCCTTACTTTCATTCCAATACGACGAAGAATTTCTTCGTCATGGTATCGGCTGAGTTCCGCCCAAAAAAGGAGGACTACAGCTTCGAGGAGATCGTCGAGCTGACCAAAGAAAGCCTTTCCGAGCAGATGACGCGGGAAAATCTGGAGGCAATTTTCTCCTTCAACGTGGCGAATCAGAAAATCCTCGTGGCCCGCGCTGTTCCTCTGCCTCTGAAAAATATCGCAATGAAGGCCTTTTATCAGAAGTCGGCGCATGCCAATACAACGACGATCACAAATATAGGGCGTGTCACTGTCGAAGATGCCTATAAGCCCTATATTTCATCCTTCTTCTGTTTCTTACCCTTCTCGACCGGGCAAAATCTGAAGGCAGCCATTACATCCTACGAAGACAAGCTGGCCCTTGTCTTCTCATCAGCTCTGACTGACACTTCGATCGAGCGGGATGTCTTCCGCCAGCTGACCAGAGACGGCATTGATGTGGAAATAGAGACCAATGGGGTGTTTTAGCTAGGATTAGGGAGGGCCAAAGCCCAAGCGAATAATGATAATAGTGAAGTGAAAAAGCAGGTAAGGGAAAACAATGGGTTATTGCAAGCAATGTAAGATTACAATCTTAGATGGTACAGAACGCTGTCCTCTCTGTGGAAGTGTATTATGTCGGGACCGTGAGAAAGATGCCGGGGAGTTTCGTTTGGGTGACTTTCCGGAAACTGAGGATCCAATAAATAAGACAGGTGAGTTTTCCGGGTCAGAGCAAACCGGCAGCCTGACCTATCCGGATGTGACATCTCATAAGAAGAAGCTGAATCTGACCGTTCGGATCGTCGGTTTCATCGCGGTGGCAGCTTCTCTTGTTTCTGTATTTTTGAATTACAATCTGAACGGAGGCATGAAAGGCTTCTACTGGAGCCTGATCGTCGTGGGCAGTCTGATCTATGCATTTTCCATCCTGCGTTTGATTGCCAATGACGCAGGTTATATCAAAAAAATGTTCAGCGGAACGATTGGGGCTGTCTGTCTGGTCGTCTGGATCGACCTTTTGACCGGCTTTCATCGCTGGTCTGTCAACTATGTCTTGCCGGGATCCATGCTCCTGGTGGATCTGGCTTTCATCGTCTTTATGATCATCAATCGGAAAAACTGGTCCGGCTATATGCTTTATCTGATCCTTATGATCGTGATCGCCCTGATCCCTCTGATTTTGATCCTGATCCATGTGGTTACCCGACCACTGGTATCGGAGATTGCGATCTTGTCAGCCATTCTGGTTTTCCTTGGAACCCTGATCCTTGGCGGAGCCGCAGCGCGGACGGAGATGCGGAGACGATTTTACTTCTGATGGTGTAAACGAGAATTTCCATTTGCCCGGAATTTCGAACTTTGCCAAGATGGCCGGCGGATCCAACGGATCCGCCTTTTGTCATTTCATTCTCCACTCAGCCCAGTAAATGCTCGACCGGCAGATAATCCGGCAGGCCATCCTTGTAATGGACCTTGGGGTCGCCCTGAATCAAGGGCAGGAGATAGGAAAGCATCTCATCCGTAACATCATTGCCCTCATCATTGATCCAGGACCTGGGCACCGGCTTGACCTGATTTGCAATCTCGTGGACCGGGCAGGAAGAATAGCTTACCTCATAGGGCTGGTCTGCATTTCTTGTCAAGATCGCCATGACCCCGGTCTGACCATCCAAAGCATAATGGAAAGCCTTTTGGCCCAGCTCCTCGGCCTCCTGTAAGTCCCTGCCGGAAGCCAGATGCATGGCGGCACGCTGGAGGACATTGATCTCGATCGAACGCACCTTGACCTTAAGGGCCTCCTTCATTAGATGCTCCAGCGCTTTCCCGGCCCCGCTCAGATGATTGTGACCGAAGATGTCGCTGCCCTGGTCCGCCGTGCTGATATAATTCCCGTCCTTGTCCCGGATCCCCTCGGAGATCGCGAGAACGACGGTGTTCTTCTTCTCGAGAAGGGCCCGGGTATCGCGGATACATTTGTCGAGATCGAAGGGCACTTCGGGCAGATAAATGTAGTCCGGTGCCGGGGAAGCCTCTGTTCTTGCCAAAGCAGACGCAGCAGTAAGCCAGCCGGCATCCCGCCCCATGATTTCAATGATGGTTACGCTTTTTATGGCATAAATGTAGGCATCCATTGCAACTTCGCGGACGGATGCGGCTACATAACGGGCAGCGGAACCGAAGCCCGGGGTATGATCGATTTTGACAAGGTCGTTATCAATGGTTTTCGGGATGCCGATCACACGGATAGGGATCTCGTGTTTCTTCGCATAAGCGGATAACTTATCGACGGTATCCATGGAATCATTGCCGCCGATATAGAAGAAACTTTCGACCTCCATTTGATTCAAAATAGAAAAGATCTTCTGATAAATGGTATCTGCACTTTGGTCCGTCTGGATCTTATAGCGGCAGGAACCCAGATACATAGCGGGTGTATGGATGAGACGCTCGATAAAATCCGGTATGGTCTTCATTTGATCCGTAAGATCACAAAAATTCTCGTTTAAGACACCGAGAATTCCATTGACAGCACCGTAGACTTTGGTATAAGCTTTTGACTCCTGATTGGCCCGAAGAAGACCGGCCAGAGAGGCGTTGATCGCTACGGTAGGACCGCCGGACTGCGCAACCATACAATTCATATTAAAATCCTTCCTGTTTCAAAATAAAGCATTTCAAAATAAAGCTTTTCAAAATAAAGCACCAACTCCAAATTGTAAGACAAAGTTGTACAGAATACAACTTTGCAGTAAAGAAAATGGAAAAAAATAAAGCCTGCCCAGAAGATTGCCGGCGCAGAAGACTGCAGGCCCAGAAGATTGCCTGCGCAGAAGATTGCCGGTGCCTCCTCTTATCATTATTGACTGTGCTTTCCAGGTTTCCTATAATTGATTCTGTATATAGAAGTGTTTTTTTGCTTCGCTGAAAGGACGTAAAACAATGATGAAATCGATCAGGAACAGATCCCTGAAAATATTTACACTAGTCATTTTGATGCTTTCGATTTTATTTTCAATGATGCCTGCAATGAGTGCCCACGCCGTACAGGGAAAGACCGGCATCTATTTTTCCAGTAATTCGGTCAAGGTGGGCGACAGCGTGCAAGTCACAGTTACCGGAACTGCGATCGACCAGATCCGGGTCACCTACACGGCCGGTCTTCTGAATCTTACCGGCTGCAGCGCTCCCGGCTATACCGCATCCGGCTCAACGATCTCTTTCCTGGGAAATAAAGCCGTTCTTACATTTTCAGCACAAAAAGCAGGATCCGCGGAAATCGTCGTTCGGGCAAATGTTTCCACAGGCTCCAGTGCTTTGATGAAGATCTCGGATCCTGCTGCCCAGTCTCAGCCGACCGAGCAGAAGGCCGAGACAAATGCTGCAACGACCAACGGCTCTGACCAGCAGGGGAGTAACCAAACGGCAGCGCCTGCCAATGGATCCGACCAAAATGGAAGTAACCAAACAGCAAGTCCTGCCAATGGAACGGATCAGAATACCCAGAAAGGACAGACGGAAGACCCCAAGCAGTCAACGACAAATGACGGGGAGACTACGACTCAGAAAGCCGGTAATGAGAGTGCTTCCGATGAGAAGGCAGCGCCTGAAAAAAAGACTGGCATTATGGAGACGATCCGGAACGCTCTCTCTGCTTTGAAGGATAAGATCGCAAATATAGACCCGAATACCAAACTCCGGATCCTTTTGGTCGCTGGTGCAGTCGTTGTGATCCTTCTGATTCTATGCATTCTTTCAATGTTCCGTCACAGAAAAGAAGACCGTGAGTCAGATCCCTTCGACGATGATTTCAGAATGGATGATGAGGATTCTGCGGAAGAAAGCGAACCGGCCGACGGAAAGACGAATACAGAGTCTGTAGAACCAGAGTCTGTAGAACCAGAGTCTGGAGACACCGAGCCAAGAGAAACCAAGCCAAGAGAAACCAAGCCAAGAAAAACCAAACAAAGAGAAACCAAGCCAAGAGAAACCAAGTCAAGAGAAACAGAATCAAGAGAAACAGAACCTAAAGAAACAAAGTCTGGAGATACCGAGCCTGCAAGCGATGAGAACAGTGTGAAAGAATCCTCCTACCGCACCATCTCAGGTATGGAATTAGATGATCATCTGGATGACGAACTGGAAGAGGAAGAATATGCAGATATATCTTCTGAAGCAGAGCCGTCAGAACCAGTAGAGCCGGAAGAGGTAACTGAAGCCACAGAGCCTACAGAGCCAACTGAAGTAACCGAGCCAGCAAAGCCGACAGAGCCAACTGAAGCAACAGCGCCAGCAGAACCAACTGAAGCAACAGAGCCAGCAAAGCCTGCAGAGCCGACAGAGGCAACCGAAGCAACCGAGCCTGCAAAGCCGGCAGAGGTAACTGAAGCAAGCGAGCCGGCCGAAGCAACAGAGCCTGCAGAGCCGGTAGAACCAACTGAAGCAACAGAGGCAGCAAAGCCGGTAGAGCCAGCAGAAGCAACCGAATCAACAGAGCCTGTAGAGCCGGCAGAATCAACCGCAACAACCGAACCGGCCGAAGCAACAGAGCCGGCACCTCTGCAATTGGAAGCAGAAGAGGAAGAGGATCATACAGATCCTTCCCAGAACTCCGCAGGTAGCAGGCGATCCTTCTTCCATCGAAAGAAGGACCTGGACATCTGGGAAGATGATGACCAGACTCCGGCCGATCCGATCCGCCCGGTCAATCACGAGAAAATGATTGAAAACGCCCGGAAACGTAAGAAGAAACTCGGCGGCGACAATGACTTTATGGATCTGAATGATTTCTGATCATAAAAACGTTCAATAGATAATGATAATAAGGTGACAAGAATGGAATTTACCGAATCAGCCAGACGAGCCATCAGCTACGCCAGGCGAATAGCCAGGAAAATGAATCAGAACTTTGTGGGGACCGAGCACCTTCTGATCGGCCTTCTGCAGGAGAAAGACTCCATTGCCGCACACGTTCTGTCCAATGCCAATATAACCAAAGAAGACATCACAAACCTGATCTCGAGCCTGATCGCTCCGGAAGGCGACACCGCCGTCATGGAACGGGACGGCTATACAGCCAAGATGGAGATGGTCCTCGAGCGGGCAGAGATGGAAGCCCAGATGAGTCATGCTGACGAGATCGGGACCGAGCACTTACTCCTTGCCCTTCTTAGGATCAAGGACTCCGCAGGAACCAGGCTCCTTACCGCTATGGATGTAAACCGGAAGAAGATGTTCCAGGAGACCCTGGAAGCCATGGGCGCATCCGCCGAGATCTACCGGGAAGAGGCCTCCCGCAGGAGGATGGAAGATGAGAGCGGCGACCCCACACCGACCCTGGACCAATATGCCAGAGATCTGACCGAACTTGCGGCAGAGGGACGACTGGACCCCATCATCGGAAGACAAGAAGAGATCTCCCGTGTCATTCAGATCCTTTCCCGCCGCGGCAAAAATAACCCATGCCTGATCGGTGAGCCTGGCGTCGGCAAAACTGCAATTGTAGAAGGTCTTGCCGAGCGGATCGTAAATGGAGACGTACCGGATACGGTTGCAGAAAAACGTCTTCTTTCCCTGGATCTCGCCGGTCTTGTTGCCGGAAGCAAATACAGAGGCGAGTTTGAAGAGCGGATCAAAAAGGTCATAAACGAAGTCATGGCGGATGGTCATGTCATCCTCTTTATCGATGAACTTCATACCCTGATCGGCGCCGGCGGTTCCGAGGGCGCACTGGATGCTTCGAACATCTTAAAACCGGCTCTGGCCCGAGGAGAAATCCAGGTGATTGGTGCGACCACGATCGATGAATACAGAAAGCGGGTAGAGAAAGATGCGGCCCTGGCCCGACGTTTCCAATCCGTTATGGTGGAAGAACCTTCGGAAGAGGATACGATTAAAATCCTCCAGGGGATCAAGCCACTCTATGAGGACCACCATCAGGTGACAATCACTGAGGAAGCCATTGAAGCAGCAGTTCATCTGTCCAAGCGCTATATTTCCGACCGTTTCCTCCCGGACAAAGCCATCGATCTCATGGATGAAGCTGCGGCAGGTCTTCGCTTACGGGCCCTTCCTTCCGGAGAAAATCTGGCAGAAAAGACCCGGGAACTTCGTATGGCTGAGGAAGAACTCTTAAATGCCTTGAAGAATGAAAGCAGCATGGACAAGGCAATCGAGATCCGTGCCCGCGAAAAGAGACTGCAGGAAGAAGTCGAGAAAGCAGAACGGCGGATCAGCCGCAGAAGAAATGGGAAGAAACTGACACTTACGGCCAATGAGGTTTCTGCCGTTGTCTCCCAATGGACCCATATCCCGGTGACCAAGCTGAATGAGACCGAAGCAAGCCGTCTTCGGAACTTGGAGAAGACCCTTCACAAGAGAGTCATCGGCCAGGAAGAAGCGGTCAATGCAGTCTCCCGCGCAGTGCGGAGAGGCCGTGTAGGTTTGAAAGAACCCAACCGGCCCATCGGATCCTTCCTTTTCTTAGGCCCGACCGGTGTCGGAAAGACCGAGATCTCCAAGGCCCTGTCAGAGGCTGTTTTCGGAAGCGAAGAAGCCATGATCCGCGTCGATATGTCCGAATATATGGATAAAACAAGTGTCAACAAGCTGATCGGTTCCGCACCCGGCTATGTCGGCTACGAAGAGGGCGGTCAGCTCAGTGAGAAGGTCCGCCGCCATCCCTATTCGGTGGTTCTTTTCGATGAGATCGAAAAAGCCCATCCCGATGTCTTCAATGTTCTCCTCCAGGTCTTAGATGATGGAAGGATCACTGATTCCCAGGGCAGACAGGTCGATTTCAAGAATACGATCATCATCATGACCAGTAATGCCGGTGCTCAGGAGATCGTGGAGCCCAAGCACCTGGGCTTTGGCGGTACAGACTCTGAAAAGGAAAACTACGAGCTCATGAAGTCGAATGTCATGACAGAAGTCCGCCGGATCTTCCGCCCGGAATTCTTAAACCGGATCGATGAGACCATTGTTTTCCGTATGCTGACCAAGGCGGATCTGTCGAAGATCGTCCGCCTTCTGACATCGTCTCTGGAAAAACGTGTCAAAGAAAGCCTTGATATCAGCCTCCGCATTCAGCCTGCTGTCAACGACTACATCGTTGACAAGTCCTATAATCCGAAATACGGCGCCCGTCCCCTTCGCCGGCAGATCCAGACCGACATCGAGGACCGCCTTTCGGACGAGATCCTCTCGGGAAATATAGGCCGAGGCGATCGTGTCACAATAAATATAAAGGACAAAGAACTGACCTTTAAGAAGACAGGCTCCGTACGGAAAGATTAGGTCTAGTTCCCTTTTTGTTTTAGTATTATAATCAGGTAAAGAGAAAGTAAAATCTCCGACCAGGAGAGGTAAAAAAAGTTACGAGAGGAGTTTAGAAAATGGCTGTCATCGATGAACTGATCCGTGAAGAAGCAGATGGAACATTGAGCTTTGGAAATTATCAGCTCCCGGAGAAGAAGAAAAAGGGCGATTTTATGCATCAGGGTGCTTCTTATAAGGTAAAAACCTTTAAGGAGATTACAAAACTGGAGAAGAACGAGAACTTCGTTTATGAATCTGTTCCGGGAACGACCGTAAACCATCTGGCCATCTCAGACGATAAGGCAACATTTTCTGTAGAAGGTCCGGAAGATGCACAGATCACTCTGGGAATGGAAGCAGAGAAGGACTACGATATCACAGTCAACGGAAAGGATGCAGGAACCATGAAGACCAACCTCGGCGGCAAGCTGAGCTTCGGTGTAGAGCTGGACGGTAAGAATGCGGTTTCTGTTTCTGTAACTGCCAGGTAAGAATAATAAGATGCACTGAAAATTTATGATATACCAGGGCCGGACCAGGCGTAATGCCGGGTGCCGGCCTTGTTTTTCAGGGGAGAAGGTATGGCAAAAGGAACGAAGACACTATTTTTCTGTACAAACTGCGGTTACGAATCCGGCAAGTGGATGGGCCAGTGCCCGGCCTGCCATGAATGGAATACTTTTACCGAAGCCAAGGTCGACAAAAAGGCCGGGAAGAATATCAGCCGGGAGATCTCGGAACAGAAACCGACATTTTTCTCAGAGATCCGGGCAGAGGATGCTTCGAGAGTTTCTACGCATATGGATGAAATGAACCGGGTCCTGGGTGGCGGCATTGTCCCCGGCTCCCTGGTCCTGGTCGGCGGTGATCCCGGCATCGGGAAGTCCACCCTCCTTCTGCAGATGTGCAGGAACCTCTGTCAGGACTCCATCCGCATGCTCTACATTTCCGGAGAGGAGTCGCTCCAGCAGATTAAACTTAGGGCGGATCGGATGGGAACGTTTAACGACCATATTGCCCTCCTTTGTGAGACCAATCTGGAGGTCATCGACGGGGTGATCCGGCGGGAGAAACCGGACCTCGTCATTATCGATTCGATTCAGACCATGTATTCCGACAAGGTGGATTCCGGGCCGGGCAGTGTCTCGCAGGTTCGTGAGTCGACGGGCATTCTGATGCAGATCGCAAAAGGATTGAATATCACGATATTTGTGGTGGGCCATGTGACGAAGGAAGGTGTCGTTGCAGGACCTCGTGTTCTGGAGCATATGGTGGACACGGTTCTTTATCTGGAAGGCGACCGCCATTCGGCTTACCGGATCTTACGAAGCGTGAAGAATCGATTTGGCTCGACGGATGAGATCGGCGTTTTTGAAATGGAAAACAATGGCTTGAAGGAAGTGCCGAATCCGTCGGAATTCATGCTGGACGGGCGGCCCTTAGATTCCTCCGGCTCGGTCGTTACCTGTTCCATCGAGGGGACCCGGCCGATCCTTGTGGAAATACAGGCCCTGGTCACCAGAAGTAATTTCGGTATGCCAAGACGTACAGCAGCAGGATGCGACTACAACCGTGTCAACCTTTTGATGGCTGTCCTTGAGAAACGACTTGGTCTGCGTTTGAGCGAATACGATGCCTATGTCAATATCGCGGGGGGATTTCGCATGAATGAACCGGCGATCGATCTCGGCATTGTCCTGGCGATCGTTTCCAGCGTCCGGGATCAGGCAATCGACGATTCCCTGATCTGTTTCGGTGAGGTTGGACTGTCCGGCGAGGTCCGGTCGGTACCGCTCGCGGAGCAGAGAGTCAACGAGGCGAGGAAGCTGGGCTTTAAGACTTGTATTCTGCCTCAATCGGTGCAGAAGAACTTGAAAAACACAGAGGGCATTCGCCTGATCGGTGTCCGGAATGTGAGAGAGGCGGTGGAAGCACTGGCAGAGGGATGACCGGCTCAATATCTATTGAATACCTATTGAATACCGATATTAAAAACTGAAAATAGATGGAAAAATGATATATTGTCCCACTTTGTCGATTTTTCAAATTTCCGGTTGACGAAGAGAGAAGAGAATGCTAGTATATTAAATGTTCGCAGGTAAACAACTCGAACACAAATCAAGCAATTCGGAAACAATTCGAAGTATTGCTTGAAAATAAATGAAAAAACTTCTTGACAAAGCTTTTACAATAGAGTATAGTCAATGAAGTCGGCGCGAGAGTGCCGAAAGCAAAGCTCTTTGATAACTGAACAATGAAACAACCTTGAAAGATTCTAAACGAGAGAATTTTTTAAAGAACGCGTTATGGAGACATAACAAACCTAAAAGCAGTAAAGCGAAGGAAACGAATGACTAGCGCATTCGAGACCAGAAAATCAAACTTTTAACATGAGAGTTCGATCCTGGCTCAGGATGAACGCTGGCGGCGTGCTTAACACATGCAAGTCGAACGAAGCAATTTTTTACGATCCCATTTTTTAACGAAGCAAGCTGAACGTACACAATTCGTGCGGCGGTCGCAAGTAGGACTCGGTCCTAGCTTGAGAGTACAATTTTCAAACTAAAAGACCAGAGCTTACGCGATCA
>NZ_JBJYZD010000009.1:0-124538 GCF_046263795.1 Porcibacter vitabionis | reverse complement strand
GAAGAAGGATAAATGAAAAATATGTGGTTTTCAAGGTTCTGGTATGAAAGATTAAATTCCACATGTGAAGGAGTTAATTCTATTTCTGTTTTATAAAGTGGAATTTAAATTTTCATTTTAGGAGAGAAAAAAAGTTTCCGTGTGTACATCCATACCAACGTAGACTGTGCTATACTTCATTTGATGACCTCCATTTGTATGCGGTAATCCCTGTTACCATTTGTCTTTTCCGACTTGTAGTATACAGGTAAATCCACGAACCTACAAATCGGAGGTCATTACATATTGTCTAAAATAAAGATAAATTCTGACAGGGGCACTTGCAAAAATAGACGTAAGGTAGTATTATTTCTACACAGTTAGCAACCAACAGAGATGAGTGCTAATTATATAGAAAACAATATAAAAGAATAAAACAAAAAGACAAGTTCTAGAGAAGGCAAGTGCTGGAGAAGACAAGTACAAGAAAAGACGAGTCCTAATGAAGGCAAGTGCTAGAGAAGGCAAATGTTAGAGAAGGCAAGTGCTAGAAAAGACAAGTACAAGAAAAGACGAGTACTAATGAAGACAAGTATTAGAGAGGAAAACATAGAAGGAGGCTCACATGACTGTCGTACCTGTTTATAATATGGTCCTGGTACCAGAGGCAAATGTTTATCTGAAAGCAGATAATTATAAGAATGTCACCGGACGGAATCCCGAGGTTGGCGAGCGGGTCATCCTGATTGCCATGAAGGATTATAAGACCAGGGATGAGTTGACGGATCAGGATTTCTTCCCCATCGGTGTCTCCGGTGAGATCACGGAAGTCAATTCTTCCAATAATTATCTGGTCATTCGGACCAAGGATCGCCGCAATATTGACGAAGTGACTGTTTATCCGGACCACAGTCTGGAATTGACAGTGACGCGTCGCCCGGATATCGATGATCTGGATCCGGAAGAAGCGAAGAAACATCTGGATGCTTTGAAACGGGAGATCATTCAGGCCACGGCCGGTGAACAGTGGGCCGGTGCGGCTCGGACCTATGTCGCTCAGATCTCTTCTATGAATGAGGCAGCTTCCATGATGAGCCCCTGGGTCGTAGAGAGCCCGGAAGACAAGTATAAGCTTCTGGAAACCGACTCCAAGAAGGAACGGCTGGAGCTGGAAGAGAAGATGGTTTATGAAAATGTAGAGCTGAACCGGGTCAACAGCGAAGCCAGAAATGCTCAGGAAGAGGATTATCAGAAACTCTACCGGGAACAGGCCATCAAGAAGCAGATGGACTACCTGCAGAAGGAATTGGAGGACATGCATCCGGAAGAAGTGACGGATCTGCAGAAATTCCAGAAGAAGATCGAAGAATCCGGTATGAATCCGGATGCCCGCAGGGAAGCCGACAAGGTATTAAACCGCCTGAAACAGGAAGGCCAGAATTCTCAGGAATCCGGGATGCTCTATGACTATCTGGATTTTGTGACCAGCCTTTCCTGGAAGAAGGAGAAGGCCAAAACGATTGACCTGGAGACCGCAAGAAAAGTTCTCGACGAGGACCATTATGGCTTAAAGAAGGTCAAGGATCGGATCATTCAGCAGATTGCTGTAATGAATCTGAAGAAGGAGCAGTCCGGTTCGATCCTGCTCTTCGTCGGAGCACCCGGTACCGGTAAGACTTCGATTGGAAAATCCATCGCCAAGGCACTTGGACGGGAATATGTCCGTGTCAGCCTGGGTGGTGTTCGGGATGAAGCAGATATTCGCGGCCACAGAAGGACCTACATCGGAGCCATGCCTGGCCGGATCATGGACGGAATCGAGAAGTCCGGAGTTTCAAACCCGGTCATGGTGCTGGATGAGGTGGATAAGCTTGGCCAGTCTTATAATGGCGATCCGGCGTCTGCATTGCTGGAGGTTCTGGACCCGGAACAGAACAATACCTTTACCGACCACTATATGAATGTCCCTTATGACCTGTCCGATGTCTTCTTCATCTGCACAGCTAATACGGTCGAGACCATTCCCGAACCCCTTCTGAACCGGATGGAGGTGATTCAGTTCCAGGGGTATACGCCGAATGAGAAATTTAAGATCGCCCGGGAACATCTGATCCCAAAGAGCTTAAAAGCAGTTGGCTTGAAAAAGGAGGACATTGAACTTACCGATCAGGCACTGACGGATGTGATCGACCAGTATACTTTGGAAGCCGGTGTCCGTGGCTTAAAGAAGAGGATGGATACCATCGGCCGTGTTGCTGCAGTGGAACATGTGAAGAAACCGGACGAGCATATTGTGGTAGATAGGGACAATCTGAGAGATTTTCTGGATGCCCGTCCCATGACGAGAAATAAGGTGAAAGACCAGGCAAAACCCGGTGTTGTCACCGGCCTGGCCTGGACACAGGTGGGAGGTACCATTCTCTATATCGAGACCCTCTTTACCAGAGGAAGCGGTAAGGTGACGATCACAGGACAGCTCGGCGATGTCATGAAGGAATCGGCAGAAATCGCCATCTCTCTTGTCAAGGCACTCTATCCGGACAAGGCGAAGCTCTTTGAGAAGAATGATCTCCACATCCATGTGCCGGACGGATCGACGCCGAAGGACGGCCCTTCCGCAGGTATTACCTTGACAACAGCTCTTTCTTCGCTGGTGACCGGGAAAGCAGTGACACCTCATGTTGCCATGACCGGTGAGGTTTCCCTCCAGGGCGGTGTGAATCCGATCGGAGGTCTTCCGGAGAAACTGATGGCAGCCCAGAGGGCAGGAGTGACGAAGGTCTTCATTCCTAAGGAAAATGTCGATGACCTTCGTGATGTAGCTGAGGAAGTCAAGGATTCCCTGGAGATCGTTCCGGTTGAGAAAGTGACGGATGTCCTTTCTGCCTTGAATCTGACGGAGGATGAGAAAGAAGGCAAGAAGTCCAAGTAACATGGACGGCTGATTCTCTATCCGGTCAAACTGGAACAAAAAACAACAACATCGACACCATTATGGCTTAAGGTTTCAAAATCCGGTCAAACCGGAACAAAAAACAAGAAAACAAAATTAAGGCGAACCATAAAAGACATCAAAGAAGAAAAGACATCAAAGAAAAAAAGACATCAAAGAAAAAAAGACATCAAAGAAAAAATAACGTAAATAAGCAATTGTAAGTAGTTTAGATCAATAGGTTGTACGAAAAAATCCTCTGCCCCAAAAAGCGGCAGAGGATTTTTTAGCGTCGCCCAAAATCTCCTGAAAACCATATGTGAAAGCAAGACGATGCTGTTTTGAGAAACGGCATCGTTGAAATAAATTCAATGTCATAACTGGATTGGATGTAAAATTGCTCATTGTACAGAAACACATACAAGATGGAATGAATTACATATTGCAATCGAATAATTGGTGAATTACAATAAAACAGTAGGGAAGCAAAGGATATCCTTTGTGAAAATGTTACAATTCTTTTATATGGGAAGGAGTATTGGGAAATGGTTAGTTTTTTGATTTGTCTCCTTATCCTGATCGGGGGTTACTTCACATACGGTAAGCTTGTAGAGAAGACCTTCGGTCCCGATGATCGAGAAACTCCGGCAGTCAAGATCAACGATGGTGTCGATTATGTCGTAATGCCGGAATGGAAGATGTTCCTTGTTCAATTGTTGAACATCGCAGGTCTTGGACCTATCTTCGGTGCACTTCAAGGCGCCCTCTGGGGACCGGTTGTTTTCCTTTGGATCACATTCGGTACGATTTTTGCAGGAGGCGTTCACGATTACTTCTCCGGAATGCTTTCAGAACGGAACAATGGTGATTCCATTGCCGAGGTTACCGGTATTTATCTCGGTAAGGTCATGCAGTGGATCATGCGTTTCTTCTCCGTCATTCTCCTGATCATGGTTGGTACCGTATTTGCGGTTGGACCTGCAGGACTTCTGGTCGAGCTGATCGATCCGAAGCATGTCGGAAACGGCGGAATTTTCGCCTCGACAGTCACCTGGCTTGTGATTATTTTCGCTTATTACTTCATCGCAACCTTTATTTCTATTGATAAGATCATTGGTAAAATCTATCCGATTTTCGGTATCTGTCTTATCATTATGGCAATCGGTGTTGCCTTTGGCCTGCCGGCACATGGTTATCAGATTCCGGAACTCTGGAGTTATTTCTACAACATGCATCCGTCTCATATGCCGATCTGGTCCTTCATGTTCATCACCGTTGCCTGCGGCGCATGTTCCGGATTCCATTCCACACAGTCTCCTCTGATGGCCCGCTGCCTGAAGAGCGAGAAACAGGGCCACTTCGTATTCTATGGCGCAATGGTTGCCGAAGGTATCATCGCTCTGATTTGGGCATCCGCAGGTTGTGCACTCTATAAGGTCACCGGTGGTCTCAATACCGGACTTGCAGAAGTCCTTACAAAGGGTCAGCCTGCAGCCATCTATGATGTCTGCATCAAGACCATGGGCACCGTAGGTGTTGTCCTTGCAATGATCGGTGTTGTTGTCTGCCCGATCACTTCCGGCGATACCGCCTTCCGCTCTGCCCGTCTGACTCTGTCTGATTGGATCGGTCTGGATCAGAAGAGCTTTGTTAACCGTCTGAAACTTTGCATCCCCTGCTTCGCAGTCGGCTGCTTCCTTGGTTTCGGTCAGGCCTTCGGCCTTCTGGACTATACCGTGATCTGGAGATATTTCTCCTGGTCCAACCAGACACTGGCTATGCTGGTTCTCTGGTGTGGCGCAGCCTTCCTGGCTCAGGAGAAGAAAAACTACTGGGTTGCTGCGATCCCTGCAGTATTTATGTCAGCCGTTACCTGCACCTACTTCGTCATGGCACCTGAGTGCCTGGGCATGATCAAGGCTCTGCGTATGAATACCGCTGTTGCATATCCGGTCGGATTGATTTTCGCACTGGTATGCCTGATTATCTTCCTTACAACGGCAAGAACCAGGAAGACAGCATAAGAAGGGATTTTTAATCGCCGGCAAATAGCGGAGGGCCCACTGCCTTCCGCTATTTTTAAATCATAGCTTTTTACATAGCTTTCAAAAGAAGTGCTATGATTGTACTAACGATAGATTAGGAGGAACGAAATGATTTTGAAACCTGTCTTAACCGGCACCCATCCTCTGACAGACGATGAATTGAAATTGGATAAGAAGACATCCGTGAAAATCGGCCCTTGTGGTCTTGGCAATCAGGCCCTGTATTTCAATAGCTTCTTTATTGACCGGCGTTATTATGCGAGATACGAGGACATTGCGAGAGTCTGGAAGAGGGTTGCCATGAGTAAGGGCGGCTTTTCCGGCAAGGGAGTTTTCGGCTCTATGGCCTATCTCATGGTTAAATTAAGAAACGGCCGGGAATTTCAATGTAACTTCAAATATGAGCAGAATGTGGACATCCTTCTGTCCCAGATGGAGAAGAATCATCCTGAGATCCCGACCCATAGCATCAAGGAAGAACAGGCTATGAAGCGGGAGGCTCTGGAAGAGGAACGGAAATATAAGACCAATCTTTCGGATACCGCAGAAAAGTCCATCCGCGATCTCAGAAGATATGAAGAAGAATTGAAGAAGAAACCGGCGATCTATAACCATCTGGCCTCTGCTGCCAAGCAGAAAAGGGTGCTGGAGGGTATCAGTCCGACCTATAAGATCCTGGCAGGGGTCGTTTGTTCCATGGCAGTTGTTGCAATGATTGCTGGCATTTTCCTTTTCTTAAAACATAGCGCAGTTGCTCTCTATTTCGTCCTCTTCGGTATCGCCTTCCTCTTTACCATCATGGCGACGGGAATTCTCCCGACCAGAACAAGAAATAATAAGGCGGCGGCCAGAGAGTGGGAAGAGGCCCGGGCGGACAGCGAGAACTTCATTCAGAAGATCCCTCATTTTCCGCTTCCGGCACAATATGCCCATCCCATTGTGATCGAGCGCATGATCCGGGCCATTCGCATGGGGCGCTGCGAGACATGTGATGAAGCATTGGAACTTGTGAAGGAAGATCTGAAAGCCTTGAATGCTTCGGTTCAAGTCAGCCAGAAGGAATATGATGAAGTTGTTGTCGTAAAGCCTCTCTTTCTGGTGAGTGATTATCAGTAAATTTAGATCAGAGGTGCAGTATGACCTGGTTAGAGATGGCTGAAGAAGCCGGCCTTTCTGATCCTTTAATGGAAGGACTGAAGGAATTTCATCAGAAATATGATGCGGATCTCGCTGGCGGACAGGAAAAGCTTTCGGAGAGGATCCCGGAGCCGGTTTACATTTATTATGGGAAAGAGGTTTGGAATCGGGCTGTGGCAGCCCTGCTTTCGGGCAGCAATCTTCTTTTGACAGGACCGAAGGCAACAGGAAAGAATGTCCTGGCGGATTGCCTGACTTATCTTTTCGGCAGGCCTCAGTGGAATGTCAGTTTCCATTCCAATGTCGATGCCGCTTATTTGATCGGTACGGATACTTATGATGGTGAGCGGGTCGTCTTCCGGCCGGGGCCTATTTATGAAAGCGCGAATCTCGGCGGCTTTGCGGTTTTGGATGAAGTCAATATGGCGAAAAATGAAGCCCTGGCTGTGCTTCACTCTACGCTGGATTTTCGCCGTATCATCGATGTGCCGGGTTATGATCGAATCCGAGTGCATCCGGCAGCACGTTTTATCGGAACCATGAATTACGGCTATGCCGGGACCAGAGAGCTGAATGAAGCTCTGGTGTCCCGTTTTGCTGTCTTAAGGATGCCTCTGATTCGGCCGGAGGATCTGGATCGGCTTTTGACAAAGTCTTTTCCGGATCTGAATTCAGATATCAAGAGTCAGTTCATGGAACTCTTTTTTGAACTTCAGAAAAAAGCGGAAAATGCGGAAGTCAGCGAGCGCTCGGTGGATCTGAGAGGCCTTCTCGACAGCCTGAATCTTGTGAGGAGGGGACTGACCACAGGGGAGGCTCTGGAAATGACCATCGTGGACAAAACATTCGATCCTTATGAGGAAACGGTCATCCGGGATGTCATCAAGGGACGGATCCCGGGGGATTTGACTTCGAAGGAGGTTTTCTTCGAACATGCAGGAAAGTGATCTTTGGAATCGACATTTCAGTGCAGGCGAGAGAAGAGCGCTAAATATTGTATGGGCGGCTGCGGGGGATTATGATCTCGAGCCGCCTTTTTTGGCTGTCCGGAAGGATCAGGCCGACTATTATATGAATCTTGTGATCGGTCTCTCCCAGAAGTGGCTGGATAGGGATGCCTTAAACGGCTTTTTTCTCTCTTATCAGACAGCGAAGAAAGCGGAGGACTTCGATGCTCTGGTCTGGCTGGCATTAGAAAGTTATCTCTATGCAAAAGAGCTGCCCCATCGGCCGGTCCTTTCTTCCCTGCGGCGTGAATATGCGGATGGATATCTGAATGAGGATGCCCGCCTGTCCCGTCAGCAAATGATGATGAAGGATCCTTTGGTTTTAGATCTGCAGAAATACCATTGGTCGAGCGTAGCCGGTGGGCCAAAGCCCAGGCTTTCTTCCCATGAGAAAAAGGTCTGTACTCTGATAGAAGAGATGGGGGAGGATTCTTTTTGCCCTACTAGCGATGATCTCATCCTCCGCCTAAAAGAGATCCTCTTTTTAGCCTTCCATTTTTCGGACTACCGGATGGATCTGGAGCACGGCTTTCAGGCGACCGGGCCGATGAAAGACCTCCTGGAACGCATGCTTCATAGGGAAACGCACCATATCGATTCCCTCCTGCAGAGGCAGGACCTTTCCTCCGGGGGCAGCGAAGAGCGGGAGTCTTCCCTTCTAGGTGCAAAAGACCGCCATATTTCAGAGAAGAGTGAGGCCGACCAGGCTTATATCGAAAGCTGCTTTGGCCCCTGCATCTTATCCCCCAGGGAGAGAAAACTTATGGAAAAGGATCTCTGTAAGGGGCCCCACCAATATTGCAGTCTCTGGCTTACAAATGCAGACCAAAACAAGACGGATCCGGGATTATCCGCCTTCGACTCAAGCGTTTATTGCAGAGGAGGAGAGGAAAAAGTTGGTCTACATTTATCCGAAAAGGAGCTGGTCGATCAGGAGGTCTTAGAGCAGGCCAAAAGGAACCAGGCCTTTTATCAGAAGAATCTTCTTGGGATCGAAGCCAGTGTGAAGAGACTTTCCGCAGAACTTGAGACGGTTCTTTCGAGTTTTTTTGAACCCTTGCCGATCCTGGGACGGGCCGGCCGTCTGGATCCAAAGAAGACTTTTCGTATGCCGGTATTGCGGGATCCGGAGGTTTTTTACCGGCCGGGTGACGAGGTGGAGAATTCTCTGACGGTCGACCTCCTTCTGGATGCATCGGCTTCCCGAAGTCCCTATCAGGAAAGTATTGCCGCCCAGGCTTATGTGATCGCTGAGAGCCTGAACCGGATCCATGTCGAGTCCCGGATCCTGGACTTTCATTCCCTGCGTGGCTTTACTGTGGTGCAGATCCTGAAGGACTATGACAGCCCGGACCGAACGGGAATCTTCTCTTATGCGGCAGCGGGCTGGAATCGGGATGGCCTGGCCCTGGCCCTGACCGGGCGGCTGATAAAGAACGCGGCAGAAAAGGATGGGAAATGGCATCTTCTTCTGATTATGACGGATGCCAATCCGGCGGACTCGACCATGATCCCGGCGGAGGGCAAGGATATTTTCCGGCACAGCTATGGAAACGAGGAGGGGGTCCAGGATACAGAAAATGCGGTCAAAGAGCTTCGAAGGCAGGGCCTGACTCTGGGCGCGATCTATACCGGCCCCAATCTCTATGTGAAAAATGTAAAGCGGATCTATGGCAGTGATTTTGTCCGTATTGAAAAGGTAGACCAGCTTGCAGGCGGTGTCAGCCGGCTGATCCAGGAACTTCTGGTGAAGAAGGGAGACAGAAATGTTCAAAGAAAAGAAGGTTACGATCTATCAAAAGAAGGATAAAGAAAGCTGGCAGAAAATCAAGAAGGCTTTGAAGGAAGAGGGCATCCGTCATGTCCGAAGCGGCCACTATCTTGCCGATTCGATCGGGATCAATGGCATCGGCGGCATGGTCGATCCCCGGGATTTCGGGGCAGGACATGCCATCGATCGTGACATTTATTATATTGATGTTCCGGAAAGTCAAAAAGAGGCAGCAAGGGCTGCCGCGAGAAAGCATGGGCTGGTCCTTTTTGTAGAATCTGAAAAATAGATATAGCTTTTTCCTATATCTGGAAATAAATCTTTTGTAGTTTACATAATAGACACAATCGTATAGGATATCGATTGTACAAAAGAACTGACGAATTCCATAGGGAAAAGTGATGACGGATCGAGAGATCCGGACAGAAAGTGAGGATCGATTATGAAAAAAAGGATTTTAGCTTTACTTCTTACCGCGCTTACGGCAGTTGGCCTTCTTGCCGGCTGTGGCAGCAGCAAAAAAGTAACGATCGCTGTTCCAAATGATACAACGAACGAAGCCAGAGCCCTTCTGCTTCTTCAGGAACAGGGCATCATCAAATTAAAGGATAATGCAGGGATCACTGCAACCGTAAAGGATATCAAAGAGAATCCTTACAAGGTCGACTTCAAGGAAGTTGAGGCAGCTCAGGTCCCCAATGTCTTAAAGGACGTGAATTACGCAGTCATTAATTCCAACTACGCACTGGATGCCAAGTTAAATCCCAAGGATGCCCTGGCTCATGAGGGATCTTCCTCCGCTTATGGCAATATCATTGCCGTAAAGAGCGGAAACGAAGACAAGCCGGAGACCAAGGCTCTGGTTGCGGCGCTGGAAAGCAAGCAGGTTCAGGACTACATTAATAAGAAATATAATGGAGCCATCGTTTCTACCGTTGATAACCCGGGCAATGGCTTTGATGATTCCGTTGATTATGACAGCCTGGCAGGAACGACCATCACAGTTGCTGCTTCCCCGACTCCTCATGCAGAGATCCTGAAGGAAGCTGCCAAGATCCTGGCAGAAAAGAATATCAAGCTGGATGTAAAAGAGTTCACGGATTACGTTCAGCCCAACAAGGTCGTTGATTCCGGCGAGATCTATGCCAACTACTTCCAGCACAAGCCTTATCTCGATGACTTCAATAAGGAAAATGGCACAAAGGTTGTTTCTGTAGCCACCATCCATGTAGAGCCGATGGGAATCTACGGCGGTAAGTCGAAATCTCTGGATGATCTGAAGAAATAAAGACCAAGTCCCAAATTCAGAAATAACAGATTCCAAAATTCCAATCAGAAGGAAAAGGCCACAGACAGAAGGATTTTTGCGGAAACGGAAAACCTTCTGTTTGTGGCTTTTTTTCTATTGGAATATAGGAGTATAATAAAAAAGTCGTGTAAAAACAGGGAAGACGATTCATCGCCTTCCGGATTATCAGGAGTAAACTATGATTCAGTTAGATCATCTGAATAAAACTTTTATGACAGGAGACGGGGCTGTCGATGCCTTGAAAGACATCAGTCTGACCGTGAATGACGGCGATATCTACGGAATCATCGGCATGAGCGGAGCCGGTAAGTCGACTTTGGTTCGCTGCATCAACATGCTGGAAAGCCCGACCGACGGAGCCGTGCTTGTGGACGGTGTGGATATGACAAAGCTCAGTCCCGCTGAGCTTCGCGAGAAGCGCCGCAACATCACCATGATTTTCCAGAGCTTTAATCTCCTCATGCAGAGGACCTGTTTAAAGAATATCTGCTTTCCTCTGGAACTTTCCGGGACGCCCAAGGACAAGGCTGAGAAGAAGGCCAGGGAGCTTTTGGAACTGGTAGGCCTTCCGGACAAGGCAAATGTATACCCGGCCCAGCTTTCCGGCGGACAGCAGCAGCGAATTGCAATTGCAAGAGCCCTGGCGACGAACCCTAAAGTCCTCCTCTGCGATGAGGCAACCTCGGCCCTGGATCCCAAGACCACCCATGCTATTCTGGAACTGATCCGGGACATCCACGACAAGATGGGACTGACCGTGATCATTATTACCCATCAGATGAATGTCGTCGAAGAGATCTGTAACCGGGTGGCTATCCTGGATCATGGTTCGGTCGTGGAAGAGGGTAATGTAACGGAGGTATTCTCCCAGCCCAAGTCCGATGCGGCAAAACGACTGGTCTATCCGGATGGCTTCCAGGATGCGGAATTCCCGAAGACCATGCATAAGATCCGTGTCGTTTATAATGGAGCCTATGCGACCAGTAAGCCTCTGATCGCCCAGATGGCACAAGAAGAAGGGATCCTGGCCAGCATTCTTTTCGCTTCTACAAGAAGCATTGGGAAGAAGGCCTATGGAACCATGATCCTGGGGATCGATGACAGTAAAGAAACGGTAGACCGGGCCATCGCTTATATCCGAAAAATCAAAGATATTGAAGTCGAGGAGGTAGAGTAAATGGGTATTTTTTCAGCAGAATCCTTACAGGAGACCTGGGAGATCCTGTCAACGGAGTTTCTTCAGGCGACTTGGGAAACTTTTTATGCAACGATTCTTTCGACCTTTTTTGCCATCCTGATCGGTCTTCCCCTTGGCGTTCTTCTGGTCGTTGGAGAGAAGAAAGGCATTGCTCCGCTGCCTAAGGGCCTGATGTCTTTCTTAAATATCCTGATCAACCTGCTTCGATCCGTTCCCTTTTTGATCCTCATGATCGTTGTCATGCCTTTGACAAGGCTTATCATGGGAACGGTTGTAGGAACCGGGCCCTCGATCATTCCACTGGTGATTGCATCCTTCCCTTTTGTCGCCAGACTTGTGGAGTCCAGTTTGAGAGAAGTCAATCCGAACGTGATCGAAGCGGCCGAGAGCATGGGTGCCACACCCTTTCAGATTATCTGGAAGGTTCTGATCCCGGAAAGTGTACCTTCTTTGATCTCGAATTTTACCATCGCCATTACGACCATCCTCGGTTATACCGCCATGAGCGGTGTCATCGGCGGTGGCGGACTTGGTAAGATTGCCATCAACTATGGCTATTATCGTTACAAATATCTGATTATGATCTGCGCCGTGATCCTTCTGATCATCATGGTCCAGGTATTCCAGTCGATTGGAACCCATCTTGCTGTAAAACTGGATAAGAGGTTGAAGAACCGGTAATTGGTTCATTGTGAAAGAATTAGAAAACATTCATATGATCTGATTACTGTTAATACGGAACGAAGAAGAAAGGCCCGAGAAACAGCTAGTAAGTTGTTTCTCGGGCCCTTTTTCTTTCTGGTCTGCATTTACGGAAAGTAATGATAGTGCTCTTTCGCGTTATAGCGGTCCAGATAATCATTCAGTTTTTCATTATCAATGGAAGGGGTCTGGTAATAATAACCGCCCTGGATCTTCAGAGTGTAATTATTGTAGTACCAGAACTTTATGGTTTGATCTCCTGCCGTAAAGGTTACCTGATAGATGTAGTTACTCTTGTCAAGATTCGTAGTGGTAGCAGAACCATAACGGTTTTTGGAACGAAAGAAGGTTCGGATGACCTCTTTCAATTCCTCTGCATTGTCTTCCTTGGTAAATTTGATGGTCTGCCCCTTCAGGGTACCGGCATTCATATAGATCTCGGCCTTGGTGATCTTCTTGGTATCGACATCCCGGAAAAGTTCGGATTCCCTGATATCCAGCTTCTTGCCGAAAAGCTCGAGATTGCCTCCGGTTCTCTGATGGATGGTCAGAACGGTTGTAAGGATAGCACAGGCAATGGCAAGGAAGAGGACGATGATGAAAATCTTCGCCCGCCGGGTCAGAGGTTTTCTTTCCTTTTTGCCTTCGGTTTTCTTTTCTTTTCTTTTTATCATAATTTCTGATTGGATTCCTTCAGGATCTCTTCCCACTGATCAATGATGGATCTGTCTTTGAAATAATCGATCCTCATAGCGGAACGAACCTCGGCCAAAGTCTGATTGGTCTCTTCAACAGCACGTTCGGTTCCGGCTTTTAAGATATCATAGACATCCGGGATCCGTTTTTCCCACTCGGCGCGGCGTGCACGGATCGGGGAGAGGAGCTCTTCTAAGACTTTGATCAAAAACTTCTTACATTTTACATCACCGAGACCGCCTCTCTTGTAATGCTCTTTCATCTCGTCGAGATTCTTATAATCCGGCAGATATTCTTGAAACAGGTCATCATTGGCAAAGGCATCGAGATAAGTGAATACGATATTGCCTTCGATATGGCCCGGATCCTCGATCCTCAGATGGGTCGGATCCGTATAGGTCCGCTTCATGATCTTCTCTTTGACTTCCTTCGGAGAATCCGAGAGATAGATGCAGTTGCCGAGCGACTTACTCATTTTCGCCTGGCCGTCGATGCCGGGCAGACGAAGCTGGGCCTTCACATCCGGAAGAAGGATCTGGGGTTCTACCAGGACATCGCCATAGATCTGGTTGAATTTCCGGACGATCTCTCTGGCCTGTTCCAGCATGGGCTCCTGGTCCTCGCCGGCCGGTACGGTGGTTGCCTTGAAAGCGGTGATATCCGCGGTCTGCGAAACCGGATAGGTGAAGAAGCCGGCAGGTAGTCCCTCATTGTCGAAGCCCTTCTGTGCCATCTCGGATTTTACGGTCGGATTCCGGGACAGACGGGCCGTTGTTACCAGGTTCATATAATAGAAAGTCAAGGCGTGGAGAGCCGGGATCTGCGACTGGACACAGATATTGGAGATCTCCGGATCGATGCCGACCGAGAGATAATCCAGGGCGACCTGGATCATGTTGTCACGGATCTTCTCGGGATTGTCCGCATTGTCGGTCAATGCCTGATCATCCGCTACCAAAATATAGATCTTATCATACTCTCCGGAATTCTGGAGTTCCACTCTTCTCCGAAGCGATCCGACATAATGTCCCAAATGAAGTCTGCCGGTCGGACGGTCGCCGGTCAGGATAATCTTTTCTTTTATTTCAGCCAAAACAAGCCTCCTTGTCAGGAATTTTAACTAGAATCCTAACTATTCTATCATAGAAGATCAAATCATGTCAGAAATTTAGACCGGCACGAAAATTGTACAAGAATAAAAACAATAATTCTTCGCCTGAAAAAAAGGTTTTTTAGATTTTTTACGGAATAATAAATATGTGACAGATCAGGTTCGATCAGGAACCGGGGAGGAGGTATTTCTTATGACCATTCGGGAACAGATTGAAGAAATTCAGGCAAAGACCCTGAGTCCTTATGCGACTTTAAGTCAGAATTCCAGGGGTCGTGACAGGGAAGAGGCTCAGTGCGATATTCGCCCCCTCTTTCAGAGAGACCGGGATCGGATTCTTCACTGCAAGTCATTTCGACGTCTGAAGAATAAGACCCAGGTTTTCCTCACTCCCCTCGGCGATCATTACAGGACCCGCCTTTCCCATACCCTGGAGGTTTCGCAGATCGCCAGAACCATTGTCAAGGCTCTGCGTCTGAATGAGGATCTGACCGAGGCCATTGCCTTAGGTCACGATCTGGGACATACACCCTTCGGCCATGCCGGCGAGCGGGCTTTGAATCAGAAGCTTACAGACGGCTTCCGCCACAACGAACAATCGGTTCGTATTGTCGAGAGACTGGAAAAAGACGGGCAGGGTCTGAATTTGACCTGGGAAGTCCGGGATGGCATTCGAAATCATGAACTGGAGCTTCATCCGCAAACACCGGAAGGACAGGTGGTCCGTCTGGCGGATAAGATCGCCTATGTGAATGCGGACATTGATGACAGTATCCGGGCGGAGATCCTGGATGAGGAGTCTATTCCTCTGGCAATTCGAAAGACCCTGGGCTTTAATGGCCATGACCGGTTGAATACCCTGGTCCATGATGTTATTGTGAATAGCTATGACAAACCGGATATCCATATGTCCGAGGAGATCTACCAGGCTTTGCTGGACCTGAGGAAGTTCCTTTTTTCCACGGTCTATACCAATCCGGTAGCCAAGGGTGAAGAGGTCAAGGCCATCCGTATGCTGGACGGACTCTTCGACTTCTATATGGAAAATGCAGACTCCATGCCGGAACTGATTCCGGAAAAGTATATGCAGTCCTACCAAAAGGGCGAGGTGTCAAAGGAACGGATGATTGCGGATTATATCTCCGGAATGACCGATCAATATGCAGTTACCAAATTCAATGAACTCTTCATGCCACAGGCCTGGCAGGTGGACGGTTTCTAAAGATGCGAGAGAAAAATGCCAAGATATTCGGAAGAAAAAATTGAAGAAGTCCGGGAGAAGAATGACATCCTCGATGTAATTGGCCAGTATGTCCATCTGGAACGACGGGGGTCGACTTATTTCGGCCTTTGTCCCTTCCATTCGGAGAAAACACCCTCCTTTTCGGTGACCCCTTCCAAGGGCATGTATTATTGCTTCGGCTGTCATAAGGGAGGCAATGTCTTCACTTTTCTTATGGAAAAGGAGAATATGTCCTTTCCGGAGGCAGTGGAGGAACTGGCAAATCGGGCCGGCGTCAGCCTGCCGCAGAGAGAGATGACAAGGGAAGAGAGGAACCGGCAAACAAAAAGAGACCAGCTTCTCCTCATACATAAGGATGCGGCGACTTATTTCTACCGCCTCCTCCATTCCCTGGAAGGACAGGTCGGTCTGAAGTATTTCCAGGGGCGGCAGCTGAGCCCCGAGATCATGAACAAGTTCGGCCTGGGATTTTCCGGAAGCCGAAGTGACGGCCTCTATCAATATCTGAAGGAGAAGGGGTATCCGGATGAACTTTTGAAGGCATCCGGCTTAATTACCTATAAGGATGACCGCGGACCGAAGGACCGCTTCTGGAACCGGGTTATGTTTCCCATTATGGATCCCAGGCGTCATGTGATCGCCTTTGGCGGACGAATCATGGGAAGCCCTGGCAGGCATACACCGAAATATCTGAATTCGCCGGAGACGGAGATTTTCAACAAGAGGCGGACTCTTTACGGTATGCACATTGCCGGAGGATCCCGAAGGAAGGAATTCATCCTTTGTGAGGGATATATGGATGTCATTTCCATGCATCAGGGCGGCTTTGACAATACCATCGCCTCTCTCGGCACAGCTTTAACAGAGGAAAATGTCGATGTCCTGAAGAATTATAGAAAACCGGTTCTGCTTTCCTATGACAGTGATACGGCCGGCGTGGATGCAACTTTAAGAGCCATTCAACTCTTCCGCAAAGCGGATATCCCCTGCCGGATCATCAATATGAAGCCTTACAAGGATCCGGATGAATTCTTAAAAGCGCTTGGCCCCGAGGAATATGAAAAGCGAATCGAGCAAGCGGAGAATGCCTTTCTTTTTGAGATCCGTATGATGATGGCAAATTATGATCTGAGAGATCCTCAGCAGAAGACGGGTTTTCAGAGGGAAATGGCCGATCGGGTGATCCGGACTTTCCCGGAAGAGATCGAGAGGAATAACTATATCGACGTTTTGTGCCGGGATTATCAGATGCCTAAGGAGAGCTTTCTAAAGCTGCTTTCCGACGAAGTGAAAAGAGGGGTCCGAAAGGATCCTGAGCCGAGGGAAGATGCGCCGAAACCCCTCCCCATCGAAAGGAGGGAGAAGCGTCTGCATTCTAAGAATGAAGGATATCGGGAATCGGAACGGCTCCTTTTATCCTGGATGGCAGAATATCCGGATGTCCTGAAGGAAGTCAGCCCTTATCTTAGTCCTTCCGATTTTTCAGAGGGAGTACATCGGGATCTGGCGGAAGATATTTATCAAGGCAGGAATCTGGAAAACGGATACAATCCGGCTGCCCTGATCAATCGATATGAGTTGGAAGACGAGCAGGCAGAGGTGGCCAGGATCTTCCATACCGGAGAAAATCTTCTGGAGACTCCGGATGACTGGTCTAAGGCCTTGAAGGAAACGGTCTTTCGATTAAAGGAAAGAGCAATACAAGAGGAAGAAAAGAAGATGGATCCCAGGGATCCGACCCGTTTTCCTCGGGTCATTGAGAACAAAAATCTGCTCCAGAAGATCCGGCGGACCGAATTTTCGCCTCCGGCGGGAGTGAAGTAAGAAACGAAAAAAAATCATAGATTTTAGATCATTACATTCTTTGACCAGAGTGTCAAAAGGTACATATCATTCTTTGAAGGAAAGGAAAAGTATGGAAGACAATACAAGGGAAGTAAAGAAGACAGAAGAGCTGAGTCCGGCTGCTAAGGCTAAGACCAAGGCTTCGAAAGCTGCAGAGGATAAGAAGACGGAAAGCAAGGCTGTAAAGTCAGAAAGTAAGACCGAAAAGGCCGGGACAAAGACGACAAAATCAGAAACAAAGACCGGTGCAAAATCGAAAGCCAAGACTTCTGCCAAGAAGACAAAGTCTGCAAAAACCGGCGAAAAAGAGAAGGACAAGAAGAGCCAGGGCAGCGAAAAGACGGTAGAAGAGGCCGGAAAAGAGGAAATGTCCAGGCGTCTGCAGGAACTTCTGGCCGATGCCAAGAAGAACAATAATGTCCTGGATTATTCCATGATCAATTCCCATTTTCAGGGCCTAAAGCTTCGGGATGAGCAGTTTGATCTGATCCTGGATTTCCTGGAAAAGAATAATATTGATATTATGCGGGAAGATGATGCCGAAGTCGATGATGATGACATTGATCTCAGTGAAGAAGAGGAGGTCGATACAGCCAATCTCGATCTGTCCGTACCGGATGGTATCTCGATAGAGGATCCGGTTCGTATGTATTTAAAGGAGATCGGTAAGGTTCCCCTTCTTACAGCAGATGAGGAGATCGAGCTTGCCAAGAGAATGGAACTTGGCGATGAATCCGCAAAGCAGCGTCTGGCAGAGGCCAACCTCCGTCTGGTTGTTTCTATTGCCAAGCGTTATGTGGGAAGAGGCATGCTTTTCCTTGATCTGATCCAGGAAGGAAATCTGGGCCTGATCAAGGCGGTAGAGAAGTTTGACTACCGGAAGGGGTATAAGTTCTCGACCTATGCAACCTGGTGGATTCGCCAGGCCATCACCCGTGCCATTGCAGATCAGGCACGTACCATTCGAATCCCTGTCCATATGGTTGAGACCATCAATAAACAGGTCCGTGTGGCTCGGCAGCTGCTCCAGGAATTAGGCCGGGAGCCTACCCCGGAGGAGATCGCCGAGAAGATGGATATCTCGGTGGACCGTGTTCGTGAGATCTTAAAGATCTCTCAGGAGCCGGTTTCCTTGGAGACTCCGATCGGTGAAGAGGAGGACTCCCATCTCGGAGACTTTATTCAGGATGACAATGCACCGGTTCCTGCGGATGCTGCAACCTTCACTCTTCTGAAGGAACAGCTCCAGGAAGTTTTAGGAACTCTGACCGATCGGGAGCAGAAGGTTCTGATCCTTCGTTTCGGTCTGGAAGACGGTCGCTCCAGAACGCTGGAAGAAGTCGGCAAGGAATTCAATGTCACACGTGAAAGGATCCGGCAGATCGAGGCCAAGGCACTGCGTAAGCTTCGTCATCCCAGCCGTTCCAGAAAGCTCAAGGATTATCTGGAGTAAGGAAAATGAAAGAAACTTATCATCCCCTGTCCCCCCGGCTTCAGGCGCTTTTTGACATGGTCCCGGAAGGACTTCGTCTGACCGACATCGGGACAGACCATGGATGGCTGCCTATTGATCTCGTAATGAGCGGGAAGATCAAAAGTGCCATAGCCATGGATTTAAGAGTTGGCCCCCTGGAGCGGGCCAGAAGTCATATTGAGGAAGCCGGCCTGACCGGACAGATTGAGACCCGGCAGTCCGATGGTTTTTCTGCCTTGAAAGTCGGCGAGGCTGATGCAGCAGTGCTTTCCGGCATGGGCGGAAACCTTATGATGAGAATCCTGGATCAGCAGAAGGAGATCGTTTCTTCTATGAAGGTCCTGATCCTCCAGCCCCAGTCGGAACTCTATGATTTCCGGCTGTTTCTCCATAGGGAAGGCTATCGGTTGGTCGATGAAACGATCGCAGAAGAGGAAGGAAAGTTTTACTTTCTGATGAAGGTGCTTCCACCGGGATCTGACTTTTTCAAGGCAAAGGACCTGTCCTCCTTCTGGAGAGGACTTGGTCTGCCGGAGCCTCTTGCCTTAAAACTTGGTTTTACATTTGGACCAGTCCTTCTCATGAAAAAGGATCCGGCCCTGGTCCGCTATCTCCATCATGAAGAGGAGATTCAACTGGGCATTGCCCGTTCTCTGGAAGAAGCGGATTCAAAGGATGAGAGGATCCGGCAGAGGCTTACAAAACTTCGGGAAGACATGGCTCTGTTACATCTGGCTCTTCAGATCGTAGAGGGATAAGCTTGCCTTCTACCATTGTTTCTTTTGTAGTGAGATAGGAAAACAGCATGACAGTAAATGAATTGTATCAGGAGCTGGATCAACTGGCTCCTTTTTCGGATCAGGAAGACTGGGACAATTCCGGCCTTCAGGTCGGGCGATCGGACTGGAAGGCGGACAGAGTTCTTCTCTGCGTGGATGTCACAAAGGAAGTGATCGATCAGGCCGTCGAATGGAAGGCGGATGTGATCTTAAGCCATCATCCTTTGATTTTCCATGGCTTGGATTCTGTAAGTGACAGGAATTTTGTCGGTGAGCGTATTCTTCGCCTGGCAGAGAAGCATATCGCATATATTGCCATGCATACCTGTTTTGACAAATATGGGATGCGGGATGCCATTGACCAAAGGCTTGGATTCTCCAGGGGAGAGCTCTTTCTTTCGGATGGCAGAAGGAATCCTACCCCTTGCCGGCCGCTCGATGAAAAAGCCATGATGGGGTCGCTTTCTGACCTGGATCAGGAAGTGACTTTGGAAGAGATCTGCCGAAAGGTGAAAGAAGGGTTTGATCTTCCCAATGTTCGGATCTTCGGAGATCCGAAAAAGCCTATCCGAAGGATCGCAGTAATCGGAGGATCCGGGAAAAGTGAGATCCAAAATGCTCTGGATGCCAAGGCAGATCTCTTAATCACCGGTGATATCGATCATCACAGCGGGATCGATGCAGTAACGCAGGGACTTTGTGTGATGGATGCAGGTCATTATGGTCTGGAGCATGTTTTCATGGATTATATGGAGGAGGCTTTGCATCTTCGCCTTCCGGATCTTTCCGTGAAAAAAATGCCGGTGAAGGAGCCTTTTCTGGTTCTGTGAGAAAAAGTCAGATCATCTTTTTATTTTTCGGCTAATAACGGGGGTGACAAGGATATGGAAATTAAGGTAGACAAGAAGATTTACAAGCTTCCGCCGAAGTCCGTCTATCAGTCTCTGGCGGATCTGGCAAAAGAAGACGTTCGGGATGATATTGTCCTGGCAAAACAGGATAACCGGCTGCATGAACTTACGGCAGAGATCGAGAATGACCATCCCGTGACGATGATCACCACAAGTGATACGGACGGGCGGAGAGCTTATCGGAGATCGATGATCCTCCTTATGCAGAAGGCCATGGATCTCATTCTCCCGGAGGAAAATCCGGATATTCAGGTTCTTTTTTCTCTGGATCAGGCCTTCTTTTGCAAGTTGGAGTCTAAGACCGGGCTTGATCAAGCCCTCCTGGATCAGCTGAAAGAAACGATGTGGAATCTTGTCAAGCAGGATCTCCCAATCAGGAAATATACGACAACGACCCGGGAGGCCAGAGAAATTTTTCGAAAGGCCAAGATGCCCAATAAGGAAAAACTTCTGAAATACCGCAGTGCATCCACCATTCATCTCTATGATCTCTGCGGTTTAAGGGACTATTTCTATGGCTATATGGTTCCTTCGACCGGCTTCCTTCGTTATTTTGATCTTCAATTATATGAGGATGGCTTTGTTTTGCTTTTTCCCTATCAGGATGCAAAAAAGGTGGCTCCTTTTCATCCGTCGCAGAAACTATATCTCACCCAGCGTCATTCCGGCGGCTGGAGTGAGGAACTTGGGATCCCGACGGTAGGCGCCTTGAATGATGCAGTTTCTCATGGAGGCGCCAGGGATATCATCCTGATGTCCGAAGCACAGATGGAGGAGCGGATCGGAAATTTAGCCCGACAGATCGCAAAGGATCCCAAAAAACGCTTTGTTATGATCGCAGGTCCTTCTTCTTCGGGGAAGACTTCTTTTTCCTACCGCCTGTCGACGCAATTGAGGGCTCAGGGGATTTCGCCCCATCCGCTCTCTCTGGATGATTATTATATGGACCGGGACCGCTGTCCAAGAGATCCCGTGACCGGGGAAATCGATCTGGAGAGTATTGACTGCCTGGACATTGAACGATTTAATCAGGACATGAACGCCTTGCTGCGGGGAGAGCGGGTAGAACTTCCCGTTTTCAATTTTAAGACCGGAAAAAGTGAAAACAGGGGTCGTTTTATGGAGCTGAATAAGGGCGATGTGATGGTAATCGAGGGGATTCACGGCCTGAATGACAGACTCTCTTATCTGATCCCGAGGGAAAATCAATACCGGGTCTATATTTCTGCCCTGACCCAGTTGTCAATAGATGAACATAACCCCCTGTCGACAACGGACGGGCGGTTGATCCGGCGGATCGTAAGAGATGCAAGGACCCGGGGGACTTCGGCAGAGGAAACCTTAAAGATGTGGCACAATGTCCGTGCCGGTGAAGAGAAGAATATTTTCCCTTATCAGGACGGAGCCGATGTCATGTTTAATTCTGCTTTGATCTATGAGATGGCAGTGCTAAAACTCTATGCCTTACCCCAGCTTTATGCCATTGAAGAGGACAGTCCGGTGTTTCCGGAAGCGGTCCGGCTGATCAAGCTCTTGCAGTATTTCCTGTCTATTCCCCCGGAAGACATTAATAATACTTCTCTGGTCAGGGAATTTATCGGAGGGTCGGTTTTTCCGGTCTGAAAAAGGAAGATGGCCTGGGAAAGCGGCTTTCCCGGTCTGAAAAAGGAAGATGGTCTGGGATCTGGCTTCCCGGTCGACAGAATTGGAGACCAGAAAGGCGGATCCCCGGTTCACAAGAAAAGACTTGTCGGATGGCCTGCCTCTCATGTATAATAGACTTTCGGTAAAAGCAGGACAGATGATCGCTGCCGCCTTCGGGCGGGAGAGGAAAGTCCGGGCTTCACAGGGCAAGGATGGCGGATAACGTCCGCCGGAGGCGACTCCCGAGACAGTGCAACAGAGATATACCGCCGGCTTTGGCCGGTAAGGGTGAAAAGGCGGTGTAAGAGACCACCGATTTCCTGGTAACAGGGAATGCCATGTAAACCTCATCCGAAGCAAGTCCAAGACGGAACGTACGCGGCCCGCCAGTTCCAGGTTGGACGCTTGAGGCGTCTGGCAACAGGCGTCCTAGATAGATGATCATCCAATGACATAACCCGGCTTACCGTTCTGCTTTTACTTTGAATTTTAGATCCAGGCTCTCTTTACCAGCGTAAAGAGGGCCTTTTTTGTGGATGATGGACCATGGAAGGATTCGTTTTGTGAACGCTTTCTGACCGGATTCTAAAATGTTTCTTAAATAAAGCCGGCTTCCATTGACAGAACCGGTCTGTCCTTTACAATAAATGCAGTAGCTGGCAAAAAATCGCCATTTGGAATAAGATAGATAGCGGATTGGAATGAAATACTCTCTGTGAAGATCGTGAAAGGAGAGATCAATATGGATTTTAGATTTCAAAGATGGCTTTCGGGAAGGAACGGATTGGACGCACTGGCTAAGACCAGCCTTGTTTCCAGCCTGGTTCTCTTTTTTATCACAGCGATCACCAGAAGTCAGATCCTTTACTTCGTGACGCTTCTGCTTCTTTTTTATTCCTGCTTTCGGACCTTCTCAAGGAATTTGTCCAAGCGGTATTATGAAAACCAGAAATTTTTACAGATGACTTCTCACATTCGTGACTTCTTTTTGAATTTCAAGGACATTGGCTGGAAAACACGGGCTTTTTTTACCGAGTTAGGTAGAAGGATCCGTTTTGGAAGCAATTCAAGTCAGGAAAGAGCAGAGAAGAGGAGACAGAACAGGGCATTTCGGATCTACGCCTGTCCGACCTGCGGTCAGAAGGTTCGCGTCCCAAGAGGCAAGGGAAAAATTGAGATCCGTTGTCCCAAGTGCCAGACCACTTTTGTCAAGAGAAGCTGATGAGATCAGACCGAGAAGACCGGCCGTGAAAGAAAGCAAAGAAAGCAATGATCGATCAGCAGAGTAAGCTCTGCCTGCTGCCAGGCAGATTCGAGGGTCCTGATTCTTGAATTCGAGGATCCTTATTTTTGAAATAGAAAGCGAAATGAATGTTTGGCTATGTGAATGCGAATAAGAAGTCTCTGGCGGAAAAAGACCAGAAGACCTATCAGAGTTACTACTGCGGGCTCTGTCAGAAATTAAAGGAAATTGCGGGAAGCAAAGGCCAGGTCCTTTTGAATTATGATCTGACCTTTCTGGCCCTTCTTCTGTCCGGTCTCTATGAACCCCGGGAGGAAAGCAGACTCTTTACCTGCGCTCTCCATCCTAAGCAGAAAAAACTTGTGGTCTCCAGTGAGATCATGGACTATTGCGCCTATATGGATATCGTCCTGAGTTATTATAATCTTCTGGATGATTACGCGGATGACGGCCGGAGGGCCAAGAAAAAGCTGGCAGATTCCCTTCGCCCGGTGGTAGAGATCGCAAAAGAGAAATATGCCAGGCAGACAGAAGCAATTGAGAAATATATAGCGGAGCAGAATCAGGCAGAATTGGCCAGGGAGAGTAACCTGTCGAAGGTCACATCCCTGACCGGCGAAATGCTGGGTTGTCTTTGTCAGATGAAGGAGGACGATCCCTTCGCGGATGACCTCTATACGCTTGGATTTTATCTGGGACGTTTTATTTATGTATTGGATGCTTATGAAGATCTGAGCGAAGATGTGAAGAAAAAGCACTATAATCCTCTGATCCTCCGTCGGGATGAATGTCCGGAGTGTTTTGAGACATTTATTCGGCAATATCTGACCACGCAGATGGAAGAGTGTGCCAGAGCCTTCGAACATATGCCAATCTTAAAGAATGCGGAAATCATCCGGAATATTCTCTATTCCGGTGTCTGGACCAAATATGACTATCATCGACTGAAAGAAGAACGTAGAAAGACGAGCTGATGGATCCTTATCGTGTATTAGGCGTCTCGGTGGATGCAACCGATGACGAGATCAAAAAAGCATATCGAACCTTGAGCCGGAAATACCATCCGGATGCCAATGTCAATAATCCCAATAAGGCAGCTGCAGAGGAACGCTTTAAGGAAGTTCAGCAGGCTTATGATATCATTATGAAGGACCGGCAGAACGGCTATCGAAACCGGGGCTATTCTTATACCAATCGAAGCGGTCCGACTTCCGGCGGAAGCGAGGGAAGTGCGGCCATGCAGGGGGCGGCAAACTTTATTCGAATGAGTCGCTTCCAGGAAGCCATGACGGCTCTGTCCGGAATTCCGGATGCTGAGCGAAACGGCAGCTGGTTTTATCTGGCTGCAATGGCAAGCATGGGCCTTGGACAGATGGGAGATGCCAATCGTTACATCGACCGTGCGGTTTCCATGGAACCGTCTAATTTCCAGTTCCGCCAGCTGCAGAACCAGATCCGGTCCGGAGCCGGCGGTTTCGGTGGGTCTGGCTTTGGCAATTGGTATGAGACCAGAAGCAGTCGCTATGGCAGGCCTTATGATGAAATGCAGAACAGCTGGTGCCTGGATCTGGCCATGATTCCGATCTGCTGTTTCTGCTGTTAAAGATGGCTTGGAAAAGGAAGGATAAGAAATTGAAAGCATATAAGACGATCGTTTTCGATGTTGGTGATGTTTTGATGCAGTACCGCTGGAAGGACATGCTGATGGATTACGGCCTGTCGGAAGCGGAGGCCTTACGGATCGGACAGGAGATGTTCGACGATCCGAGACAGCTCTGGCATCAATTGGATCTGGGTGAGAAAACGGACGATGCGATCATTTCGGAGTATGAAGAACAGTTTCCTGACGACATTGAAGTGATCCGCTGGTTTATCCATCATGGAGAATATATGAATGTGGCAAGGCCCAGGACTTGGAAACGGGTCCATGAGCTGAAGGAAAAAGGCTACCGGATCTATCTCCTTTCCAACTATTCTTATCGCCTTTTTAAACGTCATACCCGTTATGCGGATTTTATGGCGGATATTGACGGCATGATGGTTTCTTATATGATCCACAAGGCAAAGCCGCAGGCGGACATCTATCAGGCATTGTTTTCTGTCTATGATCTGGATCCCAAGGACTGCATTTTCTTCGATGATCGGGCAGAAAATGTAGAAGCATCGATTGCCCAGGGCATGGATGCTGTGCAGATCTTCTCGGAAGAGGACCTCTTGGAAAAGTTGAGAGATCTATGACAGCAGGTCGAAAAGATTAGTGTATTTGTCCTGTGATCCTCGAGACCCTGCTACTATCATACTGCACAAAAAAGATTCCTAAAATTCATATAAAATCCTGGATTGAAACTGTGTATTAAGTCGCGTACAATATTTTAACATAATGAGTCGAAAGATAACCCGATCTTTCGACTGGGGAGTTTATTAACAAGTGGAGTTATGAGGAGGTAGTACTGTGAGTAAGTACACAAAAACCAGGGTCAAAGTCTATTCTGCTACCATGGCGGCTGCTATGGTAGTAAGCATGCTGCAGGGATTTTCACCTCTTGTACATGCAGAAGATCTGAAAGCAAATCCAAATCTGAATCTGAATCAAATCACTGTTCAAACCACATCAGATGCCAAGGAAAAGACGCCGGCTTCGACAGAACCGGACTGGGACAAGGTTCCGGTGGACAGCAATGCAGATTTCAATGTTCTTTCGACCGTCACTCTTTCCGACGGGAAGAATTCCTATACCATGAAACAGTATCAGAAGGGATGCTATGAGACCAAGCTCTCTTTGAAGAAGGGGTCTTATAGTTTCCAGGTTCTGATCGACGGCCAATCGAAGGAAACCAAGGATCAATTCCAGGTGGACAGCGATGATACAGCGGTTTACCTCCGTTATCAGGACGGAAAACTCTATGATTCGATTCAACATTCTGGAAAGAATGGAGTCTTCCACAGCGAGACATGGGTTGGATCTCTTGAAACATTGAATCTTAAAACAGATGGGAATAGCTCTCATCCCGGGAATTGGGCTCCGGCAGATTCAAAGCTCCATCTGGATTATCTGGGCGGAGGGATCTATCAAAAGACCTTTACTTTCGATCCTTTGGCGGAAGAAACGCACTACGAATACAAGGTTGCGGAGGATGATGCCTGGGATACCAGCTATGGAAGTAATGGGAATAATATTTCCCTGACTCTTCCCAAGGACACAAGCTCTCTTACGATCCTGGTCAATACCAATGACGGTAAGGTTTATGATTCCATAAATCAGCCGGAGGCCTTTGACAAGAAGGTGCAGATCATCGGGGATGCCCGGAATAGTGATAATACGGATACCTGGTTACAGGAAGCTTCCGGTTATGAATTCACCCAGCTCTCCGATGATGTCTATGTCTATTCAGATGTCTATCAAAAGAGCAAAGTGGAATACAAGCTGCTCTTGAATGGCCAGTGGTTTGGCCCGGCTGTCGGGAACTATTCCTTTTCCCTTCCTGCAGGTGCCGAGCAGAATGTGACTTTTGTCTATAATGATGCCACAGGACTTGTCTATGATTCCATCAATAATCCGACCGCCGTTGCTTATTATCTTGGTGCAAGTGTTAAAAATGTCACTTCTCAGGTCGTAGAAAACAGCAATCATACCTATCAATTCATCCGGCCGGCAGAGGACAATCAGAAGGTGACCCTTCACTATGCTTTGCAAGAGGATCTGAAAAAATCCGGCGACAAGGCTTTTCAAACGATCGATTTAAAGTCTGCGGGCAAGGGCAAATATGATGTCAACGGTCTGTATTTCGGAGACCGGGCCGGGACAGTCCTCTATTATTACGAGATTAATGGGAAACGTGTTCAGCCGGATACGAATACGATCACGGTGGGGAAGGAGAAGTATAATTCTCTGACCCTTCATAAATATGAGGGCCGGACTGTTACGGTACCCGGAACTTTCCCCGGAGAAAGCTGGAATCCGGCTTCGAATCAGATGAAGTATCTCGGCAATCAGCGCTATCAGCTTGTCTTCAAAAATGTTCCGGCAGGGAATTATGAATATAAGATCGCTATTGACAAAAGCTGGTCGGAGAACTATGGAGCCGATGGTGCGGCGAATGGTGGAAATGTGAAGGTCGCTGTGCCGGAAACAAAGGATGTAACAGTTCTTTATAATGATATGTCGCACCGTATGGTTACCAGTGTCGAGTATACAGAGGCGGATATTCGCTTGAATGGAAGCAGCATTTCGGAACAGAAGTTCAGTGATGACAATTTGTCCGGTATCTATTCGGCTGCAGTCGAGCTTCAGCCCGGGGAATACAATGATATCAAGGCGGTATACGATGGAAAGACCTATATTTATCCTGCCTTTACATTAACAGAAGCAAAAACAGTCCACTTTTACTTCGATCCGACCTCTCTGGTTTTTTATGATGACGCATCTTCTGTCAAGGTGGAGACAGAAAATATTTCTTATGATACCGAAAAGACAGAAGACAAGAGCATCTGGGGTGCCGTTCCGACCGATACCGATGTGACCTTCCATCTGACTACGGGCACGGATGTAAGCCAGGTTCGGATGGTTGTGAAGGGGAAGCCGAAAGATCAGAAGAATCTGGAACTGAAGAAGGACGAAGAGGCCAAGGATGGCAAACAGAGCTGGACGGTTACGACCCGTTTCTCAGATATCGGGGAACTGACCTATTACTTTGTTATTTCCAATGGCAGTGATGTCATTACTTATGGGGATGACGACGGCTACTACGGAAGCGGCAAGACCGGCAGTTTAAAGGATGTAAAGCCCTATGATCTCGTGATCTATCAAAAGGGTTACAAGACGCCGGATTGGATGAAGAATGCTGTGATTTATCAGATCTTCCCGGATCGTTTTTCGAACGGGGATCCGACAAATGATTTCGCTTCTGCAGTCAAGAGCGACTATACTTCCCGCGGAACGACCAATTATGAACTGATGGACAACTGGTATGCTCTGCCGGAAAATCCTGAGCAGGAGGCAAAGCTTTCGAAGGAAGACTATGAGAAGACCGGCGCCTATTATGGAGACCAGATCTGGAACAATGAGATCTATGGCGGCGATATCAAGGGTATCACTGAGCACATCTCCTATCTCAAGGCTCTCGGCGTCAATGTGATCTATCTGAATCCGAGCTTTGCTTCGATCTCCAGTCACCGTTATGACACCAGCGACTACGGTAAGATCGATCCGATCCTGGGAACAGAGGGCGATTTCAATGAGCTTGTAAAGGCTGCCAGGGCGAATCATATGCACATCATCCTGGATGGAGTCTTCAACCATGTTTCCGACGATTCGATTTACTTTGACCGCTATTATAAGTATCTGGAGGGTGGCACTTCCGTAAATCACGGTAAGATCGGCGCTTATCCTTACTGGGCTTATGTCTATGACGAGATGAATGAGAAAAAGGTAGACCAGGCGCAGGCGGAGAAGGATGCCAGAGACTACTTCAGCAGTCAGTATGGAATCACGGATTTCTCCTATACCAAGTGGTTTGACATTGAAAATAAAACCTTGAAGGAGCAGGATGGTACAGATGCCAAGCCGGATGAGATCGGCCTTCGGAAGGGCAAGAATGTCTATAGCTATTCCGGCTGGTGGAGTTATTCCAACATGCCGGTCATCAAGGCGACCAATGGATCCGAGTATCAGACCGGAAGCTGGGCCAAAGAGATCATAGGAGATGAGAAAAAGGATAATGGCTCCATTACCCAATACTGGATGGAAAAGGGCACAAGCGGCTGGCGTCTGGATGTGGCCAATGAAGTCTCGGATGAAACCTGGCAGCATTTCCGAAAGTCCGTCAAGGCCTTGAATGATGGAACGAATGATGGTGTGATCGTCGGTGAGATCTGGACGGATGCGACCAAATACCTCCTGGGAGATATGTATGATTCTGTCATGAATTATATGTTCCGCGGCTTCGCTACGAATTTTGCAATGAGTGGCTCCGATGAAAAGGGAAAGTCTTCTGATGATATCATGAAAGAGATGCGAAAGCTTCGCGAGCGTTATCCCAAGGAAGCTTTCTATGCCATGATGAATCTGGTGGATTCCCATGATACCACAAGGATCCTGTCCTATCTGGATGGTATTTCTGATGACAGAGCAGATAAGAGTCTGGCATCGGCCTTCCCGACCTATGATTCGACTTCGGAAAAGGCTAAGAAGGAACAATATCTGGTTTCTCTCATGCAGTTTACCTATGCCGGTGCTCCGACGATCTACTACGGAGATGAGCTTGGTATGGTAGGCGCGGACGATCCGGATGACAGAAGAGCCATGACCTGGGGAAAAGGCAATCGAAATCTGACACTTTGGTATGCATGGCTGGGCTATCTCAGGAATCATAATTCTGCCCTCCGTACCGGTACCGTTGAGGAATTCTCAACCGGGAATAAAAATGTCCTAGGCTATATCCGCCGGGATCAGAAGACCGGTCAGGCATTGACGGTTCTTCTCAATAATTCCGACAAGGATCAGGAAGTGACGCTGGATCTTAAGACCTTACAGCTTTTGGGTACAGATGGAAGTGAAACATCTTATCAGGATCTTCTGGATGGAAGTAAATTCGAAAGCAAAGATGGTAAACTGATCGTATCTGTTCCGGCTTACAATGGCCGGATCATGGATGCTTCCACGAAGGATCAGACGACACTTTCAGATTCTATGAGAGTAAGTCCGATGCTTGCAAAAGCAAGCGGGAAGGCGCTCCTTCCGGTAAGCCTTTTGAAAGCAGATGCGTCTGCTCCTTCTATGATCAATACAGACTGGATCGAGTCCAAGCTTTCGACAGACAGTCTGCATGCACTGGAACAGGCCTGGGATCCGAAATATAAGGTTGCAAACGTGGACCACGAAAAGCTGAAGAAAGAAATCGAGGAAGCTTCGAAACCGTCCGATCCTTCCAAAACAGATGATGACAAAAAGAATCCGGATCAGGGGCAGACGGATAGTGGTAAGGCCGAGACGGATCATGGACAGGCCGAGACAGATACAGATAAGGCCCAGACGGATCATGGAAAGGCCGGGACGGAGACGGATCAGGTCAAGGCAGACTCCGGCAAAGCCGTTTCCGATACAAAGCTTGCAGAGAATCTGGAGCAGAAGATCGAAGGCTCGGGAAAAACAGGCGCACCTTCCGATCAGAAGGCGAAAGCTTCTGCCAAGAAGACCGGCGTAAGCCCGAAGACAATGGATGCCAGTCAGACCCCTCTTCTTCCGATCACCCTCCTTATGGTTTGCGGAGGAGCCCTTGTGGCATACGAGGAGAAAAAGAGAAGGAAGGCCGGAAGGAAAGGTGAAATGGATGGAAGAAAGTAAATTACACCTGTAAAACTGTTTCATAAGAATGGAAAAGGCTGTGAGAACGAAAAGAGTTCTCGCAGCTTTTTTTCGCAGGACAATTTTTCTCTGCTATCTATCATTTTGTGTAATCTGATGATTATACTGTCATTTGACACTCATATCATCAGATCACTGTTCGCAGGATCGATGTCCCATTGAGTTATCGTGAATTTGATGTCGTGTTTCTGTTCTATATGAACTATAATCATTCCAGATGGAGAGGAGAAATTGGATGAAGATCATTCAAAATGTCAGAGTTATGGATCCGGCCACAGAAAGAGATGAAGTGACAGATATCATACTGGAAGAGGATCACATCAAAGCAATCCGTAGAGCCACCCCGGAAGAAATAAAGGCGGCAGAAGAAGAGAATAGCCTGTTGCCGGGGCATGGCCTGGTGGCAGCGCCTGGACTTGTCGATGTCCATGTTCATTTCCGGGATCCGGGACTGACTTACAAGGAGGATATCTATACCGGATCCTCTGCTGCGGCGGCAGGCGGGGTCACTTCCCTTGTCTGTATGGCCAATACCAAGCCGGCGGTGGATTCTGTTGAGACTCTGGAGGATCTCCTTAGGAGAGAAGAAAGGCTCCCTGTCCATGTCTATCAGACAGCAACGGTCACCAAAGGTTTGAAGGGGCAAGAACTAACCGATATGAAGGCTTTGGCTTCTTCCGGGGCCATCGGATTTACTGATGACGGGATCCCGATCAAGGATGAAAAGCTCTTGCTGGAGGTTTATAAGGAGGCAGCTGCTCTGGATCTTCCGATCAGTCTTCATGAAGAAGATCCGGATCTGATCGGATCGGCCGGCGTCAATCAAGGCAAGGTCTCTGAACAACTGGGCGTTCCGGGAGCATCGGCCCTGGCGGAAGAAACATTGACAGCCAGGGATTGTCTTTTGGCCAGGGAGTCCGGTGTCCGACTGGATATTCAGCATGTTTCTTCCGGAATTACGGTCGATATTCTCCGCTTTATGAAGCAGGAAGGAGTCCGTGTCTGTGCAGAAGTCACGCCGACACATTTTTCCTTTACAGAAGATCTGCTGTTAGAAAAAGGAACGCTTGCCAAGGTCAATCCGCCTCTTCGAACAGAGTGGGATCGTCAAAAACTTATCGAGGGCCTTCAGGACGGAACCCTGGATATGATCGTTACCGACCATGCGCCACACACTTTGGAAGAAAAAGCCAAGGGCTTTGATCCTAAAAACCCGGCTCCATCCGGTCTCATCGGTCTTGAGACTTCTCTGGCTCTTGGCATCACCCATCTGGTTGAGACAAAGGATCTGTCTCTTATGGATCTCCTTCGAAAGATGACCTGTAATCCTGCAGACTTCTATCAGCTGCCCGGCGGCAGACTTTATGAGGGTGGCCCGGCGGATCTGGTCCTTTTTGATCCGAAAGAGAAATGGGTCCTGAAGAAAGAGGATTTGCATTCCAAATCGAAGAATTCGCCTTTTATCGGTATGGAATTGACTGGAAGGGTACATATGACGATTTGCCGGGGACAGGTGGTGTATCAGTTGTGAGAAGGGAGTATGGAAAGGGGACGATTGACAGCATAAGGGGAGTGAATCAATATAAGCCATGTGGGCGAGAAAACCCAGGTTTTTAGCCGTGAGGATGATTAAGAGTATTGTGGGACAGAATGAAGAAAGGGAAAAATGATGAAAGAATTTTATATTCCTTGTGACTGTATGCAAGTGCATGCAAAACTGGATCTTCCGGCAGGAAAGACCGAAGGCGAGAAAATGCCGCTTCTGGTCGTCTTTCACGGATTTACAGGACACATGGAAGAAAGGCACATTATTGCAGTGGCAGAGGCTGCCAGAGAGGAAGGCTTTGCAACGCTCCGCGTGGAGCTCTACGGTCATGGGAAAAGTGATGGAGATTTTTCGGATCATACCATATTGCATTGGATGACACAGGGAATGCGGGTGATCGATTATGCAGCCGGCCTGGATTGGGTCAGCTCGATTTATCTCACCGGGCATTCGCAGGGAGGACTGAATGCCGTTCTTGTGGCCGGAATCATGCAGGATAAGATTCGCGGACTGATCCCCATGTCACCTGCGATGGTGATAAGAGATGGGGCAAGAGAGGGAGAGCTGCTTGGGTTTACATTTGATCCGGAAAATCCTCCGGAAAGCATTACCAATGATTCCGGAGTCACATTGAAGGGAAACTATGCCCGGGTGGCGAGGATTCTGCCTGTGGAGGAGTGCATCGCGACTTATCATGGTCCGGTCTGCGTCATTCACGGAACGAAGGACCTAACGGTGCCCTATCAATACGGTGTGGATCTGGCTGAACAGTACCAGGCCCAGGGGAATGACGCGGAGCTTGTGACGATCGAAGGCGCGGACCACTGTTACGACCGGGATGAGGAACTGTCGCAGGTATGCGATGCTGTGAGGAAGTTTCTTCGACGCGAGGAAGTATCTTAATAACGATGCGGGGCTAATCCAAAAGATTGCTGGAAGTTTCTTCGACACGAGTTTTATTACGATGCGGAGCTAATCTAAAAGATTGCTGAAAGTTTCAGCAACGCGAGGAAGTATCTTTATAGCGGATCTCAATTATCATATGATAAGCTGATTTTTAAAATCACGATAGTCTAGGGCATAGAATAAGCCGATTTTGACCTCATTTATCGTAATACAGTTTAAGTTTAAAAAATCCGATAGTGAATTCAAGGATTCACTATCGGAATTTCTATATTGAGTCAGTATTACGATAATCAGCCCCGATTCAGGTGCTGAGACTATCGGAATATTTATATTTGGTCAGTATTACGATATCTGGCCCTGAAGCGGGGATCCGGTTCATACTAGCATGATTGCAAATGAATTTTCTTATTCATTTCCGCTCGTACTTCTCTTCGCAATACTTGCAGCGGTAGACTTCATGCTCGGGGTCGGTCAAAATGAAGACCTGTTCGAGTTCCTGCTCAATGGTCGAGATGCAGCGCGGATTCTTGCAGCGGATGACATTGTGTACTTCTTTCGGAAGTTCCAATTTCAGCTTGTCTGCAATGAATCCGTTTTTTACGATATTGACTGTAATATTATGATCGATGAAACCGAGAACATCAAGATCGATGGATCCGATGGGACATTCGATTTTCAGGATATCCTTTTTTCCCATTTTATTGGATTTCACATTCATGATAATGGCAACGGTATAGTCGTGCTGCTCGAGCCCCAGGTCATGGTAAACCTTCAGGGCTGTTCCCGCCTTGATATGATCGAGGACATATCCTTCATTGACACCACTGATGTTCAGCATCTTTTCTTCCTTTCCTTTATTGAAATATAGACCGAATTGAAAAAATGAAACATTGCCTATCTGTATACATCGTAAGCTTCAGACCTTCAGATCTTGTTTACGTCCTATCCTGAAATATAGACCGACTTGAAAAAATGAAGCATTGCCTATCTGTATACATCGTAAGTTTCAGACCTTCAGATCTCATTTGCTTCATATGAAAGTTTATTTTTGAAAGTTTATTCTCCAACGTGAATTTCAAGAAGAGTCAATATCAGAGCCATCCGCATGTAGACGGCATTCTGGGCCTGTTCGAAGTATTTGGCGCGGGGATCATCATCGACATCGACGGAGATCTCATTGACCCTGGGAAGGGGATGAAGGACATAGGTGTCCTCTCTGGCCAGCTTCATCTTCTCTTCATTCAGGATATAGAAGCCCTTCATACGGAGATATTCCTCTTCATTAAAGAAACGCTCCTTCTGGATTCGGGTCATATAGAGGATATCGAGATCCGGCAGGGCATCTTCCATACGCTCGACCTCAGTATAGGGAATCTGATTTTTGTCGAGGACGTCCTTCCGGATGTACTCGGGAACCCGGAGTTCCTTCGGGGAGATCAGGATGAAGCGGATGCCCTCGTAGCGGGACAGGGCTTCAATCAGAGAATGAACCGTCCGGCCGAATTTCAGGTCGCCGCAGAGACCGATGGTCAAGTGATCCAGGCGGCCGTGCAGTTTTCGGATGGTATAGAGGTCTGCCAGGGTCTGGGTCGGATGCTGATGCCCGCCGTCGCCTGCATTGATGACCGGGATCCGGGAATGCAGAGCTGCAACCAAGGGTGCGCCCTCCTTGGGATGACGCATGGCAACGATATCAGCGTAGCAGGAGATGACGCGAATGGTATCTGCGACGGATTCGCCCTTACTTGCAGAGGAAGAAGATGCCTCAGAGAAACCCAGGACGCTGCCTCCCAGATTCAGCATGGCTGCCTCGAAGGAGAGCCGGGTTCGGGTACTGGGTTCATAGAAAAGAGTTGCCAGCTTCTTTCGGTCACAGGCATGGGCATATTTATCAGGATTGGCCTCGATGTCCATCGCCAGATTCATCAGCTGATTCAGCTCATCCGTTGAGAAGTCGAGCGGATTCATTAAATGACGCATTTTTTCACACTTTCTGCAAGACAGGTCTGACTGATTCCGAATAGAGAGAATTGCAAGAGTTACCGGTAAAACTCCCCTCTTCTGCACAATCATAGCATGATGTTTATGGAAATCATACTTGCTTTCTTGTGCTTTTTCCAGTCCTTTTCCTTGCCTTTAGATTGCGGTATAATGATTCTGATTTTTTCTGCACAGAATAGAGACACGAACATTCAAATTAGAAAAGATCATTAAAAAAGAGAAAAGAACATTAAAAAAAGAGACAAGAACATTAAAGGAGACCTCTCATATGAAGAAAATAAAAGACTTACTTTCCAACTTAAAAGGAAAGATGATCCAGGGCAGTGATGACGGAGAAATTACGGAACTTGTTTATGATTCCAGGAATATCGTTCCCGGCTGTGCCTTCGTATGCCTCAAGGGCGCGTCTTTTGACGGTCATGATTATGCAGAGCAGGCTGCTGTCGAGGGTGCAGCACTTCTGATTACGGAAAAGCCTGTAGATCTGGGTGACAGCGGCCCGGATATCGCTGTATTCCAGGTAGAGGATACCCGACTTGCCCTGGCAGAACTCTCAGCTGCCTACTTCGATTATCCGGCCAAGAAATTGAAAGTGGTCGGTGTTACCGGAACCAAGGGAAAGACGACAACAACTTTTATGATCAAGTCCATCCTCGAAGATGCCGGTCATGACGTCGGATTGATCGGAACCATCGGAACCATGATTCACGGCCATATGACGCCAGGCAGCAATACCACACCGGAGTCCTTTGTGATTCAGAAAGCCTTCCGGGAAATGGTGGACAGTGGCTGTGATTCCTGCGTCATGGAAGTCTCCTCTCAGGGACTGAAGATGCATCGCGTCGCTGCCATCCCTTTTGAGATCGGCGTTTTCACCAATTTGTCTCCGGATCATATCGGCCCCAACGAGCATGCTTCGTTTGAAGAATATCTGGAATGCAAGGCTATGCTCTTCAAAATGTGTAAGATCGGAATCTTCAATGGGGACGATCCGCATTTCAAAGAAATTTCCAAAGGTGCGACCAGTACGGTTGAGACCTTCGGGATGAAAGAAGGGGATGACCTTAGGGCGAGTAACCTGTCTTTGATTCATAAGCCGGGTTATCTGGGCATCGAGTTTGACTTGTCCGGCCTCATCAATGCGCATGTGGATGTTGACCAGCCGGGCAAGTTCTCGGTTTACAACGCCCTGGCGGCAGCTGCCGTTGCCCGTCACTTCGATGTCTCCCTTCAGGACATCAAGAAGGCCCTCCACACTATCAAGGTCAAAGGCCGGATCGAGATCGTGCCGGTTTCCGACCATTTTTCTCTGATGATCGACTATGCCCACAATGCAGTTGCTCTGGAGAGTTTGCTTCTGACCTTGAAAGAATATAAACCGAAGCGCCTGGTTACGGTCTTCGGCTGCGGCGGCAACCGGTCGAAGCTTCGTCGCTATGAAATGGGCGAAGTCTCCGGAAAACTATCGGACTTTACCATTATTACATCGGATAACCCCCGTTTCGAAGAGCCTTTGGCTATCATGCAGGATATCGAGACCGGCATGAAGAAGACAAGCGGCAAGTATATCATGATCGAGGATCGAAAGGAAGCCATCCGCTATGCCATTGAAAACGGCCGGGAGGGCGATGTCATTATCCTTGCCGGCAAGGGGCATGAAGACTATCAGGAGATCCGCGGTGTCAAGCATCCTATGGATGAGAGAGATCTGATCCGGGATATCCTGGAAGAGTTGAAACTGGAAGGGAAAACCGTCTGATTGGAAGGGAAAACCGTCTGATCCAAAAGAAGATCGGTAATGGGACAGGGGTTTGAGATGAAATACGCAGATGTCATTGTGGATATCACATTGGAAAAGCTGGACCGGACCTTCCAATATGGGATTCCGGCCGAAATGGAATCTGACGTAACTGTCGGCTCTGAGGTTTTGATCCCCTTCGGCAGAGGAAATCGGAAGATCGCGGGATTTGTGCTTTCCCTTTCCAACGAAGCAAAAGTTCCAAAGGAATCCATGAAGGAGATCCTCTCCGTCCAAAAGGCCAAAAAAGAAAGTGAGAATACCACAGGCCAGTTGATCGCCCTTGCCGGATGGATCTCGGATCACTTCGGCTCTACCATGAATCAGGCCTTGAAAACGGTCTTCCCGACCGGAAATCGGGGGAAGATTCAGGAGAAGAAGCTGGTCCGCCTGGCTGTAGGAGAGGCAGAGGGAAGGACAGCTCTGGAGGATATGAAGAAGGCAAAGAGGCATTCCCTGGCCAGGGAACGACTTCTGTCGGAACTCTTGGACCAGAAAGAGATCCCCTGGGATCTTATTACCGGAAAGCTTCATATCGGAAGCTATGTCATCCGGGATCTGGAAGCCAGGGGTCTGGCCATTGTAGAGTCTGTCCGCGCTTTCCGTGACCCCTTGTGGGATCTGAAAAGGGAAGAGAAGGACCTGCATTTGACCGAAGAACAGGCTGCCTGCATAGAAACCGTAAGACAGGATCAGGCCCGGGGCATTCGAAAACCCTATCTCCTTTATGGAGTGACCGGATCCGGGAAAACGGAAGTCTATATGGAACTGATTCAGGATTGCCTGGACCGGGGAGAAGAAGCGATCGTTTTGATTCCTGAGATCGCCTTGACCTATCAGACCGTCATGCGTTTCTATCAGCGCTTTGGAGATCTGGTTTCCATTTTAAATTCCAGGATGTCGCCAGGTGAACGGATGGATCAGCTGGACCGGGCCAGAAACGGCAGCTGCCGGATTATGGTTGGACCGAGAAGTGCCCTGTTCACACCATTTTCACATCTGGGTCTTATGATTGTGGATGAAGAGCATGAATCTTCCTATAAAAGTGAACAGGCACCCCGTTATCATGCAAGAGATGTGGCCATCCGGCGCGGAGAGCTTTCTCATGCGACCGTGATCCTGGGATCGGCGACTCCGTCTGTGGAAACTTATGAAGCTGCAGCGGATGGGAAGATCGGTTTCCTTCAAATGAAAAAAAGAGTTGAGGAACGCCCCCTTCCAACCTGTGAGATTGAGGATCTGAGAGAAGAATTAAGATCCGGCAATCGCTCGATCCTTTCCCGGCGTCTTCAGGATCTGATGACGGATCGCCTGAATAAGGGAGAGCAGATCATGCTCTTTCTGAACCGAAGAGGCATGATGGGCTTTGTTTCCTGCAGGTCCTGCGGCAAAAGTATTAAGTGTCCCCACTGTGATGTCTCTCTGACACTTCACAGGGATGGAAAACTCCATTGCCATTACTGCGGCTATACCAGGCCCATGCCGAAAGTTTGTCCGACCTGCGGGTCTCCCTATATCGGAGGCTTCCGGGCAGGTACCGAGAAAGTGGAAGAGGCAGTGAAGAAAATTTTCCCCAAGGCCCGGGTACTTCGCATGGATGCGGATACGACGAGGACCAGGGGAAGTTATCGACAGATCCTGGAACAGTTTTCCAACCGGGAGGCGGATATCCTGGTCGGGACCCAGATGATCGTAAAAGGTCATGATTTTCCCTATGTCACCTTGGTTGGAATCCTGGCAGCAGATATGTCATTAAATGCCGCGGATTTCCGCGGGGCGGAACGTACCTTTCAGCTCATCACTCAGGCTGCCGGCCGGGCCGGACGGGGACAGATACCGGGACAGGTCGTGATCCAGACCTACCAGCCGGATCACTACAGTATCCAATGTGCGGCAGCCCAGGATTATCCGGCTTTCTATCAGGAGGAGATCCAATACCGGAGGCTTCTGGATTATCCGCCGGCAGGGCATCTACTGATGATCCTTTTGACCTCGGAGAAGAAAGACCATCTCGAAACAGAAGCGAAGGAACTCGCATCTTACCTTCGAGAAGAAGGGAAGACCGAGACCTTGTCACAGGTCAGGGTTTTAGGCCCGGAGGATGCCGGCATTGCCCGGATCCGCGATGTCTGGAGAAAGACAGTCTATCTAAAACACAGCTCTTATGATAAGCTGGTCCTGGCAAAAAATCTGGCCACGGTCTATATTCAGGAAAAACAAAGATACAGTGATGTTTATATCTGGTTTGATTTTGATCCCCTGTAAGCAGATCGATGAATTAACCAAAGGAGGAAACTATGGCATTAAGACAGATTCGCCTGGAAGGCGATCCAATCCTTTTAAAGAAATGTAACCCGGTCAAAGAGATGACCCCGCATCTTCTGGAACTGGCTCATGATATGGTGGAAACCATGTACGAAGCCAATGGTGTCGGCCTGGCCGCGCCCCAGGTCGGAGTCTTACGAAGAATGGTCGTGATCGATGTACAGGACGGCAATGGCCCGTATTATCTCATCAATCCGGTCATTACAGAAAAGGACGGGGTGCAGACCGGACAGGAAGGCTGTCTGTCTGTTCCCAATAAGGTGGGCATTGTCACTCGTCCCAATCATGTGATCTGCGAGGCATATGATCTCGACATGAAGCCTTATAAGCTGGAGGGCGAAGGCCTTCTGGCCCGCGCCATCTGTCATGAATTGGACCATCTGGACGGCGTTATGTACACAAGTAAGGTCGAAGGAGATCTGATGGAAGTTTCCGCAGATGACGGAAATGATGAGGACTATGAAGGAGAAGAATAAGGATGAAGATCATCTTCATGGGGACACCGGACTTTGCAGTCACAAGCCTGGATGCCCTGTATCGTGCCGGTCATGAGATCCTTCTGGCGGTCACCCAGCCGGACAAGCCCCGGGGACGAAAGGGAGAGCCACGGTTTTCCGAGGTGAAGACGTGGGCTCTGTCTCATAAGATCCCTGTATTCCAGCCGGATCGGATCCGAAAGCCGGAAAATATAGAAGTATTACGGAAATATCCGGCTGACATCATGGTCGTAGCAGCCTATGGTCAGATCCTTCCGAAGGAGATCCTGGACATGCCGCCCTTCGGCTGTGTCAATGTCCATGCCTCTCTGCTTCCAAAGTATCGGGGAGCAGCGCCCATTCAGTGGTCCATTTTGAATGGTGACAAGGAGACCGGTGTAACGACCATGCAGATGGGTGTCGGCCTGGATGATGGTGATATCCTGGAGCAGGAAGCGGTTCCCATTGATCCGGAAGAGACCGGCGGATCCCTTTTTGAGAAACTGGCTCTGGTCGGCGGTGATCTGATCGTGAAGACTTTACAGGATCTTTCCGATGGAAAGGTAAAACCGATTCCTCAGAATGAGGCAGAAGCCAGCCATGTCGGCATGTTGAAGAAGAGTATGGGTAATCTCATCTGGAGCCGGCCGGCAGAAGAACTGGATCATTATGTCCGGGGCTTAAATCCCTGGCCCAGTGCTTATTCTTTCCTGAATGGCAAATTGGTAAAGATCTGGAAGAGCAAGGTCTTCTATTCCAAACAGGATACGAAGCAGGATCAAAAGTTGAGTCAGGACCAGGGAAATGAAACAGTTGTCTGTCCGGGAACCATTCTCGCCCTGTCAGATCAGGGGATCGAAGTGGCCTGCGGCCGGGGCAGTCTCTTACTCGAGGAGATCCAGATGGAAGGAAAGAAACGGATGGATGCGAAGACTTTCCTTTTGGGACATGCTTTAAAGATCGGCGATGCTTTTTCCATGGAGCGCTAAAGTGCCTGAAAGACTGGAGGAATATCTATGTATTATGGTGGTTATGGATTTGGCTATGGCTTTTTCGATCCGACCTATATTTTGATCTTGATCGGTATTCTGATCTGTGCCATTGCATCAGCCAATGTCAATGCGACTTTCCGTCGTTACCAGAATGTTGCAAGCAGACTGGGCATGACCGGGGCTGAGACGGCGGAACGGATCCTTCATATGGCAGGAATCTTTGATGTACAGATCCTCCATGTTTCCGGCAATCTGACGGATCATTATGATCCGAGAAATAAGACGCTCTCGCTCTCTGACAGTGTCTATCAGTCGCGGTCGGTTGCAGCAGTCGGTGTGGCAGCCCACGAATGCGGCCACGCCATCCAGCACCAGGTCGGTTACTTCCCCCTGATCTTTCGGGGCTGGCTGGTTCCGGTTGCCAATTTCGGCTCGGCGATTTCCTGGCCTCTGATCCTGATCGGTATCTTCTTAGGTTATGGCGGAAGTGCGACGACATCATCGAGCCTGCCGGGCATTCTGATCCGGATCGGTATCTGGGCCTTCTCCCTGGCGGTCCTCTTCCAGATCGTGACCTTACCGGTGGAATTTAATGCTTCGCACCGTGCCATGCAAATGCTTCGCGACGGACATATCCTGGAAAGGGATGAATTAAAGAAGACACGGAAAGTCCTTGTTGCAGCCGCTCTGACCTATGTCGCAGGCGCTTTGTCTGCGATCCTTCAGCTGCTTCGGATCCTGATTTTGACCAGAGATGACAGGGATTGACAGGGGATCGTTTCACGTGTCAACGATCCATTGCGGTATCAAAAAAGGAAGCTCCTATGACATCTACTGTAAATACGAGAGGACTTGTCCTGGACATGCTGATGGAGATTCTGGAAAAGGGCGAATTCAGCCATCTGATCCTCCATGCGGTCCTGGAAAAATATGACTACCTCCCGGAGAGGGACAAGCATTTCATGGTCCGCCTGACCCGGGGAACCATCGAAAAGATGCTGGAACTTGATGACATCTTAAATCAGATCTCAAAAACCAAGGTCAAAAAGATGAAACCGGTCATTCGGGAAATCCTTCGAATGAGCCTCTATCAGCTTCGTTTCATGGATCACATTCCGGATTCCGCCGTCGTAAATGAAGCAGTGAAACTTACGAAAAAACGCGGTTTTCCGGGCCTTAAAGGCTTTGTTAATGCCGTTCTTCGGACCTATATCCGAAGAATGACATCGGATCCCTTGTTCCCTTCCACATTGGAGGCGAAAACCAACATTCCAAACTGGATTCTCGATCTCTGGCAGAGGGACTATGGAGAAAGCATCCGGGACCGGATCTGTCAGGGCTTTTCTGATCCCGCGCCCCTGTCGATCCGGACGAATGAAGGAAAGATCCGGCCTGAAATTTTAAGACAGAGACTGGAGAGTCAGGGCATGACTCTTACAAATGTAGACCGGGCAGAACTCTTTCAGAGAAGAGAGACACAGGATCAATCGAAGGACGGGGATTCTCTCTCGGACAGTGAGTCAGGTATTTTCCTCCTGGAAGGAGGGGGTAGTCTGTCGGATCTGCCGGAATTTCAGGAAGGCGATTTCTATATCCAGGATCTCTCCTCCATGCTTCCGGCAGAGGCTGCAGGGATCCGGCCCGGAAAAGTGGTGATCGATCTCTGTGCTGCGCCCGGCGGAAAATCCATAGATGCAGCCCTTATCATGGGAGACGAGGGAGAGATTCTCTCCCGGGATCTGACTGAAGAAAAGGTGGAAAAAATCCGGGAAAATGCAGTGCGGCTTGGACTTACTTCCATTCGGGCAGAAGTAGGCGATGCGACGGTCCATGATAAGAGCCTGGAAGGCCGGGCGGACTTTCTTCTGGCAGACCTCCCCTGTTCCGGCCTGGGCGTACTCAGGCGAAAGCCGGAGATCCGCTATCGCCTGAAAGAAGAGGATATCAGATCCTTACAGATGCTGCAGAGAAAGATTCTTCTCGCTTCGCTTTCTTATTTGAAAGAGGGTGGAAAACTGGTCTATTCCACCTGTACGATCGATCAGGCAGAAAACCAGGAGAACCGTGACTGGATCTTACAGACCTGGCCGGATCTTACTCTGATAGAAGAGAGACAGATCCTTCCGGATCTTCATCATGACGGCTTCTATTATGCTGTATTTTCAAGATAAGCATGTAAGCATGTTCTGTCAGCATGTGAAAAGGATAAAAGAAATGAATGATCAGGAAAAAACAGATATCAAGTCCATGACCTTAGAGGAGCTTATGGATTACTGCACTTCTCTCGGCGAGAAGCCTTTCCGGGCCAAACAGATTTATGAATGGATGCATGTCCGCCTGGCTTCTTCCTTTGACGAGATGACGAATCTTCCGAAGAGCCTGAGAGAGAAATTGAAGGAAGAGGCAAGCCTGACCATTCTTACGGAAGAGGATCTGCAGATTTCAAAGATCGACGGCACCAGGAAGTATCTTTTTGCTCTCTCGGACGGCAATATGGTCGAGTCTGTTTTGATGAAGTATGAACATGGAAATTCGGTCTGCATTTCCTCCCAGGTGGGCTGCCGCATGGGCTGCCGCTTCTGCGCATCGACACTGGATGGCCTGGTCCGGGGCCTTCGGCCTTCGGAAATGCTGGACCAGATCTACCGTATACAGGCGGATATCGGAGAAAGGGTCTCCAATGTGGTTGTGATGGGAACCGGAGAACCGCTGGATAATTATGACAATCTGATTCGTTTTATACATCTTCTGACGGATCCGAATGGCCTGAATATCAGCCAGAGAAATGTGACGGTTTCGACCTGCGGTCTTGTTCCAAGGATCTATGATCTGGCAAAGGAAGATCTCCAGATCACACTGGCCTTGTCCTTACATGCATCGACACAGGAAAAACGCCGGGAACTGATGCCGATCGCCAATCGTTATGATATCCATGAAGTGATTCAGGCGATGAAGGATTATGTCAAAGCAAGCGGCCGGCGGGTAACTTTTGAGTACAGTCTGGTCGGCAATGTCAATGACAGTGATGAGGATGCTGTCCGCCTGGCGGCTCTCTTAAAGGGCTGTCTCTGCCATGTGAATCTGATTCCTGTGAACCCGATCAAGGAGAGATCCTATGTCCAGTCCAATCAGAAGCGGATCCACTCCTTCCAAAAGAAACTTGAAAATCTGGGGATAAATGTTACTATTAGGAGAGAATTGGGCCGTGATATCGATGGGGCCTGCGGGCAGCTTCGCAGACGGCATTTAAGGGGAAAATGTAATGCAATATGCAATGAAGACGGATCCGGGAAGGGTCCGGTCGAATAACGAAGACTATATCTATGCAAGATCTTCGCCTGTTGGCTTGCTGCCGAATGCCTTCTTACTTGCAGATGGCATGGGCGGCTATCAGGCAGGAGAATATGCTTCCAGTAAAACCGTTCAGATCGTTTTAGAGGATCTGTCAGAACATCCGTCCGGTCAGCCGGTGGAAGTTTTGAAGAATGCGATCAGCCATGCAAATCAGCTGATTTTTCGGGAAGCTATGGAAGATGAGACCAAGAAAGGAATGGGGACGACTTTCATCGCATGTTCCTTCGAGAATGGAAGACTTCTGACGGCTAATGTGGGTGACAGCAGGGTCTATATTTCTGATCCGGATGGTCTCCATCAGGTGACCAGAGATCATTCTTATGTCGGGGAACTGCTTCGATCCGGGAAAATCGATGAAAATGAGGCCAAGGTTCATCCCAGACGCCATTATATCACCCGTGCGATCGGCGCAGAAGAAGAGGTAAAGCCGGATTTCTTTGAAGAAGATCTGGCGGATGGAGCCAGGGTCCTCCTTTGTTCCGATGGCCTGACCGACATGCTTTCCGATGAGGAGATCCGGGACATCCTGTCGGATGGCCGTTCTGTCGAGGAAGAATGTCAGGAATTGATGGATCTTGCCAATGAAAAGGGCGGCAGGGATAATATCTCTGTGATTTTAGTAGAACCTTAGCCTTTGTCCGTAAAATTGATATCATCCATGAGAATATAATCCACGAGAATATAATCCATGAGAATATAAGGAGATTTCTATGTTAATACCGGGAACCATTATAGGAGATCGTTACGAGATCCAGGAGCAGGTCGGAGCCGGCGGGATGGCAGATGTCTATCGGGCCAAGGATCATGTGCTCGAGCGGGATGTCGCTGTCAAGATCTTAAAGCCGGAATTTGCCGAGGATAAGACCTTCGTAAGTAAGTTCCGCCAGGAAGCACAGGCAGCTGCAGGGCTGGAACATCCCAATATTGTCAATATCTATGATGTCGGCTTTGAAAATAATCTCTATTACATCGTAATGGAGTATGTGCAGGGAATTACCTTAAAGACCTATATTTCCAAAAAAGGCCGCTTGAACTATAAGGAAGTTCTGTCCATTGCCATTCAGGTGGCAAGAGGCATTGAGGCAGCCCATAATAAAGGCATTATTCATAGAGACATTAAGCCGCAGAATATCATTATTTCGAACGAGGGCAAGGTCAAGGTTACGGACTTCGGCATTGCCAAGGCTGCGACTTCAAAGACCATGAGCACAGATGCCATGGGATCCGTGCACTACATTTCGCCGGAACAGGCGAGAAACGGTTATGTGACCAAGCAGAGCGATATCTATTCTCTGGGTATTGTGATGTATGAGATGGTGACCGGCAAAGTGCCCTTCGATGGGGAGACTGCCGTTTCCATTGCCATTCAGCATTTGCAGGGTCATATGACAAAGCCGAGTGAGCTCGTGGATGATGTTCCTGTTTCTCTCGAGCACATTATTGAGAAGGCAACACAGAAGAGCCCGGAACGCCGTTATCCGACCATGGGAGATCTCCTGGTAGATCTGAAAAAAGCCCTGATCAATCCGGATGAGGATTTCGTTCAGGATATCGACCCGGATTCTGAGGGAAAGACTAAGATCCTGACTCCGGAGGAAATGGAGAAGATCCGTCAGGACAGGCCGAAGGAGGATAACTTTGTCTCGGAGAGAGACATTGATGATGAGGAGGATGACGATGATGAAAAGGTAAATCCTAAGATGGAGAAAGCCATCACCATCATGGGAATTGCCGCAGCAGTCATCATTGCAGTCATTGTTCTGGTCCTTCTTGCATCCTTCATGGGCTGGTTCCATTTCGGAACAACAAAGAAATCGACACAAACAACGACAAAAACCGAGGAAAGCAGTGAGAAGGATAAGGTGACCGTACCGGATCTGACCGGCCTCACAGTAGACGAAGTCCGGACCAAGCTGGATAAGACAGGTCTTAAGTATGAGGTGGTCGGCAAGGAATCTTCCGATAGCTACAAGGAAGGCCAGGTGGTCCGTCAGACACCGAAGAAGGGCAAGAAGGTCGCAAAGAATACGACCATTCAGCTGACCTTGTCCAGCGGCCCGGCGGAGACGACCGTAGCTGTTCCGAATGTCGTCGGAAAATCCAGATCGGCAGCAGAATCTGCTTTGAAAGAACTGAATCTGGAAGTCAATGTCCAGTATCAGACCAGTGACTCCGTTGCCCAGGGCGTTGTCATCAGCCAGTCCCCGAAAGGCGGTTCGGACGGCGTCAAAGAAGGAGACACCGTGACGATCGTGGTATCCCAGGGTCAGGAGACCGTTTCGGTACCGAATGTTGTAGGTATCAGCCAGTCTGCGGCAGTCACATCACTTCAGAATAACGGACTGACTGTTGGAAATATCAGCCAGGCTTACAATGACAGTGTCGCTGCAGGCATGGTCATTTCCCAGAGCGTAAGCGGAACCCAGGTCAAGGGAACCAAGGTAGATCTCGTCGTCAGCCTCGGAAAGAAGCCGGAAGAAAAACCGGCGAATTCCGGCAATAGCCAGCCGGCCGGCGGAAACAGCAATGGAAGTGACGGCGGAAGCGGCACCGGCGGAAATGCTTCTGACGGCGGTAACAATAATAATGGTAATCCGTCAAACCCGGGTGACAGCAGCAATCCTGACAATTCTCAGAATACGACACCGAGTGGTCAGTAAACTGAAAAGAACTTTTGCACCATCTATCTGCTTTTCGCGGGTGGATGGTGTAAATTTTTGTCTTTTACAACAGAGGATAAGAAAGAAGGTTTATGAAGGGCCGAATCATTAAAGGAATTGCAGGATTTTATTATGTTTATATTCCGGGCCGGGGACTCTATGAATGTAAGGCCAAGGGAATCTTTCGAAAGCGCGGTCAAAAGCCCCTGGTCGGTGATGTCGTCGAGATGTCAGTCATTAACGAAGAGAAGAAAATTGGAAATGTCGACCGGATCCTTACCAGACAAAACGAATTGATCCGTCCTGCCGTAGCAAATGTAGACCAGGCTCTGGTCGTCTTTGCCGCCGCCAGTCCTACCCCGGATCGAAACCTTCTGGACCGCTTCCTTGTCATGATGGAATATCAGGATCTGCCCTCGATCATCGTCTTTAACAAGATCGATCTGGCGGACCCGGAAAAACTCTCGGATCTGGTCAAGACCTATGAGAAGGCTGGCTATCCGGTTCTGACCGCCTCGGTCAAAGAGAAAAGAGGACTTTCAGAAATCCGTAAGGTTCTGGAAGGAAAGACCACAACCGTGGCCGGACCCTCCGGCGTCGGAAAATCGTCTCTGATCAACTGTCTCCAATCCGGAGTTAAGATGGAGACCGGAGAGATCTCCAAGAAGATTGCCCGGGGAAAGAATACAACAAGGCATGCACAGATCATTCCCCTTCATACCAGAGAAGAGGAAGAGGAAACTTATATTGTAGATACACCGGGTTTCAGTTCGGTTCTGATTCCCGAGATGAAGAAGGAAAGTCTGGACGACTGCTTTCCGGAGTTCCATGACTATATTCCCAACTGCCGCTTTAAAGAATGTGCCCATATCCATGAGCCGGACTGCGCTGTCAAGGAAGCCGTTTCGACTGGTGCAATAGCAAAAAGCCGTTATGACAACTACCTTCTTCTCTATGAAGAGATCAAAAACCGACGGAATTATTGATATTAAGACCGAATATGGAAGTCTAAATAAAGCAAAGGAGAAGCAGTTATGAATTGTCTATCACCCTCCATTCTGTCAGCGGACTACTGCAATCTGCAACGGGATATCCAGGCTGCGGATGATGCCGGGGCTCAGTATATTCATATCGATGTCATGGACGGCCTCTTTGTCCCGCGGATCACGATCGGTGCGCCGGTGGTTCGCAGCATTCGGAATGTCACAGATAAGATACTGGATGTGCATCTCATGGTGGAACGACCGGAACGTCTGGTCTCGGATTTCATTGATGCGGGAGCAGATCTTATTTCCGTTCATGCAGAGAGTACGGATCACCTGGACCGGGTCATTCATCAGATCAAGGCCGGCGGGGCTATGGCCGGAGTGGCTTTGAATCCCGCAACACCGCTCTCTGTCCTGGACTATATTTTACCGGAAGTGGATATGGTCCTTATCATGAGTGTGAATCCGGGCTATGGCGGACAGAAGTTCATTCCATATACCCTGGACAAGCTTAGGGATCTTTCGACCATGCTTTATGAGCGCGGCTTAAAGACCGATATCGAAGTGGATGGCGGTGTGAAACTCGACAATCTGGACGCGGTCCTTTCGGCCGGTGCGAATGTGATCGTCGCCGGTTCTGCCATTTTCCACGGGGACATTTCTGAAAATATTGAAGCATTTCTGGAGAAAATGTAATGCGAACCCTTATTTTGTCCGGCGGACAGATCGCGGAAGAAGAAGTGAAGAAAGTCCTTGCAGACGTTCAAAGCAGGGGAGAGAAGCTGATGGTGATTGCAGCCGATAAGGGAATGGAGGCTGCCGACCGCCTGGGGATCTGCCCGGACTGGATCATCGGCGACTTCGATTCTGCGGATCAGACCATGCTGGAAGAGTCCAGGCAGCTCGAAAAAGAGGGGAAGAGTCATCTTGTTCTCTTAAATCCCATCAAGGATGACACCGATTCAGAGGCGGCACTTCATCTGGCATTCCGGGAAAGCGAGGGCGAGATCGATCTCTTTGGGGGAAGCGGCACAAGAATCGATCATCTCCTGTCGAATCTCTGTATGATGAAACAGGGACTGGAAGAAAACCGGCTGATCTTTCTCATTGACCGGAATAACCGGATCCGGCTTATGGATGCTTCTCATCCGGTTTCTATAGCAAAAAAAGACCAGTTCGGAACTTATGTCAGCCTCATTCCTCTGTCCGGACCGGCAGAGGGTGTGACTCTGAAGGGTTTCTATTATCCCCTGGAGGATGCAACTTTAAGCGGCAGGGATTCTCTTGGAACTTCCAATGAGATCGTGGAAAGCGTCGGAGAAATTCGGATCAGAAGCGGGGTCTGCGTCGTGATTGAATCAAGAGATTGAAGGGAAATACATGATTTTTGAATACCCGGATTATTATAAGGACTTCCATTGTATCGGCGGGACTTGTAAGGATAGCTGCTGCGCCGGCTGGGAAGTGGATATCGATGATGATACGGCAACAATGTATCGAAATGTCCCGCTCCCGATTGGAGACCGGCTGAGGGAAAAACTGATTGGTCAAAAGGGGTCTTATCGCTTTCAGTTATGTCCGGACAAGAGATGCCCCTTCTTGAATTCGGATGGGCTTTGTGACATTATTCTTGCTATGGGTCAGGGTGGCTTGTCGGTCACCTGTACGGAGTATCCCAGATATACCATTGAAACGCCCTTTTACCAGCTGACGGATCTGACACTGTCCTGCCCGGAGGCATCACGGCTCTTTTTTTCCAGCGAGGATCCGGTGGAATATGAAAAACGGGAAGAAGAGTATCATGATACCGACTGGGAAGAAGATCCTTTCGAGGAAGAAGGCTTTGATGAAGATTTCGATGAAGACTTCGATGAGACTTCTGATGAAGACTTCGACGAAAATCCGGATGAGACTTCTGATGAAGACTTCGACGAAGATCCGGATGAGACTCTTGACGAAGACTTCGAAGAGAATGTGGACAAAAGAGATACCACTGAAAGCCGAAAGGATCAGGCTCGCCTGGATCGGGTTCTGGCTCTCCGCAGGGATATCATGGAGATCTTAAGAGACCGGTCCCTGCCCCTGGCAGAAAGGGATCGAAAGATCGCTGTCCTTTTCGGGGAAGATCCGGACCGGATTCTGGCAGGAACGAGGGAAGAGGACGAGCTTCTTTTACAAAAACTCTGCGCCATGGAGGAAGTCAATTCGGACTGGCATAAGATCAAGGAGTCTTTGATCGCGAATCTCAAAGACCTGGAAAATGCAGCGGATCATTTGCTCTCGAATAATGGACCGGCATTGGAGAACAGACTGGAGCGTTTCCGCTCCTATCTCTACTTCCGCTATACCATTGAGATCTATGAGAACCGGGATCCCGGCATGGTCTTACGTTTTATCCGGCGATGCTGCCGTTTCTTAGATCTATTGTTAGCAGAGTGGTGTTTCCAATATGGGGATTTGATTCCGGTTCCGGTCCTCGAAGACCGGGCCAGGATTTTCTCGCGGCAGGTGGAACATTCCAAAGAGAATGTAGAGGACCTGCTATTTTAAGGAGAAGAAGATGAAGAAAACTGTGATTGAATTTATTGTGACACTGATCATCCTGCTATTATCGGTTTCCATCGGTGTCTATGTCCTTCGTTTGATGATCGTACGGAAAGGCGATCTCTTCGGGCGGAATGGCAGCACTACGACAGAACAGACGACGAAGACAGAAAAAAGCGGGAGTAAGACGAAGGCGGCTTTGGAGACGGATGACTATACCGGAACCATGTGGATCGGCGATTCCCGTTATGTCGGAATGGATAAGGTTGTTGATATCGAATCCCAGGACCGGAATTTCGTTGTTGCCAAGATCGGTCAGGGCCTGCCCTGGTTCAAGAATACAGCCCTGAAGACAGTAAATAAGATCCGGAAACAGAATTCTGCCTTAAAGACCTGGCGTTATGTCATCTGTCTTGGTGTCAATGATCTTGGCGATATCAACAATTACATCGAAGAATATAAGACCCTGACCGAAGAAGATCCTTCCATCCGGCTGGTTCTGGTTTCCGTGAATCCGGTCAAGGATTATCCGTCGATCTCCAATAAAGATGTTCAGTCCTTTAATGAGAAATTGAAGGATGCGTGCGATGAAAACGATTGGTATTATATCGATACTTATTCTAAACTCATGAAGAGTGGTTATACGACAACGGATGGCCTGCATTATAACGATGAGACCTATCAGGAGATCTATGACGGGATCAAAGAGGGCCTGTCGGAATATGAAGAGAAGAAGGATTAAGGATTAAGGAAACTTGTCCTGACAGCCGATTGACACCGGGAAGAGTTAAGGATTGCCTCCTTCGGTTAATGGTTGAAGCCTTCTGCTTCTTCGTTCAGCCACTGACAGATGGCAGAGATCCCCTCGCTTGAGAAGGCCTCCAGATGGGAGGTCTTTTTTTCTTTGGTATGGGCGAAAGCATAGGGCCCCTTCCAGATGGTGGCCTTGAGGCGCTTGACCATCTCAACCGGTTGATCTTCGGCATCTACTGGCTTTTCTTCATCTGGTTTTGCAGATTTTTCTTCGGCGCCTGTCGGCTCCTTTTTTGATCCTGCTTTGCCTGCCGCCTCCTTTTGAGATCCTGCTTTGCCTGCCGGCTCCTTTTGAGATCCTGCTTTGCCTTCCGTCTCCGCAGGGACTTCGACCTTTTCGATTCGAAAGCACATTTTTCCGGCGCTTCCGGTGTAGGCGGATTTCTTGTAAAATTCCAGTGATAAGAGATCTTTTTCGGCAATCATGGTTTTCTCCGTTGGAATGCATTTGACCAGGGGTTATAATAGTACAGATCATTATAAGAAATATAGATCGGAAAGAAAAGAGGTTCTTATGCCGCAGGGAAGTCCGAAAGCAGGAGAATTCTACCTGCATTTTAAAAAGAAACTGTATCAGGTTCTGACGATTGCGACCCACTCCGAGACCCGGGAGCAATTGGTCATCTATCAGGCACTCTATGGGAATTACGGAGTTTATGCCAGACCTTATGATATGTTCATTTCAGAAGTAGATCATGCCAAGTATCCTGAAGTGAAAGAAAAGTATCGGTTTACATTTCTCTCACCGAAAGATCTGGCAGAGCTGACCGGAGCCGCTTTACAAGAAAGATCCGAAGGAAGAACCGAAGAAAAACCGGAAGAAAAACCGGAAGTAAAACCGGAAGTAAATACGGAAGAAAAACCGGAAGAAAATACGGAAGTAAATACGGAAGATAAACCGGAAGTAAGATCCGAAGAAACGGAAGAAGGATCGGATCTTTCCGATGAATCTTCTGGTGTGGATCCTCTGCTCCTGGAATTTCTGGATGAGGAGAATTTCGGGAAAAAATATAAGATCCTGGAGGAAATGGAAGAGGAAGGATCGATCAACGATACCCTGATTGATAATATGGCAGCATCGATCGACGTTGTCATTCCGGACGGACCGGTCGATGACCGTTTCAGTCATTTGAAATATGCCGTGTCCAAGCGGATGCAGTTTGAAACCGAGCGTTTCCGAAGATGAGAGACAGGGAGGAAAGAGCATTGGAAATTGAGAGAAAATATCGCCTGACATCCTTGCCTCAAAATCTTTCGACTTACCCCCATTATGACATTGAACAGGGCTATTTATGCTCTGATCCTGTTGTCCGGGTTCGAAGATCCGGCCCGCTGACCGATGGGAAAGAAGTGTTAAGGGAAGGTCATTGCAGTCTCGTTTATAAATCCAGCGGTCTTCTGGCCCATGAAGAGGAGACATTTTCCCTGAAAGAGGAAGCCTATCAGCATTTGAAAGCCAAGGCGGACGGGATCGTGATCCAAAAGACCCGCTACCGGATCCCCTTTGATCCTTATGTGATTGAACTGGATCTCTTTCATAATGTGAGAGACCCCGAGGATCCGGGAAAACTGCTTTGCATGGCTGAGGTAGAGTTTCCAAGTCTGGAAGAAGCGAATGCTTTTCAACCGGCTGACTGGTTTGGAGAAGATGTGACCATGGATCCGCGTTATCATAATTCGGCCATGGTTCAGGGAAGCGGTGAAAACACGCCGAATCATAAATGAGTGGCACATGGCACTCATATCACAGAGCGTATTCAGGATAGAGATAAGTGAAAGGAGTTCTTATGAGTAAGATCGCAATCTGCATGGCAGACGGAGTGGAGGAAATTGAAGGCCTGACAGTCGTTGATCTCTTACGGAGAGCCGGACTGGAGATCGATATGATCTCGACCCAGAACAGAGGACGCGCTATGGGAAGCCACAGGATTCAATTTGAGACCGATCTCAATTTAAAAGAAGCAGACCTGAAGTCCTATGACGGCATCGTCCTTCCGGGCGGTATGAAGGGCACCGAAAATCTGATGAATAATATTACGGTTTTAAATACCATTCAGAATTTCTTTGAACAAAAGAAGCTCTGTGCAGCGATCTGTGCCGCTCCGACCGTTCTCGGGAAAGCCGGTATTCTTCGCGGGAAAAAGGCGATCTGCTATCCGGGCATGGAGGACAAGCTTCTGGGAGCGGAAGTCACCGTGCAGCCGGTCGTAGTAGATGGCAATATCATTACCAGCAGGGGCCTCGGCACGGCTATCCCTTTCGCTCTGGCCATCATTTCTTACTTCAAGGGACAGGATGCCGCGGACCTTATCGCAAAGCAGATCGTTTATCAGGCATGAATTACGGGCATCACATAAATTGAAGAGGTGGTGAAAAGCAGATTGTTTTTCCCAAAATGATATGTTATAATTCTTTACTGTCTGCACGGGTATTTTCTGCCCGTTTCAGGAAATCATTTAGAACAGCAGTATCTGTCTGTGAAAGAATTCACGTTTCCAGAATAGACCAGGCACTTTTAAACCAAGGAGGAATAAATAAACAAAATGAGCGTACAGGTAGAAAACTTAGAGCACAATATGGCCAAGCTGACCGTCACTGTTGATGCAGCTGCATTCGAGAAGGCACTGAACCAGGCCTATAATCGTGAGAAGCGTCAGATTTCTCTTCCCGGCTTCCGTAAGGGAAAGGCTCCGAGAAAGCTGATCGAAGCTGAATATGGTAAGAATGTTTTCTATGAAGGCGCAGGCAATATCCTGATTCAGGATGAATATCCCAAGGCTTATGATGAGTCCGGCCTGGAAATCGTATCTCAGCCTGAGATCGAGATCACTCAGATCGAATCCGGCAAGGACTTTATCTTCACTGCAACCGTAGCTGTAAAGCCGGAAGTAAAGCTTGGCAAGTATGCCGGCGTAACCGTAACCAAGATCGACACCAGCGTATCTGACGAGGATGTCGACAAGGAGATCGAAGCACAGCTTACAAACAATGCACGTACCGTAACGGTGGATCGTGAGATCCAGGAGAAGGATACCGCAGATATCAACTTCGAAGGCTTCATCGATGGTAAAGCATTCGAGGGTGGCAAGGGCGAGAATTATAAGCTTGAGATCGGTTCTCACAGCTTTATCGATACCTTCGAGGATCAGCTGGTAGGTAAGAAAGCCGGCGATGACGTGGATGTCAATGTCACTTTCCCTGAGAACTATCAGGCTTCTGAGCTTGCAGGCAAGCCTGCCCTCTTCAAGGTTCACATCAACAGCGTATCCGGCAAGGAGATCCCTGAGCTGAACGATGACTTCGCAGGCGACCAGGGCTTCGATACCGTTGATGAATATAAGGCAGATGTCAGAAAGACTCTGGAAGAAAATAAGGAAAATGCCGCAAAGCGGACCAAGGAAGAAGAAGCGATCGCCAAGATTGTTGCTGATGCCGAGATGGATATTCCGGATGCAATGGTAAAGACCCAGGAAGATTCCATGATCAATGAGATGGCTCAGAACATGGCCCGTCAGGGACTTTCCATGCAGCAGTACTTCCAGTTCACCGGTACAACCATGGAACAGCTTCGTGAGCAGGTAAAGCCGGATGCACTGAAGAGAATTCAGAATTCCCTGGTACTTGAAGCAATCGCAGACGCTGAGAAGCTTGAAGCAAGCGATGAAGATGTTGATGCTGACATCAAGAAGACTGCAGAACAGTATGGTATGACCTATGATGATCTGATCAAGAATGTATCGGATAGCGATAAGGAGAATATCAAGGCAGATCTTCGGATCCAGAAGGCAATCGACTTCGTAATGGATAATTGCAAAGAACGTAAGAAGCCGGAAAGAAAGGCTAAGGCAGAAGATAAGGCTCAGGATGAGAGCAAGGAAACTTCCGAAGAGTGATCATCGGTATGCCTGACCAGAAGATACAGACCGGCGTGAAGGAGGCAAAATATGGCAACAATTCCCTATGTCATTGAACAAAATTCCAGAGGAGAGCGTAGTTATGATCTCTACAGCCGTCTTCTGAAAGACCGGATTATTTTCCTCGGAGAAGAGGTCAATGAGACTACTGCTCAGATCGTAATCGCTGAGCTCCTTTTCCTGGAATCCCAGGATCCCAATAAGGACATTAACCTCTACATCAACTCCCCCGGAGGAATGGTTACAGCAGGACTTGGTATCTATGACACCATGCAGTATATCAAGTGTGATGTATCTACGATCTGTGTAGGTATGGCTGCTTCTATGGGAGCCTTCCTTCTGGCCGGCGGAACCAAGGGCAAGCGTTATGCGCTTCCCAATTCCGAGATCATGATTCATCAGCCTTCCGGCGGAACCAAGGGTCAGGCAACAGAAATTCAGATCGCTGCAGAAAACATCCTGAAGGTGAAGGAAAAACTGAACCGGATGCTGGCTGCAAATACCGGACAGCCTTATGAAAAGGTTTGTCAGGATACGGAACGTGATCATTATCTGGATGCCAAGGAAGCCCTGGATTATGGTTTGATCGATCAGATCATCACAAATCGCCAGGATGGCGAGAAAAAGGATTGATAGAAGGAGGGTATCCCTTGTGGGGTACCCTTTCTCTCACAAGAAAGGATAATTATGGCACAGAGAAAAGATCATGAGATCCGCTGCTCATTCTGCGGAAAGACGGAATCTCAGGTCCGGAAGATGATTTCCGGCCCCAACGGAGTATTCATCTGTGATGAGTGCGTAGACATCTGCAGTGAGATCATAGATGAAGATTTCGGTTTGGATAATGATCCGGTGAAGGATGAGGAACCGGCAGAGATCAACTTGAAGAAACCGGAAGAATTAAAGGCTTTTCTGGATCAGTATGTCATCGGACAGGACGAGGCCAAAAAAGTGCTTTCCGTTGCTGTCTATAACCACTATAAGAGGATCATGTCCAAGAAGAAGACGGACGTGGAACTGCAGAAGAGTAATGTCCTCCTTCTGGGACCGACCGGTTCCGGAAAGACGCTCCTGGCGCAGACCCTGGCCCGGGAGCTTGGGGTTCCTTTTGCCATCGCCGATGCGACCACTCTGACTGAGGCAGGTTATGTCGGTGAAGATGTTGAGAACATTCTTCTGAAACTGATTCAGGCGGCAGATTTTGACATCCGCCGGGCTGAGATCGGAATCATTTATATCGATGAGATCGACAAGATTGCAAAGAAGTCTGAGAATGTATCGATTACCCGTGATGTTTCCGGCGAGGGTGTTCAGCAGGCTCTTCTGAAGATTCTGGAGGGCACCGTTGCCTCCGTTCCTCCACAGGGCGGCCGTAAACATCCCCAGCAGGAACTGATTCAGATCGATACCACCAATATCCTCTTTATCTGCGGCGGTGCTTTCGAAGGTCTGGATAAGATCATTGAGGAGAGAACCGAGTCAGCCACGATGGGATTCGGAGCAGCCGTCAAGGCCAAGGAAGACAGGAAAGTCGGCGACATTTTAAGAAAGGCCCTTCCTCAGGATTTTGTAAAGTTCGGCCTGATCCCGGAATTCATCGGCCGTGTTCCCATCAATGTTGCCTTGGATCAGTTGACCGAAGAGGACATGATCCGCATTCTGACGGAACCGAAGAACTCCCTGACCAAGCAGTATCAGGCCCTCTTCGATATGGATGGTGTACATTTGACCTTTGACCGCGATGCCTTAAAAGAGATCGCCGAGAAGTCCATCCAGCGTAAGACCGGTGCCCGAGGCCTCCGTGCCATCATGGAAGCCGTCATGATGGATGATATGTATCACATTCCTTCGGATCCTGCTGTCAAGGACGTCCGGATCACTAAGGAAAAGGTAGACCGGAATCTGATCTTAAGTGATCATGAAGCAGAAGTTCCTGCCATCGAAGACAAGAAAGATGACACTGACACAGAAGATAAGAAGAGTGCCTGACCATGAAGATCATTGATGCAGAACTGGAAACCGTATGCGGGGTCACCAGTAAGCTCCCGAAAAACCATCTGCCCGAGATCGCTTTCTGCGGCCGCAGTAATGTGGGGAAATCTTCTCTGATCAACAGCCTGATGGAGAGGAAAAAACTGGCCCGGACCTCTCAGCAGCCCGGAAAGACCCAGACTTTGAATTTCTATAAGGTGAATTCCGCTCTCTATCTCGTCGATCTTCCGGGATATGGTTATGCAAAGAATTCCCAGGCCAATCGGGAGGCCTGGGGCGTGATGATTCAAAACTATCTGACCGGCTCTGATATGCTTCGTTATGTCTTCCAGCTGGTGGATATCCGTCATGATCCGTCCACTGATGATCAGAAGATGTATGACTGGCTGACTTATCTGGGCTTTGATCCGATCATCATTGCAACGAAATCCGATAAGTTAAAACCGAGAGAGATCGAGTCCCACATGGACCGGATCTCTGAGGTCTTGGGACTCGGCAGTGATGCCATCATTGTGCCCTTCTCGTCCGTGACAAAACAAGGTTTGGATACCTTGAATGACTTTATGGATCAGGTTGTCGAAAACGAAAAGGATTTGAAATGAAAAAACGTAGAACAGGACTCTTTGTATTTGTTCTGCTGCTTTCCATGAGTGCAGTTTCTATCTTGGGGACTGCACTTTTTGTGAATTCAGAGCAAAAAAACAGGACGACAGGGAAAAAACTTACGATTGTTACTTCCTTCTATCCGGTCTATATTTCCGCTATGAATGTGACAGACCATGCAAATGTCCGATTGGAGAATCTGACAGAACCGGAGACCGGCTGTCTGCATGATTATACCTTGAAGCCGAAGGATATGAAGCTTTTGTCTACGGCGGATGTCTTCCTCGTGAACGGCGGCGGTATTGAAAATTTCTTAACGGATGTGGCAGAGAGCTATCCCAAGCTTAAGATCATCGATCTGTCCAGGGACTTCACAGAAGAAGAACTGGACTTGATCCATGAGGCGGGAGGCGAAGGAGGTCACGACCATGCCTCGGATGGAGAAAAAGAAGAGGATCATGATCATACCGCGGATCAAGATGAGGCCAATGCTCATTACTGGATGAGCATTCCTTTGTTGAAAACGCAGGTGGAGACCATGGCCAAAGGGCTTTCAGAGGCGGATCCGGTCAATGCCTCTCTCTATACGAAAAATGCAGAGACCTATCAGAAGAAGTTGGATCAGCTCTATTTGAAGGAAGAGGAAGCAGCCGGCAAGCTGTCCTCCGCAGTGATTTTCCATCCGGCATTTTACTATTTCTGTCATGACATCCAGTGCCCGGTCGCTTATACGCTGGATCTCGATGAAGAGCGACAGGTCAGCGCGGGAGAAAGCAAGGAAACGGTGGAAGCCCTGAAAGGCATGAAAAAACCCCTGATCCTTGCCGAGAAGACCTATGGACAGAAGATGGCAGAAAGCATGCAGAAGGAAACGGATTGTCAGGTCATCTATCTCGATCCTATGACCCGGAGCAAGGGAAAATACGAGAAGGATGGCTATCTGACCGGCATGGAAGACAATTTGAAGAAAATCGAAGCCGCTTTTGCCGCCGAGAATTAAAGGATCATGTCCCCTGCCTGTCAAAAGGAGAATGCTTTGGAAATCGAAAAGAAACAAAAAAAAGGATCTGCTTATCGAAGAAAGCTGATCAAGCCTTGCGGCCTCCATTGCGTCAGAGTCAAGGATCTTGGCGTGACATTCGGCGACCAGGTGGTCCTTTCTCATGTGAATCTGCATGTTCACTGCGGACAGATGCTGGCTGTGATCGGAAAAAACGGCGCCGGGAAATCTACTTTGATCCGGGCCATGCTGGATGAAGTTAAGCACACCGGAAGCGTCGAATTTCGGAATCGTGAGGCCGGCATGGTGAAGAAACTAAGGATTGGCTATGTCCCGCAGAAATTAAATATCGACCGGAATACTCCCATGAATGTCTATGATTTGATCGCTTCTTTTAAGAGCCGTTTTCCGATCTTCTTGAAGAGTAAAAGGCTTTACCGGGAGATTCAGGATGCTCTGGATGTCTTCCAGGCCAAAGAACTGATCGATCAGCCGGTGGGCCAGCTTTCGGGCGGCCAGCTGCAGAGAGTCCTTCTGTCCATGGCAGTCATGGATGATCCGGACCTTCTCCTTCTGGACGAACCGGTCTCCGGTATCGATCAAAACGGTCTGGACCTTTTTTACAAGAATATGACCTATTTAAGAAATCACTATGATGCAGCCATTATCATTATTTCTCATGACCTGGATTATGTCCGGAAATATGCAGATGAAGTGGTCCTTTTGGATCAGACCGTCAGGGCCAGCGGCAGTCCTTCAGAAGTCTATTCCAGTGAGGCCTTCCGGGAAGTTTTCGGAGGGGAGGAAAGTTTAAGATGAGTTCTCTATTTTCTTATCAATTCATGCGGCTGGCTTTTGCGGCCGTGCTCTTGATCACACCCCTGCTTGGTATCCTCGGTACTATGGTTGTTCGAAAGAAAATGGCCTTTTTCTCAGATGCTCTGGGCCATTCTGCCCTGACCGGCATTGCATTGGGACTCTTTCTGGGGATCAGTGATCCGTCTCTTTCCATGGTGATCTATGGGATCCTCTTTGCCATCCTCCTGACAAGGATCCAGAGGAAAAATCTCTCTTCGACCGATACCATTATCTCTGTTTTTGCCAGTGGCAGTACGGCAATTGGCCTGGCCATTCTTTCACATGGAGGAAATTTTTCAAATTATTCCGCTCTTCTGATCGGCGATATCCTGTCCATTAAGAAATCAGAAGTTCTCTGGCTCTTTCTGATCCTCTGCCTGACCATTGTTTTCTGGATCCTTGCCGTGAACCGCCTGAATGCCATCAGTATTCATGCCACCCTGGCAAGGTCTGCCAATATTCAGGTCAAGCTGATTGAAGACATCTTTTCGATTCTGATCGCTGTCGTTGTCATGCTTTCCATCCGCTGGATCGGCATCCTTTTGATCAGCGCTCTTATGATCATCCCGGCGGCATCTTCCGCCAATATCTCCGGAAACATGAGAGAATATCATCTTTATAGCATTATCTTTGCAGTATTTTCAGGCGTGGCAGGCCTTTTCATAAGCTACTATACTAATGTGGCGACCGGTCCTATGATCGTCATTCTGGCTGCCTTTATTTATTTCGCCACTTATCTCTATGGCAGGAAAGGAAAATAAATGTCATCTGCATTGATCCTCCGCTTTATTATCATGCTGATCTTATTAGCCATGTCCGCTTTCTTCTCCGGATCTGAGACTGCCCTTACCACCGTATCCCAGATCAAAATGAAGACCATGGCCAAAGAGGGGGACGGGCGGGCCAAAAGAGTGCTTGCTGTCCTGGAGAAAAAGGACAAGATGCTTTCTGCCATCCTGATCGGAAATAATATCGTGAACCTCTCCGCATCCTCTCTGGCTACGACGATCGCTACGAAACTTTTGGGAAGCGTGGGAGCCGGTATCGCAACCGGTATTCTGACCTTTTTGATTCTGATCTTCGGAGAGATCACACCGAAAAACAGAGCTCAGGCCAATAATGTCAACCTGTCTCTCCGCTATGCCGGCATCATCTGGTATCTCATGACCATTCTTACGCCTCTGATCTTTGTGATCAATCATATCTCCAGTGCCATTTTACGGCTGATCGATGGAAATAATTCCGGCGATGATCAGAAAATGACAGAAGAAGAACTGCGAACGATCGTGGATGAGAGTAAGGAAGAGGGCGTGATCCTGACCAATGAGCAGAAGTACATTCATAACCTCTTTGATTTCTCGGATGCCACTGCCAAAGAAGTCATGATTCCCCGGATCGATGTCACCATGGTCAATGTCAACTGGTCCTATGACAAACTGATGGATCTGATCCGGGAGGAAATGCTGACCAGAATGCCGGTCTACGAGGGAGATAAGGATCACATCATCGGAATCATCAATGTGAAGGATCTCCTTTTGAAAAAAGAGGGAGACTTCCATATCCGGGACTATTTGAGAGATGCCTATTTTACCTATGAAATGAAGAATACCCTGGAGCTCTTCCAGGAGATGCGGAAGAACTCGATCTCCATGGCCATTGTCCTGGATGAATACGGGGCAGTCGCAGGCCTTATCACCATGGAAGACCTCCTGGAGGAGCTGGTGGGAGAGATCCGGGATGAATATGATTCCGATGAAGAGGATGATATTGTGGTTCTTTCCGACCGGGAATTTCTGGTGCAGGCTTCCATGAATCTCGAAGATCTCTGTAAAGTCCTGCCTTTAAATTTCGAATCCGATGACTATGACACCCTGGGTGGATATCTGACCGGGCTTTTTGATCATGTGCCTGAAGTCGGGGAAACCTATGTTACCAAGGAGGGAATCCTCCTTCGCGTTGTGGCAACCGGCCACCAGAGAATTGAAAAGGTTCGTATTCGTTTTCCGAAAGCTGTGAAAATCGAATAAAAGACGCCCAAAGTGGCAGGGAATATGCTACTATAAACAGGTATGCATTGAGATATTTATTTTCCAATATCAGGACATGAAGAAAAATATGTGGAACCATCCTTTTTTACAAAAATCAGCTTTCGTATTTCTTGCTTCGGCATCCTTACTTCTTACTGCCTGCGGGGCAGATGTAAAAGCCCAGTCTTCCTATAAGAAGGCCGGTATTTCTGCTATGAATCAGGGACATTATAAAGAGGCTGTCAGTGATTTCAACAAGGCCTTGAAGAAGTCGGGGACCCGGATCACTTCGGAGGTCATTGATATCAATTATTACAAGGCAGCTGCCCAGACCCTTGCCGGTCAGAATAAGGATTCGATGAAAACCTATACCAGTATCATTGATTACAAGGAAAGCGCGGATGCCTATTATCTGAGAGGTGCAGCCTATCTGAAAGAGGGGGATACAACGAAGGCAGTGACGGATTTTCAGAAGTCCCTGTCTCTGGATAAGTCCGATAGTGAGAGATATCTCCGGATCTATCATTGCCTGGCCAATGCCGGACATGAGAAGGAGGCGGACTCTTTCCTGGATCTCCTTCTGGATCTTCCCGACAAGGATAAAGAGGTACTGCAGGCGAAGGGCCAGGCAATGGAGATCCGAAAGGATTACAAGAATGCCATCCGTTATTATAAGAGAGCCCTGGACAAGGATCTCCCGGAAGCCAGGATCGATCTGGCCCGTGCTTATCTGGCATCGAATGAAAAAGAAAAAGCGGAGGCAGAGATCGCTTCTTATCAGAAGAGCGAGAAGGAAACAGCCAAGTCCTTAAATGCGATCGGGGAACTTCAAATGACGGAAGAGAAATATGGAGATGCTTTGAAGTCTTTCCAAAAGGGCCTTAAAATGAAGGATAGCGAAATGGACAGGGCCCTTCGCAGGAATGAGATCATCGCTTTGGAATATACAGGTGATTTTCATAAAGCCAAGAAGCAGTGCGAATCCTTTATCAAGGACTATCCCGAAGACCCGGATATGACCAGGGAGTATCAATTCTTAGAGACCCGATAAGGTGAAAACCGTGACGGATCCGACCAGGCACTTGAATAAGAAGCAGAAGAAAAGGAGAAAGTTATGATTCAGAAGTTGATCAAAGAGATTCAGGCAAAAAATGCACCGATCGTTGTCGGACTCGATCCGAAACTCTCCTATATTCCAAAAGATATGCTGCAGAAATCCTATACAGCCTATGGGGAAACCCTGGAAGGGGCTGCAGATGCCATCTTCCGTTTTAACCGGGGCATCGTGGATGCGGTTTTTGATCTGGTTCCGGCGGTGAAGCCACAGATCGCTATGTATGAGCAGTTTGGTATTCCGGGGCTTATGGCTTTTAAGAAAACCGTAGACTACTGCCATTCCAAAGGGCTTCTCGTGATCGGTGATGTCAAGCGTGGTGATATCGGTTCGACTTCTGAGTCTTATGCCATTGCCCATCTGGGAAAGATTCAGGTCGGAAGCAAGACCTATGAACCCTTTGCTGAGGATTTTGCTACCGTGAATCCCTATCTCGGAACGGATGGCGTCAAGCCCTTTGTCGATATCTGCCGGGAGGATTCCAAGGGAATCTTCGTTCTCGTAAAGACTTCCAATCCATCCTCCGGTGAGCTTCAGGACCGGCTGGTTTCCGGCAAACCCCTTTATGAGCATGTTGCGGATAAGGTCTATGAATGGGGCAAGGATTGCATGGACGGTAATTACAGTGAGGTCGGAGCCGTGATTGGAGCGACATATCCGGCTGTGGGAAAACAGCTTCGTCAGGATCTGCCACATTCCTACATTCTGGTTCCCGGCTACGGTGCCCAGGGAGGTAAGGGAAAAGATCTGGTTCATTTCTTCAATCCGGACGGTCTCGGCGCCATTATCAACAGTTCCCGTGGCATTATTGCAGCTTATCAGAATCCGGCCTATGAGAAATTCGGACCGGACCATTATGCGGACGCCTCCCGCCAGGCAGTTCTTGACATGAAGGCGGATATCGAAGAAGCACTGGATGTCGCTTTGAATTCCTGACTTTCGTAAGAAATCACGATGAATCCTTACTTTAAAATCTGTGAATGCTAAGTCTGGAGGCAGAAATGGGAGAAAAAAAGGCCATGGCATGGGCCAGGGTATTATCACAGGAAGTATTGAATGAGAAAGAAGGAATCTTCAGTCTCTGGATCGAGACGGATCTTTCGGATCATGCCCGCCCCGGTCAGTTTATCGACTTCTATCTGGCAGATCCTTCCCGGATCCTGCCCCGTCCCATCAGTATCTGTGAGATCGACCGGGAAAGACATGCCATGCGTTGTGTTTACCGGATCGCAGGGGAGGGGACCTGGCAATTGTCTGTCTTAAAGGCAGGCGATGCGGTTCGCATCATGGCTCCCTTGGGCAACGGCTATCCTGAATTGGACGGCCGGGCCCTGATGATTGGCGGCGGTATCGGCATTCCGCCCTTACTGGAACTTACCAAAGAGCTTTCCGGCCGGGGAAATAAAGACCTTACCGCCGTTTTAGGCTATCGCTCGAAAGACAGCTTTCTTCTGGATGAATTTGAACATCTGGCTTCGGTTTATATTTCCACGGATGACGGATCTGCCGGAACTCATGGAACGGTGATCGACTGTATTCGGGAGCATGGCATCAGCGGGAAAGACGTGGACACGATCTATGCATGCGGCCCTCTTCCTATGCTTCGGGGTGTCAAGGCTTTTGCCGAGGCTGAGGGGATCCGCTGTTACCTGTCTTTGGAAGAGCGGATGGCCTGCGGTGTCGGTGCCTGCCTGGGCTGTGTGACGAAGTCTGTGGAAGTCGATTCCCATTCCAAGGTGAAAAACAAGAGGGTCTGCACGGACGGACCGGTCTTCGATGCGAGGGAGGTGGACATCTGATGGCAGATCTTAGGACAGAGCTTTGCGGAGTGACATTGAAGAATCCGGTCATGACTGCATCCGGTACCTTCGGCTCCGGCATGGAATACAGTGAATTCATCGACTTGAACCGGCTGGGTGCCGTGGTGACCAAAGGGGTTGCCGATCAGCCCTGGCCCGGCAATCCGACGCCGCGGGTGGCAGAGGTGCCGTCCGGTATGCTCAATGCCATCGGCCTGCAGAATCCCGGCATCGATACATTTCTGGAGAGGGATCTTCCCTTCCTGAAGCAATATGATACCAAGGTCATTGTCAATGTCTGCGGCCACAGTGAAGAAGAATATCTCAATGTTGTGGACCGGCTTTTTGATCAGGCAGTAGACCTTCTGGAAATCAATATCTCCTGCCCCAATGTGAAAGAAGGCGGCATCGCCTTCGGTACGGATCCGAAGGGTGTGGAGCATATCACATCCCTTATCAAAAAGCATGCAAAACAGCCGGTCATTATGAAGCTTTCTCCCAATGTCACTTCCATCGCGGAGATCGCAAGGGCGGCAGAGGCAGGCGGCGCGGATGCTGTTTCTCTCATTAATACCATTACAGGCATGAAGATCGATGTGGAAAAGCAGCGCTTTCTTCTGGCCAATAAGACCGGAGGCATGAGCGGGCCGGCTGTTCATCCGGTTGCCGTCCGCATGGTTTATGAATGCGCACAGGCAATTTCCATTCCAATCATCGGTATGGGAGGAAATACGACCTGGCAGGATGCGGTGGAAATGCTTCTGGCCGGGGCTTGCGCGGTTTCGGTCGGTACAGCCAATTTCATGGATCCTTTAGCAAGCATACATATGATCGATGGCATCGATGATTATCTGAACCGGCATGCGATTGAAAAGGTCAGTGATATCATTGGAGCAGTACATAGCTGATATAAGGAAGGGAAAGGACAAAAACAATGGAAGACTATCAGAAGGAATTTATACATTTTATGATCGACAGCCAGGTCTTGAAGTTCGGCGACTTCATCACAAAAAGCGGTCGAAAGACCCCCTTCTTTGTGAATACCGGCTTCTATCGGACCGGCATGCAGTTGAAAAAGCTGGGTGAATACTATGCCAGAACCATTTATAATCAGTTCGGCACAGATTTCGATGTGCTTTTCGGACCGGCTTATAAAGGCATCCCCCTTTCCGTTGCAACAAGCATCGCCCTGCATGACCTCTATGGCGTGGATGTCCGTTATTGCAGCAACCGGAAGGAAGCCAAGGATCACGGCGAGAAGGGTATTCTCCTGGGCGGACCCATTCAGGACGGGGACCGGGTCCTGATCATTGAAGATGTGACAACTGCCGGTACTTCCATAAAGGAGACCATGCCGATCTTGAAGGCACAGGGCAAAGTCGATGTCGTTGGGCTTGTTGTTTCCGTGGACCGTATGGAGCGGGGCCAGGGAGACAAGAGTGCTCTGACGGAGATCGGAGAGACCTATCAAATGAAGACCGCATCGATCGTAACGATGGAAGATGTGGTAGAAACACTCTACCGGAAGCCTTATCAGGGTAAGATCTATATCGGTGAGGAAGAGAAGGCCAGGATCGACAATTATTATAAGGAATATGGCGCCAGGGCCTGATTGATTGAGAAACGAAAGCGAACCTGACAAGACTGGAATTGAATCGGGCAAAAAGCGGTCATGAGAAGCCATGATTGAATGTCGTGTGACGTTCAAATCATAGAATGTAAGCGGAAGAAGGACAGATGTATGAGTAACAGAAGAAGGCGGAGAAGAAGTGAGAAGAAACCGGTGAACCGGGTGAGTCTTTTGACCATGTCATTTGGCATTTTTTTCTGCATTCTTTTTCTATGGATCCTTCTTCGGGCTTTGAATGGAATCGGAAACGGGCGGCCGGAGATTGCAGCGGGCCTTCTGTCGATTCTCTTATCCATTGTATGTTTGATCCGCGGACTGATCGAGTACCGGAAGGATAATTATAATAAGGGTTCCCGTCTTCTGGGCTTCCTTATGCCGCTGATTTCCCTGGGACTCTGGCTTTCGGTCTACATTTTAGGCCTCGTCCGGGGATAAGAGAAAAAGATGTAAGACGAAATTTACGACAGTGATAGGGAAGGAAAAGAATTTATTTATGACAGAAGATATGGAAGAACGTTTCAAACTGGTGACCGACCGGATCCGTGAGATCCGTACGGCCTGTGATATTGAGGATGGGGAGCATTTTTCGGAAGGCGCTCTGGATTATTTCTTTGAGCTTTCCAATCTGGCCATCGGTATCCTCCCGGTTTTGAAACGGACGGAAAAGAAGGAGACGAAAAAGGCGGATCTGCCGGACTTTGTCGACGAGCAGAAGATGTTCTATGACCGCTTCGAACCGGATTCCTATGAGAAGAACTTCTTGAATCCGGAATACAGTGCAAAGAGGCTGGGAAAAAAGCTGGGCGGTATTCTTTCTGCTTTTTATATGGATTTTACGGCGATCATTCCCTGGAGTTATGAGGGGAGAAAAGAATGGATCACCTATTACTTCGAATTATTCGATGAGATCTATACCTTATTTGAGGATCAGGAGCGGGCAGTGACTGCCGGCGAGAAGTACACGGATATGGATCTTTTCAAGGCGATCAGGGATTCCCTGCATTCTTTCTATCAGGATTATTCCGAAGAATTTATCGCAGACGGGATCGAGGGTCTGGTGGATCCGAATCGGAGCTTTTTTACGGATATCCTGATGAAGTCGGATCTGTCAGAACCCCGTTATCTCTATTTCTACGGGGCCAAGGTCGGCTGGAATGAGATCCGGCTCTGGGAATACTTAAAAGATCTGTCCGAGGAAGAGATCCATTCCATGGCAGAGACCTATGTCAAGGGTTACATCGACGGATTTGCCATCACGGGCAGAGACATTTCCATTAAGAAAAGCGTCTCCATCGAGTTCCCGATCGGCTTAGAGCGGGTCATGCGGGAGGCCGTTCTCCTTTTTGAAGATGCCGGCCTGTCCGTCACTCTTCAGAGAGACGGTCTTCTTTCCTGTCAGCGCCGGGGCAGCCGTCGAAATCTCTATACGAATTCCATGAATATGCAGGCCTATTATGACCATAAGGACGATAAGGGATATTATTACGACAAGGCCTATGTCGGCCGGAAACTCGAGGTCGTGAAAACGGTCTATGAAAAGAACCGGAAGCTGGCCCATGAGTATGGCGGCCCGGCAGTCGTAGAGACTTTCGGCGAAGAAAAATTCACACCGATCAATAAAAAGGCGGCTGATCCCTTAACCAAGGCGCAGAGGAAGGCTTACGAAGAGCTGTCGGTTTATGATATGTCCGAACAGGGTCAGATCGTAAATGAATATATCCCGGGCGATGAGAGAAGTTTTACCATTATTTCCTATCCGCTGCCTTCGATCGGAGAAAAGTTCCGGGACATCTTCCGGGAGACGGTTTTAGTGAATACCCTGGACTCCGATCATTATCGGACCATGCAGCAGCATATGATTGATCTTTTAGACCAGGGATATGCGGTTCATGTCAGCGGTCGAAATGGAAACCGGACCGACATCACCGTTTCTCTGCATCCCCTGACCGATCCGTCGAAGGAAACGATCTTCGAAAACTGCGCAGCGGATGTCAATATCCCGGTCGGCGAGGTCTTCACCTCTCCTCAATTAGAGGGCACCAATGGCATTTTAAATGTAGGCCATGTCTATCTGGAGGGCTATTCCTTTCAGAATCTGACCTTGAAATTTGAAAATGGTATGGTGGTCGAAGCATCCTGCGACAATTTCGATTCTGAGGAAGAGAATAAGAATCTGATCGATGATCATATTCTATTTCATCACAAGACCCTGCCCTTAGGTGAATTTGCCATCGGCACCAATACGACGGCATATCGGATGGGAAGAAAATTTCATATTGAGGAAGCGCTTCCGATTCTGATCGCAGAAAAGACCGGTCCGCATTTCGCCGTAGGCGATACCTGTTATTCCCATGCCGAAGATGTGCCCATGCACAATCCGGATGGGAAGGAAGTCGTGGCCAGGGATAATTCTATTGTCCGTGCTTTCCGAGAGACAGATCCTTCCAAGGCTTATTTCAACTGCCATACGGATATCACCATTCCCTATGATGAGTTAGGAGCTATTACGGTCTTGAAAAAGGACGGAAGCGAAACCGATATCATAAGAGACGGCCGTTTTGTCGTTCCCGGGACGGAAGAATTGAATGATCCCCTGGATGAGATGGCGTAAAAGCCGGGAATAAATATATCCCTTGGATATATTTGTGATAGATAGAAGCATCAAAAAGAAGGAGAGCGTACTATGTCTGAAAAGAAACAAGTTGGCATCATTATGGGTTCGGACTCGGATCTTTCGGTTATGAGCCAGGCCATGAAGCTTTTGGATGAATTCGGCATCACTTATGATGTAGATGTGATCTCAGCCCACAGAGAACCGGCAGAACTCTTTGCCTGGGGAAAGGAAGCAGAAGAGAAGGGCTATCAGGTCATCATCGCCGGCGCCGGCAAGGCTGCCGCCCTTCCGGGCATGTGCGCTGCTCTCGTTCCGGTGCCTGTGATCGGTATTCCCATGAAGACTTCGGATCTGGGCGGCCAGGACTCTCTTTTTTCTATCGTTCAGATGCCGAGCGGCATTCCGGTTGCAACCGTTGCCATTAACGGGGCCAAGAATGCAGCCATTCTGGCAGCGAAAATCCTTGCGGTCGGGGATGAGAAGATCCGTCAGGAAGTGAAAGAATACGGTGAGAAACTGAAGGAAGAAGTGAAGACCAAAAATCAGAAACTTCACGAGATCGGCTGGAAAGCTTATCTGGACCAGTAAAGTACTTTTGATTTGCAGAAACGAAACGATTATTCAAGCATTCAATCAAGAAAACAAGCAAGAACAGCAGGAGGAGAAAAATGGATTACAAGAGTTCCGGTGTGGATATCGAGGCAGGCTACCGTTCCGTGGAGCTTATGAAACAATATGTCAAGGGAACCATGCGCCCCGAAGTTCTGGGCGGTCTGGGCGGATTTTCCGGTGCCTTTTCCCTGGCGAAGATCAAGGAAATGGAAGACCCGGTCCTTCTGTCCGGTACAGACGGTGTCGGAACCAAGATCAAGCTGGCTTTTCTTTTGGACCGTCATGATACCATCGGCATCGATGCCGTTGCTATGTGTGTCAATGATGTCGCATGTGCAGGCGGCGAACCTCTTTTCTTCCTGGACTATATCGCCTGCGGCAAGAATGTTCCGGAGAAGATTGCAAGCATCGTAAAGGGCGTTGCAGAGGGATGCAGGCAGTCCGACTGCGCCCTGATCGGCGGTGAGACGGCAGAACATCCGGGTCTGATGCCGGAAGAGGAATATGATGTTGCCGGATTTTCGGTTGGTGTTGTTGACAGAAAAGACATTATTGACGGCCATGAGATCGAAGACGGAGACCTTTTGATCGGCATGGCATCGACCGGTGTCCATTCCAATGGCTTCTCCCTGGTTCGAAAGATCTTCCCTATGACCAGAGAATCCCTGGAGACCTATTATGACGAGCTGGGTGAGACCTTGGGTGAGACCCTGCTTCGTCCGACCCGGATCTATGTTCATGCTTTGAAGGCTTTGAAAGAAACCGGTATCCGTGTCAGAGGCTGCAGCCATATCACAGGTGGCGGTTTCTATGAGAATGTACCGAGAATGCTTCCGGACGGAAAGAGAGCCATCATCGAGAAGAATTCCTATCCGATTCCGCCCATCTTCAAACTCATGGCAGAAAAGGGCCAGGTGGAAGAAAAGATGATGTATAACACTTATAATATGGGAATCGGCATGGTTCTGGCCATTCGTCCGGAGGACAAGGATGCGGCGATCGCTGCCATTACTGCCACCGGCGATACGCCTTATGTCATCGGTCATATTGAAAACGGAGAAAAGGGAGTGACCTTATGCTGAATGTAACGGTTCTGGTTTCCGGCGGAGGAACGAATCTTCAGGCCATTCTGGATGCGATCGATGCGGGAACGATAGAAAATGCAAAAGTCACTCATGTTCTTTCCAATAATCCCAATGCTTATGCCTTGGAAAGAGCAAGAAAGCATGGAGATATAGAAACAGAGGTCCTTTCCCCGAAGAGCTTCCCCTCTCGGGCGGACTTTAATCATGCCTTCTGTCAGAGATTGCAGGAAATTCAGCCGGATCTGATTGTCCTGGCTGGTTTTCTGGTGGTGATCCCGGAGGAAGTCGTCCGTGCCTTCCCGCATAAGATCATCAATATCCATCCCTCTCTGATCCCTTCTTTCTGCGGCAAGGGATATTTCGGTCTTCATGTCCATGAGAAGGCCCTGGCCCGTGGTGTCAAGGTGACGGGCGCCACCGTTCATTTTGTAGATGAAGGAACAGATACCGGCCCGATCATTCTTCAGAAGGCGGTCTCCATCCGGGAAGGAGATACGCCGGAAGTCCTGCAGAGAAGAGTCATGGAGGAAGCTGAGTGGAAGATCCTTCCCATGGCCATAAATTACATTGCTGCCGGTCGTGTTTCGGTCGGAGAGGATCGTATTGTCCATATTGCAAAATAAGGAGGTCTGAGTCATGAAAGTATTACTTGTTGGCGGCGGCGGAAGAGAGCATGCCATGCTCCATGCCATCCACAGAAGTCCGCGTGTAGATAAGATCTATGTGGCACCGGGCAATGCCGGTATGGCAGATATGGCGGAGCTTGTGCCGATCGGTGTCATGGAATTCGATAAGCTGATTGCTTTTGCCAAAGAGAAGGAGATCGATCTTACGGTCTGCTCCCAGGACGATCCCTTGTGCGCCGGCATTGTCGATGCCTTTGAGGCGGCTGGTCTGAAGATCTTCGGGACCAGAAAAAATGCGGCCATCATCGAGGGCAGTAAGGCTTTTTCCAAGGATCTGATGAAGAAATATGGGATCCCGACTGCCCGTTATGAAGTCTTTACCGATCCGGCAGAGGCCATTTCCTATTTGGAAACGCAGCCCATGCCAATCGTTCTGAAGGCTGACGGTCTTGCCCTGGGCAAGGGCGTTTTGATCTGTCAGACTCTGGAAGAAGCTAAGGCCGGAGTCAAGACCATCATGGAGGATAAGAAGTTCGGCAATGCCGGAAACGAGCTTGTCATCGAAGAGTTCATGACCGGCCGTGAAGTTTCTGCATTAGCCTTTGTGGATGGCAGTCATTATGCCCTGATGACATCATCTCAGGATCATAAGAGAGCAGGAGACGGCGATACCGGTCTTAATACCGGCGGTATGGGAACCTTCTCCCCCAGTCCTTTCTTTACGGAAGAGATCCGTAAGATCTGCGATAAAGAGATCTTCCAGCCTACGGTCGATGCCATGAAGAAGGAAGGCCGGGAATTCCGTGGTGTTCTGTATTTCGGCCTCATGCTGACGAAGGAAGGACCGAAAGTCGTGGAATATAATACCCGTTTCGGTGATCCGGAGACCCAGGTGGTCCTGCCCCGGATGAAGACGGATATCATTGATGTTTTCGAGGCCTGCATGAATGGAAGCTTAGATAAGATCCATCTGGAATTTTCCGACAATGCAGCCGTCTGCGTGGTTCTGGCATCGAAGGGATATCCCGTTTCCTATGAGAAGGGCTTTCCGATCAGCGGTCTGGACCGCTTTGACAATCAGAATTATTTCTGCTTCCATGCGGGAACCAAATTCGATGATCAAGGACAGATCGTCACCAATGGCGGCCGGGTTCTTGGCGTGACGGCTCTCGGAAAAGATCTGAAGGAAGCCCGCGCCAATGCCTATCAGGCGACGGAATGGGTGAATTTCGCCAATAAATATATGCGGCATGATATCGGAAAGGCCATTGATGAGGTCTGAAGTATGATAAAACCGGAAAAAGAGGCTCGAAAGAGCCTCTTTTTTTATGATAGAAACAATCAAAAAAATAAAATTTTCTCTTGCTGCTTTGGACATATTACATAAAATTGATTTGATATTATTGTTAAAATTGGATAAAATAACAAATATAACAAATAATAATTCGAAATGCTTTTGCTTGGTCTAATATGCGCATCATTCAGAAAGGATACAGCTATGATAGATTACACAGAAGGATCAGGAAAGGAATATCACCTCGGTGTCGGCAAGGGCGATGTAGGAAGATATGTCATTCTTCCGGGAGATCCGAAGCGATGCGAGAAGATCGCACAGTACTTTGCTGATCCGCATTTTGTCGCTGATAACAGGGAGTTTACGACCTATACGGGAACCCTTTTGGGAGAAAAGGTAAGTGTCACTTCGACAGGAATCGGCGGACCATCGGCGTCCATCGCTATGGAGGAACTGGTTCACTGCGGTGCGGATACTTTTATCCGTGTTGGCACCTGCGGTGGAATGCAGCGTGACGTTCAGGGCGGAGATCTTGTCATAGCGACCGGTGCGATCCGGATGGAAGGAACAAGTAAGGAATATGCTCCAATCGAGTTCCCTGCTGTAGCCGATTATCAAATTGTAGAGGCGCTTAAGAAGGCAGCAGATACTATGGACATGAGGAATCATGTCGGTGTTGTGGAAAGCAAGGATTCCTTTTATGGGCAGCATGAACCGGAAAAAAAGCCTGTCGGATATGAGCTCCTGAACAAATGGGATGCATGGCTGAAGCTTGGAACGCTGGCTTCTGAAATGGAGTCCGCAGCACTCTTTGTTGTGGCGGCTTCTCTTGGCGTCAGAGTGGGAGCTTGCTTCCTTACCCTGGCAAATCAGGAAAGAGCTAAGGCAGGGCTTGATAACAGGCAAAGTCATGATACGGATGGAGCGATCAGAACAGCAATTTCCGCGATCAAACTTTTGATCGAGGCTGATAGAAAAAGGGGCAGGAATGGTTAATCAAAAGTTAATGCAGAAGCTTGCAAAAATGGCTCTGAATATGAGAAAAATGGCCTATGTTCCATATTCTCATCACAGAGTTGGAGCGGCACTTCTCTGCAAAGATGGAAGGATCTATACAGGCTGTAATATCGAGAATGCAGCCTATACTCCTTCGAATTGTGCGGAACGAACTGCTTTCTTTAAAGCAGTCAGCGAAGGAGAGAAGGACTTTGTCTGCATAGCAATTGCCGGCGGATTAGAAGACAGAGAGGAACTGGACTACTGTCCGCCATGTGGAGTTTGCAGACAGGTGATGAGAGAATTTTGCTCACCAGGGGAATTTGATATTATTCTGGTGAAAGATATGGAACATATGAAAACCATGAAGCTTTCCGAACTGCTGCCGGAAAGCTTTGGACCGGAATTCTTGCAGGAGAAATCATAAAATCATATTAGATCACAAACTTTTCGATCATACACTTCTTAAGGCTTTTTCAGGAAAGGAACGACAATGGGAAAGTATAAAAGAATTTTCGTCGTAGTGCTGGATTCTTTTGGAATCGGGGCTATGCCGGATGCAGAAAGATTTGGGGATCGTGGAGTTGATACCTATGGGCATATCGTTGAAAAGATGCCTTATATCAATATTCCGCATTTAAGAGAACTTGGACTTGCAAATCTCCATCCGACAGATGCAGTCAAGCCGGTCGAACATCCGCTTGGGAAATTTATGGCTGTAAAAGAGGCATCAAACGGGAAAGACACGATGACAGGCCATTGGGAAATGATGGGCATCAAGACCGAAAAGCCCTTTAAGACATTTACCGAACATGGTTTTCCGCCGGAATTAATTGCAGAACTTGAAAAGAGATGTGGCAAGAAAGTTATCGGCAATAAGGCGGCAAGCGGTACAGCGATTCTGGATGAACTTGGGGAAGAAGAGATTCGTGATGGATCAATGATCGTATATACATCGGCAGATTCTGTCCTTCAGATCGCTGGAAATGAGGAAAGCTTTGATTTGAAGAATCTTTATCGCTGCTGCGAGATCGCAAGAGAACTCACCATGAAAGAAGAATGGCGCGTTGGCCGTGTGATAGCAAGACCATATATCGGAACAAAGAAGGGCCATTTTATCCGGACAGCGAACAGGCATGACTATGCCCTGAAGCCGACTGGCCTGACCGCTCTGAATGCGCTGAAGGACAGCGGCTTTGATGTTCTTTCGGTTGGTAAGATCAATGATATCTTCGTGGGAGAGGGAATCACGGAGTTTGTGCGTTCCAAGACTTCTGTTCATGGCATGGACCAGACCGTGGATTATGCAAAACGTCACGACTGGACAGGACTTTGCTTTACAAATCTGGTGGATTTTGATGCGCAATGGGGCCACAGAAGAAATCCGGTTGGATATGGTCAGGAACTGGAAAAATTCGATGTTGGTCTTGAAAATATGATGAGAGTTATGAAGGATGATGACCTTCTCATTCTTACAGCAGATCACGGAAACGACCCGACTTACACAGGAACGGATCATACCAGAGAAAAAGTTCCATTTATTGCGTGGTCTCCTTCTTACAAAGAGGGAGGAAGGCTTCCGGATGAAGATACTTTTGCCGTGATCGGAGCTAGTGTCTGTGATAATTTTGGCGTAAAGATGCCTGAGAATACAATTGGCCATTCGATTTTGGAAAAATTGTAGAAAGAGGAAGCGGATGTATGAAAAGCTTTTAAAAAGTCGTGCCTGCATCAGGCGTGTGACCGATTTTGAACCGGATATTGCAATCACTTTAGGCTCAGGACTGGGCGGATTGAAGGAAAAAGTGAAAGCTGTTGCTGAGGTAAGCTATCGTGATATCGATCATTTTCCTGTTTCAACGGTAGCGGGCCATGAGGGGAAGTTCATATTCGGGGAACTCGCAGGAAGAAAAGTCGTTGTGATGAGCGGGAGAGTTCATTACTATGAGGGGTATGATATGACTGATGTTGTTCTGCCCGTCCGGCTCATGGGATTGCTTGGTGCAAAAAAAGTTCTTCTGACCAATGCGGCAGGAGGAATCAACCCGGATTTCAAGCCGGGTGATCTTATGATGATCAAGGATCATATCTCCACATTTGTGAGGAGCCCTCTGATCGGAAGGAACATTGACGAACTTGGAAGCAGATTTCCTGACATGAGTCATGTATACAATGAAGAACTTCAGGAGAAAATAAGAGAGTCGGCAAAGCGGACGGGGGTCGCTATCCGGGAAGGAGTCTATGTCCAGCTGACCGGCCCCAATTATGAAACCCCTGCAGAGATCAGGATGTTAAGAATGCTTGGCGGAGATGCAGTAGGGATGAGTACCGTTGTGGAAGCCATAGCTGCCCATCATATGGGCCTTAAGGTTGCAGGAATTTCCTGCATAACCAATATGGCTGCAGGAATCCTGGATCAGCCTCTGAATCATAAAGAGGTTCAGGAAACAGCGGATCGGACAAAAGATGAGTTCGAGCGCCTGGTCATGGATCTTGTTTCTCATATGTAAGAATGGGTGGCAGAAGCATCTGCCACCCATTTGTGACTACGTGTCTTTTCACTGCTATGAAACTCCCACCGCTGCAATCAAAATATAGTAATATTATACAAAAAAAGCCCAAGATATGGAAAATATGAGGGGATCTTTGGCGGTATCAGAGCTTTGAATAAAAGTTCGACAATTCCACAAAGCCCCATATCCTGCGGTCTTATGATAAGGGAAAACCCAATTTTAAAAATTCGGCAATTTGTGTCCTTGTAATCCTCCCGGTTTTGCACTATATTAAGGCTTGTCACAAGATATAGTGTCGAAAAGAAATCAAACAAACTATATTTAGTTGTTTTTTGAAGATGTTTTCTGATAATTCCTGACAGGATCCAGGAAGAGGAAGAAAAATTCAAAGTGCCGGATAAAGATGGCCAATAATAGCAGGAGGAGAGAAGAGAAACATGGCAGAAGCAATGAAAAATGATGATGTAAAGACCCGGGTGATCAAGAGAAACGGTAATGAAGTCGATTTCGATATCAATAAGATCATCAATGCAATCAGTAAGGCCAATCATGAGATTGATGGCATCCATCAGATGAATGACTATCAGATCATGGCAGTTGCCGAGAATATTGCAAAACGAGTTGCTGCCTCTCCTCATGCGGTCAATGTCGAGGATATCCAGGACATGGTAGAGACCGGCATCATGGAAATGCGCTGTTATGAAGTTGCACAGAAGTATGTCCGCTATCGTTATAAGAGAGAGCTCTCCAGAAAGTCCAATACGACCGATGACGGCATCCTTTCTCTGATCGATCAGGCCAACGAAGAGGTAAAACAGGAGAATTCCAATAAGAACCCTGTCATCAATTCCACCCAGCGTGATTATATGGCCGGTGAAGTCAGTAAGGATCTGACCAATCGTGTGCTTCTCCCGGAGGATATTGTAAAGGCTCATAAGGAAGGAATCATCCATTTCCACGATGCAGACTATTTCGCTCAGAGAGAGCATAACTGTGATCTGATCAATCTTTCGGATATGCTGCAGAACGGAACCGTGATCTCGGAGACCATGATCGAGAAGCCGAAGAGTTTCTATACGGCCTGCAATATCACCACACAGATCGTCGCTCAGGTTGCCAGCAACCAGTACGGCGGACAGTCTTTCTCTCTGGCACATCTGGCACCTTTCGTTGATGTCAGCCGGCAGAAATTGAAGAAGCAGGTCATTGAGGAGCGGAAGGAGATCGGCGATGATCTGGATGAAGACAAGATCATGAAGATCGTGGATCACAGACTTCAGTCTGAGATCGAATCCGGTATTCAGACCATCCAGTATCAACTGGTCACTCTGATGACCACCAATGGACAGACACCTTTCGTTACCATGTTTATCTATCTGGATGAAGTACCGGAAGGACAGACAAGGGATGATCTGGCACGTCTGGCCAAGGAAGTCTTCCGTCAGAGAATTCAGGGCATCAAGAATGAGAAGGGTGTCTGGATTACACCGGCTTTCCCCAAGATCATCTATACTTTGGATGAGGACAATATCGAAGAGGGCAGCAAGTACTACGAACTGACAAAACTTGCTGCAAAATGTACTGCAAAGCGTATGGTCCCGGACTATATTTCCGCAAAGATCATGAAGCAATTGAAGGGTGATGTCTATACCTGTATGGGCTGCCGGTCCTTCTTGACACCGGACAATGAAGACCAGCCGGAAGGCCTTTGCAATGCCGGAAATAAGTCCCATGCCAAGGATTATAAGGAAGGGGCCCATAAGTATTACGGCCGTTTCAATCAGGGTGTTGTCACCATCAATCTGGTGGACGTTGCCTGCTCTGCCGTGAAGGAAGCCAAGGAGAAGGGAACCGACCGCTTTGATGAGTTCTGGCGGATCTTTGATGAGCGTCTGGAGCTTTGCCACAAGGCTCTCCGCTGCCGTCATGAGCGTCTCTTGGGTACCGTTTCGGATGTCGCTCCGATCCTCTGGCAGCATGGCGCCCTGGCCCGTCTGGGAAAGGGAGAGAAGATCGACAGCCTTCTCTTCGGAAACTATTCAACCATCAGCCTCGGTTATGCAGGTCTTTATGAGATGACGATGGAGATGACCGGAAAGAGCCATACCGACGAAGAGGCGAAGCCTTTTGCCCTTTCTGTTATGCAGCACTTGAATGATAAGTGCAGCGAGTGGAGAAAGGCCGAGAATATCAGTTATTCTCTCTATGGCACACCGATGGAGTCTACGACTTATAAGTTTGCCAAGTGTCTGCAGAAGCGTTTTGGAATCATTCCTCATGTGACGGACAAGAATTACATCACGAATTCTTATCATGTCCATGTCACAGAGAATATTGATGCTTTCCACAAGCTGAAGTTTGAGTCCGAGTTCCAGAAGCTGTCTCCGGGAGGAGCAATCAGCTATGTCGAGGTTCCCAATATGCAGAGCAACATCCCTGCGGTTCTGTCCATCATGAAGTATATCTATAACAATATCATGTATGCAGAGCTGAATACCAAGTCGGACTATTGTGAAGTCTGCGGATATGACGGAGAGATCAAAATCGTAAAGGATGATTCCGGAAAGCTTGTCTGGGAATGCCCCAACTGCGGAAACCGTGATCAGAGCAAGATGTCGGTTGCCAGAAGGACCTGCGGTTATATCGGAACCCAGTTCTGGAACCAGGGTCGTACCCAGGAGATCAAGGATCGTGTTCTGCATGTAGCCAATCCGGAATTCTCGGATGTGGATATGAATGTCAATGCGTCTGTGAAATAAGACTGCCTCCTCTTGGATCCCGGAGGATGCCATTCTGAAGGATCTGGCATTGAGAGTTCATACAAGAATTTTGTGAAAAGTCCCGGTCTTCCCAAGCGGAAGGCCGGGTTTTTCTGTCAAAAAAATTGTGCTATGATAAGAGAGATCATGAAATACAGACCTGGTTTTACGAGTAGCTTTCAGCTGCTTATTGAATGAAAAATGAAAGAAGAAATGACACCATGAATTTTGGTCAAATCTATTATGCAGATATTGCCAACGGACCGGGGGCAAGAACATCCTTTTTTGTTTCCGGCTGCCGCCATCATTGTAAGGGCTGCTTTAATGCAGAGACCTGGAATTTTTCCTATGGACATCCTTATACAAAAGCCATTGAGGATGAGCTTGTGGATTCTGTAAAGCCCGAATACATCGACGGCCTTACCATTCTGGGCGGCGAACCGATGGAACCGGAGAATCAGCCCGAGATCCGGAAACTTGTAGAAAGGATCCGCAGGGAAGTGCCGCATTCCAAGACCTGGATCTATTCCGGCTATACCTGGGAGGAACTCCATGATCCAAACAAGGTCTGTCGGACAGGGGACACGGATGCGATTCTTTCTAATATCGATGTCCTTGTGGATGGTGAATTCCATGAAGAAGAGAAGGATATCAGCTTGAATTTCCGGGGCTCAAAAAACCAGAGGATCATAAGGGTGCCGGAAAGCCTGGCATCCGGACAGATCGTCCTCTCGGAATACAATAACGAGGGCGGTATGACATCGAAAGAAAGCAGATAGGAGAATAGAGATGACTCATAATGAATCAGAACAGAGTCGTGACAAGGTCATTGTGAAGACTTCTGTCATCGGGATCCTGACAAATGCAGGCCTTGCCGCTTTTAAGGCCTTGATCGGCCTGATCACCCATTCCATTGCCATTACCATGGATGCTGTCAATAACCTCTCGGATGCCGGTTCTTCCCTGATCACGATCGTCGGAACCAAATTGGCAGCGAAGGAAGCGGATCGGAAGCATCCCTTCGGTTACGGCCGAATCGAATATCTGTCGGCTATGGTGATCTCTCTGATCGTCCTCTATGCCGGACTCACCTCGCTGGAGGAGTCGGTAAAGAGTATTCTTCATCCCAAAACTCCTTCTTATACGGCCATTTCTCTTGTCATTGTGGCAGCTGCAGTCTTTGTGAAGATCATTCTGGGAAGCTTTGTGAAGAAGACCGGTGAGAAGGCCCATTCGGAATCTCTCGTGAATTCGGGTAAGGATGCACTTCTGGACTCCGTGATCTCCGCATCCACCCTCATTGCCGCTCTGGTCTACATTTTGACGAAAGTCTCCCTGGAGGCCTGGCTCGGTGCCCTGATCTCCCTTGTGATCATTAAGTCCGGCATCGACATGCTGCGGGAGACCTTGTCCAAGATCCTGGGCGAGAATGCAGACCTTACTTTGATTCATAAGATCAAGAACGATGTCAAAAGCTTTCCTGAGGTGCAGGGAGTCTATGACCTGGTTTTGAATAACTATGGGCCGGATACCTTCAACGGATCCCTCCATATTGAAGTGGCAGACACGATGGATGCGAACGAGCTGGATGAACTCATTCGTCAGATCCAGTACAAGGTTTTGGCAGAGGATCATGTGATCCTGACGGCTGTCAGCGTTTATGCCATGAATACTCATGAGAACCGGGCCGCCGAGGTAGAACGGTCGGTGCGGACCGCCCTGAAGGATATGCCGGGCGTAAAGCAAATGCATGGATTTTACTTAAATGAAGAAAAAAAGACCATCCGTTTCGATCTTGTGATCTCCTTCTCGGTGGATGACCGTAAGGAGGCTTTCAATAACTGCATCCAAAAGATTCAGGCCATGTATCCGGATTACTCCATTCAGGCGGCCATGGATAGGGATCTGGATGAGTGCCTGGAGTAAGCGGACGAGTGCCTGGAGTAAGTGGACGAGTGCCTGGAGTAAGAGCTGTGACAGGCGCCTTTTATGGGCATTCTTCTGCACTTAGAACATGTAATTTACGGCCGATGACCCGAAAATGGACGTTGAAGCCCCTGTATTTCATGCCGTAGATCCTGTTCTCATCATGCTGGTAGGAGGGCCTCGGGTCTTCCGACAGGACACTTACCAGTTCCGGCAGGAGAGCATGGAAGAGTTGACACTTTCTCTCGACGGCTTCTTTTTCCGATACCGTAGAATCAGCCGGAAGGCTTGAAAGAGAAGGACCGGTCGAATCCTTCTGCCCTCCCAGGCTCTCCCAGAGGCTGTCATCGATAACGACATCCAGACGGTAACTTCCGCCGGAATAAGACTCTGTGAAACCGCCTCTGGCATCTGCGTGAGAGTCTGCATAGGGAATATAGGGCTTGATATCGTAGATCGGCGTACCGTCCATGAGATCGGCTCCCTTGACTGTGATGACAGGGGCATCGGCTCCTTTTGTGTCAATGGATAAAATGCGGACCGAGGACAGACCCAGCCCGTTGGGGCGGAAGGGAGACCTGGTTGCGAAGACGCCCATCCGGGTATTGCCGCCGAGACGGGGCGGCCGAACAGTCGGCTGGAAGCCGTCTTCTTTCCGGTTTTCTGAAAAGCCCCAGATCAACCAGAGATAATCGAAACCATCCATCCCCCGCAGACTGTCAATGGATCGATATTTCGGACAGAAATGGATTTCGGAAAGGTTATTGGCCAGTCCGCTTTGTCTCGGAATGCCGAATTTCTCCGGGAAGGGAGAATGAATATAAGCAATGGGGCGGATCAAAAGGGCATCCTTATCATTTTTTGTCATGGAAATCTCCTTTCTCTTTTTCCTTCCCCGGCACTTTCTTTGTAAATGGAAAATTCCCCGCACCTGTGGCAAAATGAAAAATTTAACTGTACAATTTCGACAAAATCAGACACATGATTTTCTACTTGCGTTAATTTATGAAAATTTTATAATACGAAACATGGGAACCAAAAAATAATTGGGGGTTTCTCATCGGAAAGATGCACGAGGTATGGCCGAGGCTAGAGGGGTCATACCCGCATCTTTTTTTGTTGGTGTTTTTATTATTATAACAGATATGAAAGGGATATGTCTTTTCCGCGGTACACGAGATGCCTCCCCTTGTTTTCTGATAAGCGGATGTTAAAATAATAAATTGGATCAAAGAGAAAATGCTGAGTGTATTTTCCGAGGATTCCAGGTTAAAAAATATAGAAAGAGGAATAATTATGTCAGAATTTGGATTTGGCGCAATGATCGAGAAATTGAAGAAGAACCCGAAGACCATCGTCTTCACAGAGGGTACCGATGATCGTATCCTGGAGGCCGCATCCCGGCTCCTTGCTGCCAACTTCTTAAGACCGATTTTGATCGGCAATCCCGATGAGGTTCATGCTGCTGCAGAGAAGAGCGGTTATAATATCCGCGGCGCAGAGATCATCGATCCTTTACATTATGACCGTATGGACGAAATGGTCGACATTTTCTGCGAGCTCCGTAAGAAGAAGGGAGTTACGCCCGATCAGGCCAGAGAGACACTGAAGGCAGCCAATTATTTCGGCACTATGCTGGTCAAGATGGGTGTTGCGGATGCCCTGCTTGGCGGAGCTACTTATTCCACTGCAGATACCGTTCGTCCGGCTTTGCAGCTCATTAAGACCAAGCCCGGCCATAATATCGTATCCTCCTGCTTCATCATGGTTCGTCCTTCTGCAACCGGTGACAATGAAGTCCTTGCCATGGGTGACTGTGCCATCAATATCAATCCTTCCGAGGATGATCTGGTTGAGATCTGCGGCGAGATGGCTCAGTGTGCCAAGATCTTCGGTATCGATCCGAAGGTTGCTTTCTTAAGCTATTCCACTTTAGGCTCCGGCAAGGGCGAAGATGTTGATAAGGTTCGGAATGCCTGCGCAAAGGCTAAGGCAAAGTTCCCGGATCTTCCAATCGATGGAGAGCTGCAGTTTGATGCAGCCGTTTCTCCGAGAGTTGCACAGACCAAGTGCCCGGGATCTAATGTTGCAGGTCATGCAAATACCTTCGTATTCCCTGACATCAATGCCGGAAATATCGGTTATAAGATTGCACAGCGTCTCGGCAATTTCGATGCATACGGCCCGGTTCTTCTTGGCCTGAATGCGCCGATCAATGATCTGTCTCGCGGCTGCAATGCTTTGGAAGTTTACTCCATGGCAATCATCACAGCAGCTCTGGCTTAAGCTTTTTCATTCAGACATTCAGAATTTCCATCAGAAATTCTGATCAATAAAAATGGGACTTCTGCAGGTTCTTGCAAAGGACAAAGCAGAGGTCCCTTTTCTTTTTGATGTGATCCCTTCTTAGATCATGACATCATTTGTTTCTATCAATCAGAGAGGAGAATTTTCGAATGACAGCGTTTCTTATTGTGATTATTCTTGTCATCCTATTGCTGCTTTGCCTTCTGCCATTTCTTGTCGCATGGCTTGTGCAGAGGCAGACCTTCCGGCCGATTCAGATCCATAAGTATTCTTCGCTCAAGCATTACAGTGATTATCAGGACCAATATGAGAGACAAGAGATCCATTTCCCATCCGGGAAGAATCAGCTGTTCGGTGCGATCTATCCGCCGAAGGCCGGTCTGGATCAGGCCCGTGGTCTGATTGTCTTCGCTCATGGCATCTGGTCCGGCCCCGAAGAGTATCTCATGCTTCTGCTTTGGCTTGTGGACAGGGGTTATGCGGTTTTTACCTATAATGCGACGTCCTACAATGGTTCCGAGGACAGCTGGGCCCGTGGCCTCTATCAGTCGCCCCTGGACCTGGATGCGGCACTGACCTATGTCGAAAAGGATCCGACATTATCCGGTCTTCCCCGCTATCTTATGGGCCATTCCTGGGGAGGATTCGCTGTGACGGCCGGTCTGCATTTCAACCATAAAGTCGATGGGGTCATCTCCCTGTCCGGCTTCGATCAGCCCATCAAAATGACCATGGCTGTCGCCCATCAGATGTTCGGAAAACTGGCATGGACCTTCTACCTGCCCCTTCTTTTCATCAACCGCTGTCTCTTCGGGAGAAATGTAGAGCTTACCGCAGTAAATGGGATCAATCAGACCCAGGCACCGGTCCTCTTGGTTCATGGAAAGGGCGATGATTTCATTGGATTTGATACGACGTCGATCATCTCCCAGAAGGATCGGATCACAAATCCGGCTTTGTCTACGATCGTCCTGGATCGGCCGGACTATTGCGGCCATAACAGCTATTTCCTGTCCAAAGAGTCAGAAACTTATTCAGAAGAGATCAATCAGAAATTTTCGGAAGAGGAGAAGAAGTGGAAGAAGGAGCATAGAACTGGCACGAAGAAGGAAAAAGAGAAGGAATTGGCAGATCTTAGGAAGTCTTATTATGAGAAAATAGATAAGAATAAGACCAATGTGCCGAATGAAGAACTCTATCAGAAACTCTATGCTTTTTTGGAAGACTGTGAAAAGAAAGAGGCTGTTACTAAGGAATCAGAACTTGGATCAAAGTAAGAAGGGGAGGAAGACCCGGCTATTGATCAGAAATCAAAACCCGGATCAAAGTAAGAAGGGGAGGAAGACCCGGCAAGGTGCAGGAAACTGGAAAGAAAATAAGAAGGAGAGGAAGACTTGGCTAGAGTAAAGAAACAATGGACCATCCGTCGACATAAGGAAGATTATAAGGCGATAGGACAGACTCTGGGCGTCGACCCCATCCTGGTCTGGATGATGAGGAACCGGGGAATCTCGAAGGAGGAGATGGAATCCTATCTCCATCCGAAGAAAAGCGATATCCTAGATCCTCATAGCTTAAAAGATGGCGGGAAGGCAGCGGATCTCCTCTTAGGGGCGATCCGGGATCAAAAGAAGATCCGGATCATGGGCGATTATGATATCGATGGTATCATGTCGACCTATATTCTCCACAGCGGACTCCTGGCTCTGGGGGCCGACTGTGACTATCGGATTCCCCATCGGGTCAAGGATGGCTATGGATTGAATCCGAAATTAGTAGAAGAAGCAAGACTGGATGGCAAGGATCTTTTGGTCACCTGTGACAATGGGATCTCGGCTTTTGAGGCCATTCGAGCTGCCAGGGAATGCGGAATGGATGTGATCGTGACGGATCACCATGCGATCGCCTCGGACGAAGAAGGGAAAGATCTTCTCCCTATGGCCAATGCCCTGATCAATCCTCACAGAAAGGATGATCCGACTCCCTATAAGGAGATCTGCGGGGCTGTTGTGGCATGGAAATTCCTGGCCCTGGTCTATGAAAAAGCAGGGAAACAGTGGGATGGCCAAGAGATCTGGAGCTTTCTCCCCTTTGCGGCCATTGCAACGGTTGGGGATGTCATGCCTTTGCAGGCAGAGAACCGGGCCATTGTAAAGCTGGGACTGGATGCCATGAAGGATATCGATCATATCGGCCTTCTGGCCCTGATTCAAGAAAAGAAACTGGACAAGAGGCATCTTACGGCCTTCCAGATTGGCTTTGTGCTTGGCCCCTGTCTCAATGCGGCCGGTCGTCTGGAAACGGCAAGTCAGGGCGTTGAACTATTGGAATGCAAGGACCAGCGTAAGGCAGCAGAGATCGCCTCGCATCTTTCGGAATTAAATGAAAAGCGAAAGCAGGAAACCGAACATGGCGTTGACGAGGCGGAATTCCTTCTGAAGGAAAAAGGCTGGGAGAAGGACCGGGTCCTTGTCATCTACGAGCCGGATGTTCCGGAAGCAGTGGTCGGCATTGTGGCAGGCCGTATCCGCGAGCGGACCAACAAACCGACCATTGTCCTGACGGACGGCCAGGACGAGGTCAAGGGAAGCGCCCGTTCCATCGAGAGCTACCACATGTATCAGTCTCTTCAGGAGGTCTCCGATCTCCTGGATAAATTCGGCGGTCATCCCATGGCGGCAGGCATGTCTCTGGCCCGGGAAAATGTAGGCCGCTTTCGGGAAGCCTTGAATGCCCATTGTCGGCTGACCGAAGAGGATCTGACTCAGAAATTGAAAATTGATGCAGATATGCCTTTTTATTATCTCTTGCAGCATCAGAATCTGATCCGGGAGCTGGATCTTCTGGAACCTTTTGGGAATTGTAATGACAAGCCGGTTTTTGCCGAATCCCATGTCAAAGTCTTGAAGATGAAGACGATCGGAAAGGAAGGCCAATATCTGAAATTTACTCTTCAAGGGAAAATGGATGCCAAAATCGATGGTCTATATTTCGGGGATTGTGAGGAGTTGAAGGCGGATCTGATTCGAAGCTATGGAGAAGATCAGGTCGAGGCGGCTATGTGGGGGCGGAAAAATGACCTGCGGCTGACGGTTGCCTATTATCCGACCATCAACAGTTTCCGGGGAATGGAGTCGACGGAGATCATTATCTCCGATTATCTGGTTCCCGGGAGGGGGGAGTGAGGATCTACTTGCAAAACGGAGTCGACGGAGATCGTTATTTCCGATTATCTGGTTCCCGGGAAGGGGAAATGAGGATTTACTTGCAAAACGGAGTCGACGGAGATCATTATCTGGTTCCCGGGAAGGGGAATGAGGATTTACTTGCAAAGATGCTGAAAATCATTACAATACAATAATAAGAAACCGAAATTAAAATTATGTTTTCTTTCGAAAAGATTTTTCGAAATACTTTCGATTGATTTCGGACTCATGTTCCATGTAAGGGGGGTAAAATTATGTGCGTGAAAGAAGAATATCGATTTGAATCAAGTGATGATGCAAAAACCGAGATCCATGGTGTCAAGTGGACTCCTACGGACGGAAAGGTCCGGGCTGTCCTGCAGATTTGTCATGGTATGCAGGAATATATAGAACGCTACCAGGAACTGGCAGAATTCCTGACAGCGCGTGGATTTGCAGTGGTAGGTCATGATCACATCGGTCACGGCAAAACGGCAAAGGATTCTAGTGAACTTGGCATCATGCATACCAATCAGCCTGCAGAGACCATGGTAGAAGATGCTTTCCGAAATTATGAGATCAATCGTGACCAGTTCAAGGGGATTCCCTATTTTATCCTTGGTCATTCCATGGGCTCTTACATCCTTCGCATGATGTTATCCGTGAAAAGTGAGGAATTAAAGGATCTGACCGGGGCCATCATCATGGGCACCGGCACAGAAAAGGACAGTGCCATTAAGGCAGGGCGTTTCATCGTAAATCTGGTTGGCGGTTTGCATGGTTGGAATTATAAGAGTAAATTTGTCGCCGGACTGATGTTCGGAAAGCCCTATAAGGGATATAACCTAGATGGAAGCGAGCCGGAGAAGAGCTGGCTGTCGAAGAACGTAGAAAATGTCAAAGCCTATTATCAGAATCCATTTGATAACTTTGCCTTTTCTGTTAATGGATACCGTCTCCTTCTGACAGCGACAGCATATGACAATGATATGAACCATATCCGAAAGATCCGGAAGGATCTGCCAATTTTCTTTATGTCCGGCGAAAAGGATCCGGTAGGAAATCTTGGAGAGGGCGTAAAAGAAGCCGCCCGACGTTTCCGGGAGGCCGGGATCTATGATGTGAATATGAAACTTTATGAGAATGACCGCCATGAGATCCTGAATGAGACAGACCGCGAGCAAGTGCAAAAAGATCTGCTTGGATGGATGGAAGAGCATATGTGAGGGTGAGAATCAGTTCGTAATTATCATCCTATGGGGTATTTCCCTGGAATCCGATAGTCAAATGCCAGATTGACTATCGGATTTTTGATATTCCCATGTATTACGATAAATGAGTCCAAAATCGGGTGATTTTGTGGCTCTCACTATCCTCAAACTTTCCGGCTCAGAAATCCCCAGATCTTCCGGAAAACTTCCAGGTCGCCCTGTATTTCCTCGACCTTGCGCCGGTTCTTCTCGTTGAATCCCACCAAGATCTTGTGATTTGCCTCAGCCAGATAGTCCATGATACCGTCGATGTCGGTCTTAGTGTTCTTCGGGCAGCGGATATAACGCCTTTTCTCACCGGTGATGTACATGGTGTAAGAAATGGCAAAATGATGCCAGAGGAATTTATGAAGGGTAGAATACTTATAGAGCCAGATGATCTTGTCAATTGGCATGATTGCGACGCCGTAATTCGATGTCTCAATGAAGTAATGCTCCGTGATGAACATATCATCCGTTGCAAGCTGGGGCAAGGTTTGGAGCTCTTCCTCGGCTTCCTCCAGCATTTTGGAAGGATTGCCATAGACCGAAAGCCGCCGGATGGGGTGTGAAAGAACCGGGAAAGCGATGCAGAGCAGACAATAAACGACGGTGAAGATACCATAGATCCAACCTACGATCAGAAGAAAGCGAAGAAAAACAGTCAAGTTTCCACTGCCCGCCGGTTCACTGATCATATAATCCGAAAATGCCTCTTCCATTCCTGCCTGGTTCCAGGACAGATCTCGTGCCAGATGACGTAAAAGCGTACTTTCGTCCACAGAGTTCTTACAAATTTCTGCAGAAATGTAGACCTTCTTGATATGTGACAGGCCCATCTCCGAGGTTGCCGGCTTCAGAAGAACGATAACACAGCTATCGTTCATCATGGTGTAATAATAATACCCCGTGGTCCGGCCGAAGGTAGACCTGGTGTATCCGGTGAAATAGAGGTCCCGAAAGGTGCCATTGATATAGCGTTGGTTCTTCTTATAGAAGCTTGCCGGGCTGAAATCCGATGTGATTTTTTTAGGGCTTAAAAGGGAAAAAAGTGAGAAAAACACGGATAGAATCAGGACACCAAGCAGAAATACGCCAGCCGCCGTGAGTTTCTTTGTATAATAAGCTCTAATGCTTTTTGTTATATGATTTTCAAGGCTTGTAGTCATAATTTCCATTCATTTCGAATTTATCAGTATTCACCATTCCCAGTATAAGTTTTACAATGGACTTAGGCAAGGAAAGAAACCCTGCAAAATGCGAATTTCTTTCATGCTTTATCGTAGAAAGGCAGTCCGCTGTCCTAAAGACAGCATGACACGAACTTAATCGTGTCGTTGGTAGCACCCGACATTAATCGGGTGAGGGTTCACTCAAAAGCTAGATAGAAAGCGAGTGATAATAATGAATAAAGAGATAAGAAGGGAATGGGCCCTTGCCAGAGATGAACTGGTAGCTGCAGTTGTCGAATTGGGCTTTCCGGCAGAACTGGGAGAAGCATGCGCCAGACAATTGAAAAGTCCCAAGGCAATGCATCGCCTGGTCTCCTATCTTTACCGAGTCGAACCGGATCGTCCGGAGCTTGTGGTGGATGAGATGCTTGCTATTTGTTCAGAAATAGATGCCTGGCGCGAAAAGAAAGCCAGCGAAGAAGCCAATGCAGCCTATAATATGATTATCAATGAAGGACTTCATCCAGATGACGAGTCATAAGATTTGTTATTTCTTTGGCGTTTTTACAGGAAAAACATGATTCAGGCTAGCACATGGAGCCGCCTCTCTTACAAATATCGTAGGAAAGTACAAATTTTAATATTACGATAGTAAGAGCCACAAAATCACCCGATTTTGGACCCATTTATCGTAATACAGGAGAATATCAAAAATCCGATAGTCAATCTGGCAGTTGACTATCGGATTTCAGAAAAGTTACCCGTATTACGATAACTGGTTCTCGCTCGAGCCCTCTCACTATCATCATTCAAGAAAGTTCCCCATATTACGATAAATGGTTCTCGCCCAAGCCCTCTCACTATCCTAATTCAAGAAAGTTACCCGTATTACGATAACAGGTTCTCGTCCAAGACCTCCCACTATCGTAATTCAAGCAAATACCTCGTATTACGATATTTTCCCCCTCGACCGCTCGCCCCATCCCCCATCAACCCTCGATCCCTCGCCCCCTCCCCCCTTCTCACCAGCACATTCTTCCCACACGCCCCCAAACTGTGCTATAGTTTTAATGTCTATTGAAAAAGCAAGCATTTTCAGCTGCTTTTTTGTGAAGACAATAGCATGATATTCATCACTTTTTACATTTTTTGCCGCAAGGGGCGGCGGAATGGAGTTTTTTATGAGAGACGGTTGGATACGAGCCGCAGCATGTACCTGTAAGGTAAGGGTCGCGGATACGATTGCAAATGGAGAGGCGATCCGGGAGATGATGCGGCAAGCATCGACAAATGGCTGCCGGATCGTAGTTTTCCCGGAACTTGCCATTACGGCATATACCTGCCAGGATTTGTTTTTCCAGGAGCCTCTGCTTCGAAGCGCTGAGGAAGAGCTTTCCTTGATCGTAAAAGAGTCAGAAGATCTGCCGGGCATTTTCTTTGTCGGTTTTCCTTTCTCATGGAAGGGAAAACTGTATAATACGGCGGCTGCCATCGCGGGCGGCAGGCTCTTAGGCCTGGTTCCTAAGCGGCACATTCCGAATTATCATGAATTTTATGAACGTCGCCAGTTTACCCCCGGTCCCCGAGAAGTCACAAATGTTCGCCTCCTGGGGCAGACCGTTCCCTTCGGAAGCCAGCTTCTTTTCCAATGCGAAGAGATGCCGACTCTGGTTATCGCCGCAGAGATCTGCGAAGATCTCTGGGTCCCGAATCCGCCAAGCAACAGCCATTGTATGCACGGAGCCACCATGATCGTGAACCTGTCCGCATCCAACGAGCTGACCGGCAAGAGCGACTATCGGCGGAGCCTGATTCAGAACCAGTCCGCCCGTCTCTATTGCGGCTATGTCTATGCGGCAGCCGGCCCCGGCGAGTCGACGGGGGACCTGGTCTTTTCCGGCGACAGCATCATCGCCGATGGGGGACGCCTGAAGGCGGAGAATACCTTGTATCGGGAGGGCTATATTTCCTCGGAGATCGATCTCTACGCCCTCTTAGCCTACCGCGAGGAGATGAGCACATTCCTTGTGGATCCGGATGACGACGGTTATGTCACGGTTCCTTTCCATCTGCCCCTTGAGGAGACAGCCCTGTCTGGAAATGTAGACCCTGCCCCTTTTGTGCCTTCGGATGCCGGAATGCTTGCACATCGTTGTCAGGAGATCCTTTCGATCCAGGCGATGGGCTTAAGAAAGCGGCTGGATCATACCCATGCCAAGACTGCAGTGATCGGTATTTCCGGCGGCCTGGATTCGACTTTGGCACTCCTTGTGACAGTAAAGGCTTTTGATTTATTAGGCTTGTCAAGAAAAGGAATCAAGGCGGTTACCATGCCGGGCTTTGGAACGACCGACCGGACCTATTCCAATGCTTTGGCACTGGTTCGGATCCTGGGAGCAGATCTTTTGGAAGTTCCAATCGGTCCCAGCGTTTTGCAGCATTTCAAGGATATCGGACAGGATCCGAAGAATCATGATGTGACCTATGAAAACGGTCAGGCCAGGGAGCGGACCCAGATCCTTATGGACATTGCCAATAAGGAGAACGGCCTGGTCATCGGAACAGGGGATCTGTCGGAACTGGCCCTTGGCTGGGCGACTTATAACGGAGACCACATGTCTATGTATGGCGTGAATGCTTCGGTACCAAAGACCTTGGTACGTTTTCTGGTTCGCCATGTGGCAGAAGAGTCTTCGGAGGATCTGAAAAAAGTGCTTCTTGATGTCCTTGATACACCGGTCAGTCCGGAACTTCTGCCGCCCAAAGATGGAGAGATCGCCCAGAAGACCGAGGATATCGTAGGTCCGTATGAGCTCCATGATTTCTTCCTTTATTATGTGATGCGTTTCGGTTTCTCACCGCGGAAGATCCTCCGACTGGCGGAAAATGCCTTTGCGGGAAGATATGATCGGGAGACCATTTTAAAATGGATGCGGAATTTCTATTGGAGATTTTTTGCCCAGCAGTTCAAGAGATCCTGCCTGCCAGACGGCCCCAAGGTCGGAAGTGTGGCACTTTCCCCTCGTGGTGACTGGCGGATGCCGAGCGATGCCGTCAGCCGGATCTGGATGGAAGAGGTGAAGGCTTTGCAGGAGTAGAGCCTTGTGTAGAGAAAAGCCCGACCGAATTGATATGTACCATCCTTACTGGTTTGTCCAGTACAGAGGGTACATATCAATTCGGTCGGGCTATTTCAGTAAAATTTTTCATTCATCCGTTAAGGAAAAGTGAAATTTAATCTTAATTTGATCTCATTGTCCAAACCATTCCAGATCATAGTCGGCAGTGAAATGTTTCCTGTCGACAAATTTCCGGAAGAAGCTATGAAGCGGCTTGGAAAGGGGCCCATATACGAAAGGATAGAGGGCCAGCTGAAGACCGATTCCAAAGAAGACATCAATGATGGAGTGCTGCTTTAAGAAAACGGTGGACAGGATAATGAAGACCATGATGATCCAGCAGCTGATCCGAATCTTTGGATGTTTTTGGATGGCATGCAGCTTATTTAAGGCCACCGTAACGCCGATGGAATTAAAGACATGGATGCTGGGAAGCACATTGGTCGGTGTGTCTGTTCGATAGAGGCCGGCGACGAGTTTACAGAAGATATTATCTCTGGGCATGACAGCAGGTCTCAAATCCAGACCATTTGGCCAGACCCAGGAAAAAATCAGAAAAAAGGTCATACCGAAGGCCATATCAAAAGCAAGGAGATAGAAATCCTGCCCCCTCTTTTGAAAAAGGGTGAAGACAATACCAACGAAGGAATAGACAAACCAAAAATAATATGGAATAATAAAATATTCACAGAAAGGGATCTTGTAATCAATTGGCAGAGTTACGATATGATAATCGACTTTTCTCTTCTCCAATAAGCAGAAACAGATCATATAAAAGGCTAAATAGGAGAAGATCAAAAGAAACCTTCTGCCATTGATATGCATAAAATGAAAAATCCTTTTTCTTAAACTCATAACCCGGGCTTTCCAATATCCATGCTGACAATTTTATCATTTCGCATTTCGCGCGTACTTCGTTCATTATAGCCAAGTGGGATAAAATTGACAAGATATTGGATTTTTCCATGGAAAGTGGTTTATAATAAAAAGAGCTGTGCGTGAAACCAAAAACATTGAATTACATTCAGTTAGGAGAGGATTATTTCATGTCGGAAAACATTGAAATGACAGAAGACACCGGGAAGAAAAGATTCAGACTTCATATCGGTAAGAAAGGGATGATCATCGGCGGGATCGTGATTGCTTCTCTTTTGGCTCTTTATCTTGGTATTTCCCTGTATTATGAGAATCATTTTTTCTATAAGAGTACGGTAAATGGAATTCCTTCCGGCAATGCGACTCCCAAAGAAGTAATGGCCAGTGCTGCCAAGAAAACAGATGGATTCCGCCTCGAAGTGAAGGAACAGTCCGGCAGTGAGGTTATTGAACCGGAAGAAGTCGGCCTGAAGATGGAAGATAATGTAGCGGGCTTTGAAAAACTTCTGAAAAAGCAGAATGGTTTTGCCTGGATTTCTTCTTTAAGGAAACCCAGCGCATATGAGAGTAAGGTCCTCATTTCCTATGATAAGGATAAGCTTGCCAGCCGTATACAGACATTGAAGGATGTTTCGAATCCGGAAATCAAAGAATCTGAAGATGCAAAGCTGGTTTACGAGAATGGCAGTTATTCCATTCAGCCTGAGGTCTATGGTAATCATGTAGATCTTGACAAGTTGACCAAACTCATGGGGGATGCTCTGACGAATTTAAAGACTTCCATAGATCTCGAAAAGAGCCAGTGCTACTATCTCCCTGCCTTGACGAAGGATGATGAGACGTTACAGAAGTCTGCAAAGAATCTCAATACGAAATTGCAGATGACCTATTCCTTTGTCGGCGATGGTGTGAATGAGACCATCCCAAAGGAAACTTTGGCTGGTTTTATGTCTGCCGATGAGAAGGGCAATATTACATATAGGGATGATGCGATCCGTGCTTTTGTCAAAGAAATGGCGGATAAATATAATACGGCCGGCAAGCCGGTGACCATCCAATCCAGCTGGGGCGGAACTGCCACAGTTCCCGGCGGATCTTATGGAATTAAGATCGATCAGGCAAAAGAAGTAGCCCAGATCAAATCGGATCTGGAGGCTGGCAAGAATGTAAGCCGTGATTTCAACTATTCTATGAAGGCAGAGAGAAATCCGTCTACTTATTTGGAAGTTAACCTTACGGCACAACATGTTTATTTCATCCAGAATGGCAATCAGGTCCTTTCTTCGGATGTCGTCACAGGAGATACTCCTAAGGGCAGAGGTACCGATCCGGGCGTCTGGTATATTACGAATAAGGGGAAAAATGTAACCCTTCGTGGACAGAACTACGCAACACCGGTTGCTTACTGGATGCATTTCTATAATGGAGAAGGCTTCCACGATGCGACATGGCAGCCCTCTTTCGGTGGAACCTATTATCTGGTGCGCGGTTCTCATGGCTGTGTCAATCTGCCGCTCAGCTTTGCAGCAAAGCTCTATGCAGCTGTACCGGTTGGCACTCCGGTCTATATTTATAACAAGCCGGGAACAGAGAATAATGCACCGAATGTCAAGGATGCAGAGAACATGACCAATGCGATCTCAGCTCTGACGGCCAATCCGATCACAACCGATAGCGAAAGCCAGATTGCAGCTCTGGAGAAGCAATATAAGAAGCTGACACCTCAGGCCAAGGGCATGGTTAATAATTATGCAGCACTTCAGAATGCGAGAGCACAGTTGGATGCATTAAAGTCGGGCGCTGCAGTTCCGGCAGCTCCGGCAGCACCGGCAGCACCGGCAACCCCGGCAGCACCGGCAGGACAGGATTCCCCAGCACAGGGAACGCAGGCGGGACAGAGCAATGAGGCGCAGGCCCCGACTGCATAAAAGTCAGATTGTAACGACAGTTTTCAGTAAGGACCAACCAGGCCGGATACGTGGTTAACAAGTTGAAAGTATAGAGGATTTTTATGGACTCTCTTGTAACGCTTTTTACCAATACACTGGGACAGCATGTGTCGAAAGAAGTAGTGGTTTTCATTATTTCTCTCCTGCCCATTCTGGAGTGCAGAGGAGGCCTTCTGGCAGCATCTCTTTTGAAACTGCCGCTTCTTCGGGCTATCCCCATCTGTGTGATTGGAAATATCATTCCGATTCCCTTTATTCTTCTTTTTATTAAGAAAATCCTTCACTGGCTCAGTCGTTTTAAGGTCTTCCGTCCCTTGGTAGAAAAGATTGAAGCCAGGGCCCAAAAGAAGAGCGGTTCGGTATCCGGAGCGGAATTTCTGGGACTTATGACCTTTGTCGGGATTCCTCTTCCGGGAACCGGTGCCTGGACCGGAAGCCTTGTTGCGGCATTTCTGGAGATGGATGTGAAAAAGGCAGTGCTTGCAGAGCTCCTTGGAGTAGCTATTGCCACAGTCATTATGTCGATCGTAAGTTACGGACTCCTGGGATTGATCATTCATTAATTGGGGTTTGGACAGCATGATTTTAGGATGGTCGATCGCCCATTTTTCGAGATTCGAATGGATGGATCTGCTTATCATGATGGATCAGAGGTCTCTGATCAGGGAAAGAGGTCTGTATGGAAAAGAAGAAACGCCCACTGGGGGATTGCAGTACATGTAATTATTACACCTATGATGATGAAGAAGAGGCATACTATTGTGACTTGAATCTGGATGAGGATGATTATTATCACTTCATGACACATTCTTACAAGAGCTGCCCCTACTATGTCAATGGGGATGAGTACAGGGTGGTTCGACATCAGATGTAGGGCCTTTCAACAAATTGCAGATTGACCAAAAGACCGGGCAAGATTCTTGCCCGGTCTTTTTTGTTGACTGTTTTGATGTTGACTACGCCCCATGACAATGTCATCGTCAGATATTAATTTCCGCAGCTGTTTTCCGGCTGGCCGTATCATAGAATTCGAAATAGTCCGGCCGGTGGCGGGACTGTGTCCATTCAAACATGACACCGCGGGAATTATAGGTATGGCTTGTAACGGCAGCAACAAAGTCATAATCCTTCAGATCTAAGAGCCTGGTATCCATTTCACTTGCCCGTTCTGCCGTGATTTTTCGTTTACTTGTTGTGATCTGCATATGCAGTTCATTTTCGAGATAGGCATAGATAGAGTGCCCGGCAATCTCTTCTGTCAGCCCCGGAACCTCCGATTTTAAGAAGATATTATTGTCGAGAATAACCGGCTTTTTATCGATCAGCCGGATCCTTTGGATATAGATCACCTTTTCACCGATGGGAAAAGAGGTCCTGTCAGATAAGTGTTCATCTACAGTCAGAGTAGTGAATTTAATGACCTTTGTCTGGGCCTGGAGCCGGTTTCTCTTGGCGGATTCGGTAAAACTCTCAATTCCGCCGATAATAAAATGCGCTTGCTTGACAGGCTGGTAAATAACCTGAACACCCTTTCCATGAATCGCTTGCACGTATCCCTGTCCGGCCAGTAAACTTAGGGCGCGGCGGATCGTGTTCCGCGAACAGCCATAGACTTCCTTTAATTGATTTTCCGATGGGAGAAAGGAACCGTGTTCGTACTCTTTATCTACAACTTTTTCTACCAGATCCTTATAAATCCCCTCAAATTTCGCTGCGGGCATGCAACAATTCCTCCCTGTAGTTTGTATATAGTCGAAGGCTTTAATCCTTCGCTAGTCGTTCAAGATCTTTGTGTTTGATTTGAAAGACCGCACATAAGTATACCACAGTTTCGATTCCTCGTAAGCAATCGGGAGATCGTTGTTCTGATTTTGTGAACAAGCATGTTTTCGGGTCAAATATTCGATATATGAAAACTTTTGGAAATGATGCGTGTTTTACGGAGTCGCCAGACATGTTTTCGGATCAAATATTCGATATATGAAAACTTTTGAAAATGATGCGTGTTTTACGGAGTCGCCAGGCATATTTTCGGGTCAAATATTCGATATATGAAAACTTTTTAAAATAATGCGTGTTTTTAGGGTGATTTCATAGCATGAAATTCAAAAGAATTTGTATATCGAATTTTTGGCTTGAAGAAGTACACTTTCCGGCATGAAAATACGCATCATTTTGAAAAGAATTTCTATATCGAATATGAAATGCGTATAGACAGGTCCTGCAATCCGACAGGAAGAAAGGTTGTCAGTTTTCTACAAAAAAGATAGGAAAGTCTTGGTTATTATTTTTGTCATCCCTGCTTGACTTGTCTATTTGTACGTGGCAAAATGAAACCATAGAGTTAACTTGTTCAAACAAGTAAGAGCGGTGTCGAGGAAATGCTATAACTATACCAAGATAGAATGATTCGAAGAAACGGGTTTCCACGAAACCAGAAGCCATAGCAATCACAAACCCAGGGAAGCAGATTGCCACGAAACCAGAAACCATAGCAATCACAAACCCCAGGGAAGCAGTCCCAAAGAAACCAGAAACCAGAAACCAAAGAACATATTAACCAAGCGTCAAAGGGAAGGTAACAATCAGTATTTGAAAGGAGAGTATGATGGGGAAGTACACAAAAGATGCAGAAGAGCTTTTGAAGCTCATCGGCGGGCAAAAGAACATTGGTGCAGTTTCACACTGCATGACTAGAATGCGTTTTGTTCTGAATGATCCAAAGAAGGCTGACATTAAGGCAATCGAGAAGATGCAGGTCGTAAAGGGAACCTTTACCCAGGCCGGTCAGTTCCAGGTGATCATCGGAAACACCGTCGCAGATTTCTATAATGACTTCATTGCTGTGGCCCATGTCGAGGGAGTCTCCAAGGATCAGGTCAAGAGCGCGGCCAAGCAGAATCAGAATATCCTGCAGAGAATGATGACCGCTCTGGCAGAGATCTTCGCACCGCTGATTCCTGCCATTATTGTCGGAGGCTTGATCTTAGGCTTCCGGAATGTCATTGATTCTATGCAGATCTTCAATGGAGCAACACTTGTCAGTCAGAGTGTCTTCTGGGCCGGAGCGGATAAGTTTCTATGGCTGATCGGCGAAGCGATCTTCCATACCGGAATTCCGGTTGGTATCTGCTGGTCCGTTCAGAAGAAGATGGGCGGAACGCCAATGCTCGGTATTGTTCTCGGCCTTACTTTGATTTCCGGTCAGCTGGTCAATGCCTATAGCGTTGCCGGAATGGCTGCCGCAGACTGGGCACCTGATCATGTCTGGGATTTCGGCTTTACTCAGGTCCGTATGATCGGTTATCAGGCTCAGGTTCTCCCGGCAATCATGGCGGCCTTCTGCCTGGCCTATCTGGAGCGGCTTTTCCGTAAAATCACGCCGGCTGTCGTTTCCATGATCGTCGTTCCCTTCTGTTCCCTGACTTTATCTGTTATGGCAGCCCACTTTATTCTCGGCCCGATCGGCTGGAAAATCGGAAATGTTATCGCAGCTGTTGTTCAAGCCGGTATTTCCGGTCCCGTCAGAGTCCTGTTCGGCGCCATTTTCGGTTTCATCTATGCACCGCTCGTTATTACAGGTCTCCATCATATGTCCAATGCCGTTGATCTGCAGCTCATTGCAGCCAATGAGGGAACCGCACATCCCGGCACCATGCTCTGGCCGATGATCGCCCTTTCCAATATTGCCCAGGGCTCCGCGGTTCTCGGTATGGCACTTCTTCAGAAGAAGGACGCCAAGGCGCAAGAGATCAACATTCCGTCTCTGATCTCCTGTTACCTCGGTGTAACCGAACCTGCCATGTTCGGTGTTAACTTAAAGTACGGTTTTCCTTTCATCTGCGGTATGATCGGCTCCTCCCTTTCCGCCATCGTCTGTACGGCAACATCGGTATCCGCAACGGCCATCGGAGTCGGCGGTCTGCCCGGCATTCTGTCCATCGTCCCGCGATTTATCGGCCAGTTTGCCATCTGCATGGCCATCGCCTTCTTCGTTCCCATCCTCCTGACCTACATTGTCGGTAAGAAAAAGGGCATCGATAAGGAAGCCGAGAAAGCAGGTCTTGCTTTTTCCATGGAGCAGGCAAATGTAGACCAGCCCCAGGCATCCCTTTCGAATGCTTCTTATGCAGATGCAGAAGACCAGAAGAAGGTATCTTCTAACGGTACGGCTCAGGCACCCATGAAGGAAGCTGTTGATTTAAAGGCTCCGGTAGACGGTAAGGTCATTTCACTGAAAGAGATCAATGACGGTGTTTTCTCCAGTGGCGCAATGGGCGATGGCATTGGGATCATCCCGGAGAGTGAAACGGTCGTTTCACCGGCACCGGCAAAGGTTACCGCATTAATTGAAGATTCCAAACATGCCGTCGGACTGACACTTTCGAATGGCATGGAAATTTTGATCCACGTCGGAATTGATACCGTAGCCATGCAGGGAGAAGGATTCAACTACCTGGTTCATGACGGCGATCTCGTGGATACCGGAACGCCTCTTATGACATTCCGGAAGGATACCATTCAAAAGGCAGGCCATCCGGATACCCTTGTTATGCTGGTGACTGAGCCGAATGGAATTACAAATATCAAGATGCATAGCGGCATTTCTGCCAAGGCCGGCCAGACAACGGTTACGGATTGGTAAGGAAGAAATGATCACGGACCTCGGAGGTGATGAGATGAATTTTCATGATAAAACAGTCTACCAGATCTATCCCAAGAGTTTTTGCGACAGTAACGGAGACGGAATCGGGGATCTGAAGGGAATTACATCGAAGCTTGATTATTTAAAACAACTGGGTGTGGATTATATCTGGTGTACCCCTTTTTTCAAGTCGCCTCAGAGAGACAATGGTTATGATGTCGCAGATTATTACTCCATTGATCCAACCTTTGGCAGCATGGAAGATGTCGAGGAACTGATCCATGAAGCAGACCGGCGGGGCATGGGTATCATGCTGGATATGGTTTTCAATCATACATCAACAGCTCATACATGGTTCAAGAAGGCCCTGTCCGGTGACAGGAAATATATGGATTATTACATTTTCCGGGATGGAGATCCCAAAACACCGCCGACCAACTGGGAATCCAAGTTTGGGGGCAATGCCTGGGCCTATGTTCCACATCTGAAAAAATGGTATCTGCATTTATTTGACAAAAGCCAGGCAGATCTGAACTGGGAGAATCCGGCGGTTCGTGAGGAATTGAAGAATGTCATCCGTTTCTGGAAAAAGAAGGGAGTCAAGGGCTTTCGCTTTGACGTTGTCAATCTGATCTCCAAACCGGAAATTTATCTGAATGATGAGGCAGGGGACGGCAGAAGATTCTATACCGATGGCCGTCATGTTCATGAATTCCTGCATGAACTGGTCAGAGATACCGGGATCTCTGATATGATCACCGTTGGAGAGATGTCTTCGACGACACTGGATCACTGTATCCGTTATTCCAATCCAAACCGTCAGGAACTGTCCATGGTCTTCAATTTTCATCATTTGAAGGTCGATTATAAGGACGGCAATAAGTGGGAACTCATGAAGCCGGATCTCCATCATCTGAAGGAACTCTTTCAGACCTGGCAGGAAGGTATGCAAGAAGGAAATGGCTGGAATGCTGTCTTCTGGGAAAATCACGACCAACCCCGAAGTGTGTCACGATTTGGCGATGAAGGTCGCTATTGGAAGGAATCTGCAAAAATGCTTGCTGCGGCGATTCATCTGATGAGGGGAACGCCTTACATTTATCAGGGCGAGGAACTCGGCATGATCAATGCGCATTTTCATCAGATCTCGGACTATCGGGATGTCGAATCGACCAATTACTACCGGATCCTTCTGGAGCAGGGGAAGTCAGAAGAAGAGGCCATCCATATCTTAGAGGAGCGCTCCAGGGATAATGGCCGGACACCCATGCAATGGACGGATGGGGCGAATGCCGGCTTTATGCCGGAGGGCATAAGCCGGTCGCCATGGATTGGGATCCCGACCGTAAAGCCGGAGGCAAATGCCAGGGCGGAAGTCGGGGATCCGGACTCTATTTTCAGCTTTTACCGATATCTGATCCTGCTTCGTAAGGCTTGTCCGCTGATTTCGGAAGGCAGGATCCGCTTTTTTGATCTGGATGACGATAAGGTTCTGGTTTATGAGCGGTACTTTGCAGAAGAACTGCCCGACGGAGGGACGAATCAGGAGAGACAAACCTCCGCATGGTCTGAAATGGAGGCAGAAAAGGATAGTGTTTCCGCTGCATGGTCCGGAAGGGAGGAAAAAAATGCAGGCAGAAACTTCCTTCTCGTATTCTGCAATCTGACAGGTGAAGAAGTCCATGCAGCCATTCCTTCCGACCGGGCAGAGGCTCTATCCAAGGCCATTCCAGAAGGACAAGCGCAGATTTTGGTCAATAACTACGGATGTTCCGATTTTTCAGCTGTGACAGGACAGGAGATCGTGCTTCGGCCTTACGAGGTTTATGGGATCCGGGTTGACCGGAAGCTGTGACAGGACAGGAGATTGTGCTTCGACCATACGAGGTTTATAGGATTCGGGTTGACCGGATATAGAAATAAGCTATACTGAAGGTAAGTTTGAAAGATCATCCTCTTGCAAGGGAGGAATGATATTCTTGAAGAAATCAAGAGATTTACGGCTTTCCGGAGGTTTTTATGACACTGACACAACTTCGATATGTAATAACTGTAGCTGACACCGGCTCCATGAATGCGGCGGCAAAGACACTCTTCGTGTCTCAGCCGTCGCTTTCGTCTGCTATTCGGGAACTGGAAGTAGAATTGGAGCTTACGATCTTCTTTCGGACCAACCGGGGAATTGTGCTGACGCCCCAGGGACAGGAGTTCATCGGCTATGCTCGCCAGGTCGTGGAACAGTACGAATTGATCGAGTCCCGATATATCTCAAAGAATCAAGTCAAGGCAAGATTCTCTGTCTCCATGCAGCACTATTCCTTTGCCGTCAGGGCCTTCGTAGATACTGTGAAAGAATTCGGACTGGATGAATATGAGTTTGCGGTAAATGAAGACCGAACCAGCGAAGTAATCAACGATGTAGCAGAATTTCGAAGCGAAATCGGAGTCCTCTATCTCAGCAGCTTTAATGAGAAGATCCTGCAGAGAATTTTCAAGGAACAGGGTCTGGAGTTCCATCCCCTCTTTGACTGTCATATTTTCGCATATATGTGGAAGGGACATCCCCTGGCAAAAAAGGATAAAGTGACCCTGGAGGAACTGGATCCCTATCCCATGTTGTCCTTCAATCAGGGAGCATATAACTCCTTCTACTTCTCAGAAGAAGTCTTAAGCACATACAATTACAAGAGGATCATCAAGGGTAACGATCGGGCTACATTTCTGAATCTGATGGTCGGATTGAATGGATATACCCTCTGTTCCGGCATTATCAGCGAGGATCTGAATGGTGAGGAATACTGCGCGGTTCCCCTGGATTCCGAAGAGGTCATGCACATCGGCTATCTGACCAAGAAGCAGGCGAAACTTTCTGAAATTGCTCTGCATTATATCGACCATCTGGCCAGATTCAAGGATCAGGTGATTGGGTGAATGAGAAGAAAAAAGGCATCTTTTGCCATTCCTATCATGAATGTGCTTTTACCATGGCTTTCTCATGGGCAGCCATAGCATCGAAAAGGTATTCATAGAACTCTGTCAGTATAGAATTCGATATATGAGATCTTTTCAAAATCATGCGTGTTTTATACGGGGAAATGGCTTTTTTTTAGCCATAATATTCAATATAGAAAATCTTTTGATTTTCATGCTATGAAAATGCCTAAAAAACACGCATGATTCTAAAATAAATTCATATATTGAATATTTGACCCTAAATCAGGTCAGGTGATCATAAGAAATACGCATCATATTCAAAAGATTTCATATATTGAATTTTCTATCCTAAAACCGGTCGGGCAGTTTATGAGGTCATCCATCATAAAAGGTAACCAGCAAATCCTCTATCCGAAAACCGGTCTGGCAGTTTGTGAGATCATCCATCACAATGGCAACCAGCAAATCCATTTCGACTTTGCAGTCCTAAAATTCACTGACTACAAGTTCCGACACCTTTTGGTGTGGGAATTTGTAGTCACTTATCAAGTTGCAACAAAAATTTATCAACAAAACACTAAAAACCTATTGACATAGTATGATTTGGGTGATATATTACCAGCATAGCAGTTAATCATACAAAACCTACTGAGAAAATAGGAAATGATATGAGACCGCAAGAAACATTACCCTAACAAGAACGTATGCATGACACTTGTAAACAAAACCTGAGAATGGCAGAGTAGGAAAAAGGAGAAAAGATATGGCAAGAAAAGCAGTAAACAGCACACTGGAACTCATCGGAGATACCCCTCTTCTGAAGGCATCCCGTTACGCAAAGAATGCCGGCGTTGAAGGAGCAGACATCGAAGTAAAGCTGGAATATTTCAATCCGGCCGGATCAGTGAAGGATCGTATCGCTCTGAATATGATCGAAGATGCCGAAAAGAAGGGCATCTTAAAGCCGGGCGCAACCATTATTGAGCCGACCTCCGGAAATACCGGTATCGGAATTGCCGCAGTTGCCGTAGCAAAGGGATATAAAGCAATCCTGACTCTGCCGGAAACTATGAGTGTGGAGCGCCGTAAGATCTTAAAGGCTTATGGTGCAGAGCTTGTTCTGACTGAGGGCGCCAAGGGTATGAAGGGCGCCATCGCTAAGGCAGAGGAGATCAAGGCAAACACACCCGGCGCCATTATCCTGGAGCAGTTTGATAACCCTGCAAATGCAGAGGCTCATTACAAGACGACCGGACCGGAAGTCTGGGAGCAGACCGAAGGCAAGGTTGACATTTTCGTTGCAGGTGTCGGCACTGGCGGAACCCTTACCGGAACCGGGAAGTATCTGAAAGAGCAGAATCCTAACGTCAAGGTTGTTGCGGTTGAGCCGGCAGGAAGCCCGGTTCTGTCCGAAGGAAAAGCCGGTGCACATAAGATTCAGGGCATTGGTGCCGGTTTCGTTCCGAAAGTCCTGGATACCAAGATCTATGACGAAGTCATCACCATTGAGAATGACGATGCATTTGAAGAAGGTCGTCGTTTCGGCCAGTCCGAGGGTGCTCTGGTCGGAATCTCTTCCGGTGCTGCTCTGAAGGCAGCTGTCATTCTGGCACAGCGGCCGGAAAACAAGGGCAAGAAGATCGTTGCTCTGCTTCCGGATTCCGGCGATCGTTATTATTCGACCGCACTGTTCAGCGAGTGATTGCTCTTGTAGGAAGAAAATGCTTGGATGTAGCAGGTCAGAAGAATCAAAAGATTTGGATCGTAATGGACATCCATATGATAACGGGTGGAGATGGAGACATCTTCGCCCGTTTTTTAAACTTAGACCAATTCCCTGAATGCAGATATGATATAATAAGTATAACATCAATGGTCTGCCACAAGGAATGCTTTGTGGCAAAAGCTGCTTTTGCTTTCGCAGAGATCAAAAGGAAACGACAAATACAGGAGGAAATTATTTGAAGATATCAACCAAGGGTCGTTATGCCCTCTTAATTATGCTGGATCTGGCTGTTTATAATACTGGGGAGCCGGTCAGCCTGCGAGATATTGCCAAGAGACAGGAGATCTCCGAGAAATATCTGGAGCAGATCATTTCTCTTTTGAATAAGGGAAGGCTGGTGCAGAGTGTCCGGGGTGCTCAGGGAGGTTATTTCCTTCGGAGAGATCCGAAGGACTATACGGTTGGTGAGATTCTTCGCCTGACAGAAGGCGACCTGGCACCGGTGGATTGTGTCGGAAATTCCGGCGTCGCCTGTGAACATAAGGCGGACTGTGTAACCGTAGAAGTTTTTGAGAAGATCAACGAAGCCGTGAATCAGGTCGTAGATCACATCACCCTCCAGGATCTCGTTGACCGTTATAACGAAAACGCTGCCAGCCAGGCAGCAATGCTGATCTGAAGACCGAAATCGTTATATCATCTATAACGAAAACGCTGCCAGCCAGGCAGCAATGCTGATCTGAAACCGGGATCGTTATATCATTACTGTGCCAAAAGGTGCTTTTGACACTCATTTTGAAATATAGACCAAACATTACTTTGTAATGGAGTATTTATAAAACCCTGCAGAATTTCTGATATTTACCCTCTTGGTAATGCCCTTATAATGGTGTAAATTCAATAATTCAAAAGAGCCAATGGCTCAGCCCTCAGGTATAATGAGAATCGCGACATTCAACATAGTACCGAAAGGAGAACCAATGGCTCAACTCAATATTACATTGAATCAGGACGAAATTCTACAATTACTTTCTGCCGACCGGGAGGATGCTTTCCGAACTCTCCTTCAGGAAAGCCTGAATTCGGTTCTTAAAGCCGAATCCCAGGAACAGCTCCAGGCAGCGCCATATGAGCGATCAGTTGGTCGTACAGACTCGAGAAACGGTTTCCGGACCAGAGATCTTAAGACACGGATCGGAACGATAACTTTAAATGTACCAAGGCACAGGAATCAGCCATTCCATACGATGGTCTTTGAGAACTACTCCCGCAGCGAAGCCGCTCTGGTTACAACCATGGCGGAAATGGTCGTGAGCGGTGTATCCACCAGGAAAGTTGCAAGGGTCGTAGAGACGCTCTGCGGTACATCAATCTCCAAATCCGCAGTTTCCGATGTCTGTAAGGATCTCGATCAGGAAGTCGAGGCCTTCCGCAACCGGCCGATCGAAGGTAATTACCCGTTCCTCACAGTCGATGCTACATATTTCAAGGTACGTGAGAACGGCCGGGTTGTATCGAAAGCGCTGATGATTGCCTATGGTACCGGTGACGATGGAAGGCGCGAAATCCTTGGCTTCTCGGCCTACCGGAATGAGTCCCGTGAGACATGGAAAGACTTCCTGACCGGGCTGAAAAAGCGCGGTCTGTGCGGTCTCATGATGATCACTTCCGATGCTCACGATGGCATCATCAATGCCGCCAGAGAGGTGTTTCCGGACGTTCCATGGCAGCGATGTCAGTTCCATTTTTCAAAGAACATCGCTGACAAAGCTCCGAAGAAAGAGCAGGCTGGGCTCCGTGCTGAGCTGCAGGAAATGTTCCACTGCAAAAAGATCGAGGATGCCAGACAAAAGCGGGATCAGATCCTCGCCGATTATCAAGAATCCGCCTCATCAGCAATGAAATGTCTCGATGAAGGCTTCGAGAGCGCTATGACCGTTATGACGCTCCCAGAAGGGATGCGTCGCTTCTTCCGGACATCCAACCATATCGAGCGGCTGAACCGGGAACTGAAGCGGCGTTCCGGCGTCATCGGAATATTCCCCAATGAGGCTTCGCTGATCCGGCTGATGGGATCTGTCCTGATCGAACAGAACAGCATCAGCCAAGCCAGAAAGGCCATCTTCAGTAAGGAATCCTATCAGAGGCTACTGAAATCGGATGTTCGAAATCACCTGCATCTGATTGCAGAAGAACAAGCTGCTCTTCTGGCAGCATAGTTATCAACACTTATACCTGAAGGCAATTTACACACAAATTTGGACTTGACTACCCTCTTTAATGAACAAACCAGTAAGGAGGGTACATATCATTCTGCAGGGCTTTTTTATTTCCAGGTCAGCAATTTGCTATAGATTTGCTATAGCTTACAACTATAACTAACTATATAATTCTAGACTTAGACAAGAACAAAATTGGTGTGTAATATAATAGCTGTAGCAAGCAAAAGGAATTCAAAAAAGCAATCGCTTGCAGAAAAACTAGAAAGAAAAATCATCAAAGCAGCGCTGCAGGAACAGGAAAAAGAAAAAAGGATCATTATCACAGACCAGGAAAAAGAAAAAAGAATCATTATCACAGACCAGGAAAAAGAAAAAAGAATCATTATTACAAATCGGGAAAAAGAAAAGGATCAAGATCACATTCCAGGAAAAAGAATCAAGATCTCAGACCAGGAAAAAGAAAAAGGAGAAAGATACTATGGCACATTTAAATGAGAGAAAACTTCATTTCGAGACAAAGGCAATTCATGTAGGACAGGAACAGGCAGATCCGGTAACAGACGCCAGAGCTGTACCGATCTACCTCACTTCCTCCTATGTCTTCCGTAACAGCCAGCATGCAGCAGACCGTTTCGGATTAAGAGATGCCGGTAATATTTACGGCCGTCTGACCAACCCGACCGAGGACATTTTCGAACAGAGGATCAACGCTTTGGAGGGCGGTGTTGCAGCCCTTGCTGTAGGATCCGGCGCAGCAGCAGTTACTTACGCAATTGAGGCTCTTGCAAAGGCCGGTGATCACGTTGTCGCAGCAAAGAATATCTACGGCGGCACCTATAATCTCCTGAAGCACACCCTGACGGATTACGGTGTGACAACAACCTTCGTTGATCCGGACAATCTCGACGAAGTCAACGCAGCCTTCCAGGATAACACCAAGCTTCTCTTTATCGAGACGCTTGGCAATCCGAACTCCGAGGTGGTCGATATCGAAGCTCTGGCAAATGTAGCCCACGCCCATAAGGTTCCCCTGGTGATCGACAACACCTTCGCGACACCTTATCTGGTTCGTCCGATCGAATATGGTGCAGACATTGTGGTTCATTCCGCAACCAAGTTCATCGGCGGACATGGAACAGCAATCGGCGGTGTCATCGTCGATGGCGGACATTTTGACTTCGCATCTTCAGACAAATATCCTTGGCTTACAGAGAAGAATCCTTCTTATCACGGAATCTCCTTTGCAAAGGATACAGCACCTGCTACTGTGGCGACCTACATTCGTGCCATTCTTCTGAGAGACACTGGTGCAACTCTTTCTCCGGTACATGCTTTTGTATTCCTTCAGGGACTTGAGACCCTGGCTCTCCGGGTAGAAAAGCAGGTTCAGAACTCTCTCAAAGTTGCAGAATACCTGAAGAAGAATCCTCAGGTAGAATCGGTATCTCATCCGGCTGTTACCGATGATCCTCGCCAGAAGGAACTCTATCAGAAGTATTATCCGAATGGTGGTGGCTCTATATTTACCTTCAATATCAAGGGAGATGCTGAGAAAGCGAAGAAGTTCATTGACAATCTGGAACTTTTCTCCCTTCTGGCAAATGTGGCCGATGTGAAGTCATTGGCGATCCATCCGGCTTCGACGACGCATTCCGAGGATAATGAGGAAGAGCTGAAGGAGCAGGGAATTGCACAGAACACCATCCGTCTCTCCATCGGAGCAGAAAATGTAGAGGACATCATTGAGGACCTTGATAACGCATTCAAGGCAGTAGCGGACTGAGGATTCAGAAGGTCTGGAGTGTGAATTCAGAGGCATTTCAGAGAAAAGCAGAAAGAATCCTCTGACTTGGGAGTGAATCCCTGGTCTAAAGAGGATCGGATCATCAAATAAAGATTTTTGAGCGAGCATTGTAGTGATACAAGGCTCGCTTTTTTTACGCTTTGCTATAAAAGTCATTCACAAGATTGTAGAAGATATGCTATATTAAATTGTTGACAAATTTTAAAGGAGATACTGTATGGATTACAGAAAAACGATAGAGGAAATGGAGAATGATTCGCGTAACATCGGCATCATCGATGTGCGTTCGGATAGAGACTACCAGGCGGATACCTTGCCGGGAGCCAGAAATTGCTTTTGGATGGATTTTCCGACCGATGAGATGGAAGCACGAGAGCTGATCGGCGGCTTCGGCTATGCCGGCGAACCGATTTATCTCGTCTGCTATACCGGCGACAAGAGCGACGCGATTGCGGAGCGCCTGCAAGAGTGGGGCATCGAAGCCTATTCCCTCGACGGCGGTTATACTTCTTATCTTCGCCTGGCCATGAAGCGTCTTCTCGCCGAGGAGTTTCCGGAACATGCAGAAAAGACAGAGGATCACTTGCCGGAGGATCACTTGCAAAATGCCATCCAGAAAGGTCAGGATCAGGAACCTACGAATCAAAAGAAGAGAAAGCCCCTGACCTTCGCACAGAATGCCGAGCGTTCCATTCAGAAGAAATTCCGCAAGGAAATCTGGCGCCAGTTTACCCGCGCCATTCGGGAGTATGACCTGATTCAGGACGGCGACAAGATCGCGGTCTGCATTTCCGGCGGAAAGGATTCCATGCTGATGGCCAAGCTTTTCCAGGAGCTTCATAAGCACGGAAAGCACAATTTCGAAGTCGAATACCTGTGTATGAATCCGGGCTACAATGATATCAATTTCGAGACGGTGCAGAACAATGCCAAACTTTTGAATATTCCGATCAAGGTCTTCACTTCGGATATCTATGATGTGGTTGCCGGAGATGCCGGCTATGACGGTTCCGGTTCGCCCTGCTATCTCTGTGCCCGCATGCGGCGTGGTCATCTCTATGCAGAGGCGAAGAAGCTGGGCTGCAATAAGATCGCCCTGGGTCATCATTTCGATGATGTTATCGAGACCAGTCTCATGGGCATGCTTTACGGCGCCCAGATCCAGACCATGGTGCCGAAACTTCATTCCACGAATTTCCCCGGTATGGAGCTGATCCGTCCCCTTTACTATATCCGTGAGCGGGACATCGTCCACTGGAGAGATTACAATCATCTTCATTTTATCAACTGCGCCTGCCGTCTGACCGAATCCTGCACGGCTTTGTCCTGTACCGGAACGGCCCAGGGCTCCAAGCGGGGTGAGATCAAGCGGCTCATCCATTCTCTGGAAGAGAAGGACCCGGTCATTGCCATGAATATCTTCCGGTCCATGGAGAATGTCACGCTGCCTATGGTTTTAGGATATAAGGATGATGAAGGCAAGCATCACAGCTTTCTGGAGCGGTATCCCAATCTTCGATAAGGTGGTAGATTATCCCCGGCACTCACAGGCTCTTCTTATGCCCGTTGACCGTTGTCTCCTCATCCCCGTCCAGAGGAATGACCAGGCAGCGGCGTCCATCTACGAAGGTCGCAGTGACTTCTTCTTCCTTGTCTTCCGGGACTTTAACGACAATGCGATGGTCATCCTTGGATTTATCATCCAGACCGGCATCGCGGAGCTTCTGATTCAGCTCTACGACCTGCTCCTGGAGCTCATTCTTTTCGATCCTAAGATCATTGTCCTTTAAGGCTTTGGTGTCGATGACCTCATCTGCAGTCGGGAAATCCTCTTCGAAGAAGGAATCGTATTTCTCGGCGATGGCCTTTACAGCGGGCTCCTCAATGCCGGAATTCTCAAGGATAGGAGTCAGATCCTCCTTGGCCAGGCGGATGGGCTCATCCTTTTCGAGAATTTCCTTCTGCTGCTCGACATAGGTGTTCAGGTTGGACTGGACATCGAGTACGGTATCGATGACGTCATCATCCTCGGGATCACCCAGGCTTTCGGTCACAATGTTATTGAAGGCAGCCTTCTTCTGGGTCGCGGTATAGACGGCCTTGCAGCCGAGTACCTGCTCCCAGAGCTCGGTATGGGGCAGCTTGGCGTCTTTGGTATAGCACATGACGGCATGGAGATCGGTTGACCGGTCGGTGAAGCAGGGGAAGGTAAAGGCGGATTCGGTAGCGCCGACCACCCAGTTTCTCGGAACTGCTCCGATCCGATTAGTTTCCTCCTGATAGCCAAGACCGGGCTTGCTGAGATCGACCGGGCAGATGGCGCAGATAATGTATTCATAGACCTCTTCCGAGTCATCCAGGGCAATATTGTCCTTGGTCTTCACAGGGATATCATAGGCATCGTGGAAGAGAAGAATCAGATAGTTCTCCGGCTTGTCATAGGATTCGATGACCCGGTCATAGAAACGATTCAGGGCGTCATCATCCTCGAGTCTGGTCTTCCGAAGCTCCATCAGAAGAGCCTGGGCGCCGCCTTCCTCCTCGGCTTCCAGAGGGAAGGGCAGTTCGATCAGGTTGTTTCCGGGCTTTCCGGACAGGGCCTTATTGGCAATCTCCAGATATTTATAGAATTCGTCATCGTCCAGATTTAAAAAGGTATTACGAAAGCATGTGACCTTGGCTTTCTGGGAATTGACGTAGCAGCCGGCCATCTTGGTAAAGGTACAGCTTTCCTTTTTGAAACGGCGCTTGATTTCAGCAATTTCACGTTTATTCATAATAAAACCTCCGGTTTATATTTCTTAATCCAAATCAATAGTCTATCATTTTTTGCCCGGTTGGGAAATATAAACCAATATGAAATAAGCGCTTGGGAGTTCACTCCAGCTTTTGATGAAAACGTATTGTTGTCAGTAATTCGCTCAGCATAAATAGTGCATTCAGATAGGATTTGTACGGAGCATTATTATGTAAGGCATATTCCGGGTCAATACCACGGCAGACTTCAATCGCTAACTGAAAAAAGGAGGAGTTGGAGATAAATAAATCCTCTTTTGGTTGGAAGAAGAGAACTATTTTGGGCGTCTTGTTTACGCAGACATAATGCGAATAAAATTCATTATAAAATGACGAAGAGCTTTTTTTATAGGGAAGTATCCAGATGGGTTCTCCGTGGAATTCCTGCATAGTAGAAATCATACTATATGTAATAGAATCAAGATGATTGATGTTGGACTCAACTATGGAATACTCTTTTTTGAGGCTGTCCATCATTTCGTTACTGTTCTTTTTTGGCATAATGATGTCATTGTGATAAAAGGTTTCCAGCTTTTGCAGGAAATCAGGTTCGCACGCATCTATGCCACTCACAGTTTTGAATTTAGCGAGATATTGTATCATCAAGTTCGCCCATCCTTATCCAATAATCTCTATTATAAAAATATGCCTGTAAGCCTTAAGATTTATGCTTTTGTACATCCAGGCTTACATCCGGTCTGCTCCTTAAAATCAAAAACATGACTATTAAAACAAATATTATCAGACTATATATTAGTATGCAACGCTGAATTATGAAAATTTTGCAAGCTAAGTTTGTTGCTTTTCCAACGGAAAAATAACTCACGAAAGATTATGCTCTTACATGTTGAATGATATGAGCGACCTGCGACAAGGAGCAGGCAGTAATTGGAAACAGCATGGAAACTGTTAAGGAGGTTTCAATGGAGAACAAGATGTTTTGTTATCAGTGTCAGGAAACAGCAGGCTGCAAGGGATGTACCATCTCCGGTGTCTGCGGAAAGAAGCCGGAAGTCGCAGCAATGCAGGACCTTCTGATCTATGTGACAAAGGGACTTTCTGCCGTAACCACAGAACTGCGTGCAGAAGGAAAGCCGGTTGATAAGAAGATCAACCATCTTGTAACCGTAAACCTCTTTACAACCATCACCAATGCAAATTTCGACCGTGAAGTCATCATCCGGGACATCGAAAAGACCCTTTCTGCGAAGGCAGAGCTTTTGAAGGAAGTCTCCAATCAGGATCAGCTTCCGGAAGCTGCTTTCTGGAATGGGGAAAGAGAAGAGTTCGATGCCAAGGCTGCCAAGGTGGGCGTCCTTGCTACCAAGGATGAGGATATCCGTTCCCTTCGCGAACTGATCACTTACGGTCTGAAAGGTCTTGCTGCTTATTCCAAGCATGCCAATGCTCTGCTTCAGGATAATGAAGAAGTCGATGCTTTTATCCAGAAGGCTTTGTCTAAAACACTGGATGATTCCTTAACAGTTGACGATCTGGTTGCTCTGACTCTTGAAACCGGTAAGTACGGTGTAGACGGCATGGCTCTTCTGGACAAGGCTAATACCGAAGCCTATGGCAATCCGGAAGTAACGACTGTCGATATCGGTGTCCGTAAGAATCCCGGAATTCTGATTTCCGGCCATGATCTGAAGGATCTGGAAATGCTTCTGGAACAGACGCAGGGTACCGGTGTAGATGTATATACACATTCCGAGATGCTGCCGGCTCACTATTATCCGGCATTCAAGAAGTATCCGAACTTTGCAGGCAACTATGGTAATGCATGGTGGAAGCAGAAGGAAGAGTTCGAGAAGTTCAACGGACCGATCCTTATGACCACAAACTGTGTTGTTCCTCCTGCAGCAAGTTACAAAGATCGTCTCTGGACCACCGGCGCAGCAGGCGTTCCCGGATGCAAGCATATCTCCGGCGAGTATGGTGAGACCAAGGATTTCTCCGCTATTATCGAGCAGGCGAAGTCTTGCCCGGCCCCGACAGAAATCGAGACCGGAAGCATCGTAGGCGGTTTCGCTCATGAGCAGGTATTTGCACTTGCAGATCAGGTTGTTGATGCAGTAAAGACCGGTGCAATCCGTAAGTTCGTTGTTATGGCAGGCTGCGATGGCAGACAGAGATCTCGTGAATACTATACCGAGTTCGCCAAGAGACTTCCCAAGGATGTTGTTATCCTGACAGCCGGCTGTGCAAAGTATAAATACAATAAGCTGAACCTTGGCGATATCAATGGAATTCCCAGGGTACTCGATGCAGGTCAGTGCAATGACTCTTACTCCCTGGCTCTGATCGCTCTGAAGCTGAAGGAGATCTTCCAGCTGGATGATATTAATGACCTTCCGATTGCTTTCAATATTGCATGGTATGAGCAGAAAGCAGTGATTGTCCTTCTGGCTCTCCTTTACCTCGGTGTCAAGAATATTCACCTTGGACCGACTCTTCCTGCATTCCTTTCCCCGAATGTAGCAAAGGTTCTGGTAGATAACTTCGGTATTGCCGGCATCGGCACCGTAGATGATGACCTGAAGCTTTTCTTCGGTGAAGAAGCCTGAGTCAGCCTGGTAACAGCTTCATACAATTTTATAAGTCAAATAGCTTTTATGCTGCCAGCATAAACAGTTGGGCAGAGACGTCCGGATCGCTTCCGAAGGAAGCGGCCGGGCGTCTTTTTTTCAGTTCATGAGCCGGTCAACTTCCTCTTGAATTCAATCATTTCATGTATTACACTTTAAAACGTGTATACGCTTTCATACTGCATTACGTGAAAGTAGAGCAAATTTGGCTTTATACTTATCATATGATATGAAAGCAGGAAATGAATCAGAACTGGAGGAAGTAAGATGGATTTAGTGGAGATCAGATCTCTCTACAGAGAGACAGAGAAGTATGCAGATCAGACAATCACGGTAGGCGGCTGGGTTCGAAATAACCGTGACTCCAAGAATTTCGGTTTTCTGAATCTGTCTGACGGAACCTTCTTTAAGATGCTGCAGGTCGTCTATCATGATGAGATGGAAAATTTCGACCGTATCGCTCATCTGAATATCGGCGCCGCAGTGATCGTCAAAGGAAAGCTGGTCCTGACACCGGAAGCCAAGCAGCCTTTTGAGATCCAGGCAGAGAAGATCGACGTGGAAGGAGACTCCACACCGGACTATCCGATTCAGAACAAGCGTCATACGATGGAATACTTAAGAACGATTCCGCATTTAAGAAACCGGACCAACACCTTCCAGGCCGTATTCCGTGTACGGTCTCTGGCAGCTTATGCCATTCATAAATTTTTCCAGGAGAGAGACTTTATTTATGTCCACACTCCGATTATTACCGGCTCGGATGCAGAAGGCGCCGGCGAGATGTTCCAGGTGACCTCCATGCCACTCGATAACATTCCGAAGACCGAAGATGGTCGGGTGGACTACAGTCAGGATTTCTTCGGAAAAATGACAAATCTTACCGTATCCGGTCAGCTCCAGGGAGAGACCTTTGCCCAGGCATTTGGCAAGATCTATACCTTCGGTCCGACGTTCCGTGCAGAAAATTCCAATACGACAAGACATGCAGCAGAGTTCTGGATGATCGAGCCGGAGATTGCTTTCGCCGATCTCGAGGATGACATGGAACTTGCTGAGGACATGCTGAAATACGTGATCAACTATGTATTAGAGAATGCTCCGGAAGAAATGGAATTCTTTAACAAGTTTATTGATAAGGGCCTTCTGGACCGCCTGCAGCATGTTGCTTCTTCCGATTTCGGCCGCATCACTTATACCGATGCTGTCAAGGAGCTCGAGAAGCATAATGACAAATTTGACTATAAGGTTTTCTGGGGCTGTGACCTTCAGACCGAGCATGAGCGTTATCTGACCGAGCAGATCTTCAAGCGTCCGGTCTTCGTTACCGATTATCCGAAGGAAATCAAGGCCTTCTATATGAAATTGAACCCGGACAATAAGACCGTTGCAGCAATGGATTGTCTGGTTCCGGGTATTGGAGAGATCATCGGTGGCTCCCAGCGTGAAGACGACTATGACAAGCTTTTGAACCGGATCCATGAACTGGGTATGAAGGAAGAGACCTATGATTATTATCTGGATCTTCGGAAATATGGATCGACCAGACATGCAGGCTTCGGTCTCGGCTTTGAAAGAGCAGTCATGTATCTGACCGGAATGGGTAATATCAGAGATGTCCTTCCTTTCCCGAGAACTGTGGGAACTTGCGAACTCTGATCCGATTTTAAAAATCTTACGTGAAAGAAAATGTCCAAGAGAAGATCGCATTAGAAAGAAGGAAGAACATGGCAGATATCGTAATCCCTGAGGGCTATCAGTCGGCCCTCAATCTGAAGGAAACACAGATCGCTATCAAGGCAGTGAAGGATTTCTTCCAGCAGGTTCTGGCAACCGAACTGAACCTTCATCGGGTGACGGCACCGCTTTTCGTTGCGCCGGAATCCGGATTGAATGACAACTTAAACGGCGTGGAACGCCCGGTTTCCTTCGGCGTCAAGGAGCAGAATGACCGCCATTTGGAGATCGTGCATTCTCTGGCCAAGTGGAAGCGATATGCCCTGGGCCGCTACGGTTTCCATATCGGCGAAGGCCTCTATACAGATATGAATGCCATCCGCAGAGACGAGGACACGGACAATATCCATTCCATCTATGTCGATCAGTGGGACTGGGAGAAGGTCATTTCCAAGGAAATGCGGACCAAGGCCACATTCCGAGAGACAGTCAAGAGTGTCTATGAAGCGATACGACTGACCGAAAAGCATATGTCCAATCTCTATACCTATATTCAATGCATCCTGCCGGAGACGATCTACTTCATTACTTCCCAGGAGCTTTTGGATCTCTATCCGGACAAGACCGCGAAGGAGAGAGAGTATGAGATCGTCAAGGCCAAGGGTGCCGTCTGCATCGAGGAAATCGGCGATAAGCTGTCTTCCGGTGAACCCCATGACGGCAGAGCACCGGACTATGATGACTGGAAATTAAATGGCGATATCCTGGTCTATGATCCCGTACTTGATATTGCTCTGGAGCTTTCTTCCATGGGTATCCGTGTAGACGAGAATTCGATTCAGGAACAGTTGGACAAGGCCGGCTGCCCGGAGAGGAAGGAATTACCTTTCCAGAAGGCAGTTATTGAGAAACGGCTTCCTTATACGATTGGCGGAGGCATCGGCCAGTCCCGTCTCTGCATGTTCTTCCTTCGTAAGGCCCATATCGGGGAGGTTCAAGTTTCCGTATGGCCGAAAGAAGTCATAGCCTATGCGGAAAGTAAAGGCGTGACGATCCTTTGATTTATGCGCCGGTCAGATCCATGACCGGCCTTCCTTTTGCCGGTCGGAAATCAGCGGATGGAAATCGACGGATGGAAATCAGCGGATGGAAATCGACGGTCGGAAATCAAGAAGTGAGGAATTGAGTGAGTAAAACGATCAGAAATGAGGAGACGGACCGTCTCATGGACGGGATCATCCTTTTAAAGACAAGAGAAGAAGCATATCGTTTTTTTGAAGATCTCTGCACGATCAATGAGATCGAGTCTCTGACCCAGCGTTTCCAGGTGGCGGGAATGCTGAAAAAAGATCAGACCTATCATGATATCGCCGAGAAAACAGGCGCTTCAACTGCAACCATCAGCCGGGTCAACCGGGCCTTGAATTATGGCGATGATGGTTATCAACTGGTATTAGATCGCCTGGAGGGCGAGAAATGAGTCAGGATTTATTTCAGGGATTAAATGAAGAACAGAAGATTGGAGTCAGCACCACAGAAGGACCGGTTCTGATCCTGGCTGGAGCCGGATCCGGAAAGACAAGAGTCCTGACGCACAGGGTAGCCCATCTGATCGGAGATCTGGGTGTTCCGCCCTACCGGATCATGGCTATCACTTTCACCAATAAGGCTGCAAGAGAGATGCGGGAGCGAATCGATAGCCTGGTCGGTTACGGTTCGGACCAGGTCTGGGTCTCGACCTTCCATTCCGCCTGTGTTCGGATTCTTCGGCAGTTTATTGATCGGATCGGCTATGATCGACATTTCACCATCTATGATACCGACGACCAGAAGTCTCTGATGAAATCGATCTGTAAGGACATGGAGATTGACACCAAGCGCTTCAAGGAAAAGAGCTTCTTAAATAAGATCTCCTCCGCCAAGGACGAGCTCATCAATGCCGAGGCCTATATGAATCAGGCCCAGGGCGACTTTGTCAAAGTCCGGGAGGCCCAGGTCTATCGGGAATACCAGTCCCGCCTTCGCCAGAACAATGCCCTGGACTTCGACGATATCCTGATGCTGACGGTCGAGCTTTTTCAGACATCGCCGGATGTCCTGAAGTATTACCAGGACCGGATCCAGTATCTCATGGTCGATGAGTATCAGGATACCAATACGGCCCAGTTCGAATTCGTCCGTCTCCTGGCAGGCAGCCGCAAGAACCTCTGCGTCGTCGGTGACGATGACCAGTCCATCTATAAGTTCCGCGGCGCCAATATCTATAATATTCTGAACTTCGAGAAGTATTATCCAAACGCCAAGGTCATAAAGCTTGAGCAGAATTACCGGTCGACCCAGGTGATACTGGATGCGGCCAATGCTGTAATCGCAAATAACCGCGGGCGGAAAGACAAGGCCCTCTGGACAGAGAACCCCAAGGGCGAGAAGATCGCTTTTCGTGAATTCGACAGCGGCTATGAGGAAGCTCAGTTTATCGCACTGGATATCGCCGGCAGGGTTTACCGGAAGGAGTGTAATTACGGCGATTGCGCCGTCCTCTACAGGACCAATGCCCAGTCCCGTATGATCGAGGAAAAACTGGTCAGTGAGAATATTCCTTACCGGATCGTCGGCGGCGTCAATTTCTACCAGAGACAGGAGATCAAGGACCTGATCGCCTATCTCAAAACGGTAGACAATGCCATGGATGAAGTGGCCGTCCGCCGGATCATCAATATTCCAAAGCGGGGCATCGGTGCCGCCAGCCTGCAGAAGGTCGCAGTCTTCGCCCAGGCCAACGGACTGAGTTTTTATGAAGCATTGGAAAAGTCAGACCATATCCCGACTCTGGGACGGACTGCCGGGAAGATCCTCGACTTTACGGCCTTTATTCAGGAACTGAGAGCGGACGTCGGCCAAATGTCGGTGCCTTCTCTATTGAAGACGGTCATCGAAAAGACCGGATATGCAGATGGACTCCAGGCAGAAAATACGGAGGAAAGTAAGGCCAGACTTTTGAATATCGATGAGTTGATTAATAAGGCAGTCACTTATCAGAACAGTGCAGAAGAGCCGACTTTGTCCGGCTTTCTGGAGGAAGTGGCTTTGGTTGCCGATATCGATAGTCTGGAAGAAACGACGGATTATGTGGTTCTCATGACCTTACATAGTGCAAAGGGTCTGGAATTCCCTTATGTCTATATGGCAGGTATGGAGGACGGCCTTTTCCCAAGCTATATGTCTCTGACCTCGGAGAACAGCGATTCCGAGATGGAAGAAGAGCGGCGGCTCTGCTATGTCGGTATCACCCGGGCCAAGAAGAAACTGACCATGACCATGGCCAGGATGCGGATGGTTCGTGGCGAGATGCAATACGGGGCTGTTTCGGAATTTGTTCGTGAGATCCCGAAGGAACTTCTCGATGGTGAGGTCTATATTCCGAAGAAAACGGATCCCTTCTCCTTCGATCCCGAGAAGGATGCCGTCAATGGGAAGAGCATGGGTCAGGCGGAACGCGCGATCCGGACTCAGCAGAGAGAAGCCATGGCTTACCGCAAAACCACGAGAAAACCGGTTTCCGCTCTGTCTTACGGGAAGAAGACCATGGGAACAAAGATCGAGAAGAAAGCTCTGAGTTATGGGATCGGCGACCGCGTCTGCCATCAGAAATTCGGTGAGGGTACCGTCGAAGCAATTTCAGACGGTGGCCGGGACTATGAGGTAACGGTGGATTTCGACCGGGTCGGCGTGAAAAAAATGTTTGCAAGCTTCGCAAAGCTGGAGAAAATCTAATCAATATGCTATAATCTCGGTATCTAAAAAATACAGGAAGGTCTTACTATCGGACGTCCTAATGTCGGAAGGTAATGTTTTTTCAGGAGGATGTTACTATGAAGAAAAAGAATACGCTTGCTAAGATTCTGATTGTTATTGGGGTAATTGCAGCAATCTGTGCAGCAGCCTATGCGATCTACCGGTATTTCCGTCCGGATCTGGAGGACGAATATACGGATGATCTGGATGAGGCCTTCGGAACCGCAGAGGATGACGAAGAAGATAATGAAGACGAGTTCGAGGATGAGGACTCCGATGAGAGCATGGACTAAAGCTTGACACGATAATCAGAGGAAATAGAAATCCCATGGGATCATTGCGTTATCTCATGGGATTTTTTTGTGAATGAAAGGGCATAAAATGAAAAAAGGACAACTTGTAACCGTCATCGCAGAGGGACTCAAATTCCCCAATCGGGCGATCTGCCGGGTCGTAGAGGGGACAGAGCCGAAGGATTATGGCAAGTTGATCCGGGTGAAGAATGCGATCCCCGGTCAGACCCTTTTCGTCCGCATTGCCAAGATGCGGCATGGAAATCCGGAGGCTTCGATCGTCGAGGTTCTAAAGCAGGGGACAGAGGAGTATCCCTTCACGGATGCAAAAAATGTCTGTCAGGCCTATCCTGCCTGCGGCGGCTGCATGTATCAGACCCTTCCCTATGAGAAGCAATTGAAACTGAAAGAAGGCATGCTGATGGATCTCTTCGCCCCGGTTCTTGGAGAAGACCGCTTTCAGAAGCTTTTCGAAGGCATCCTGCCGAGCCCCGATCAGACGGAATATCGGAACAAGATGGAGTTCTCCTTTGGGGACAGCGTAAAGGATGGTCCTTTGGAACTTGGCATGCATAAGAGGGGCAGTTTCTATGACATTGTCGATGCTTCTGACTGCCGGATCGTAGACAGTGATTTCCGCCAGGCCCTGCAGCTGACCCGGGATTATTTCCGAAAGACGGGGCTTCCTTTCTTCCACCGAAACAGCCATGAGGGCTATCTCCGTCATCTTCTGGTGCGAAAAGCTGCAAAAACCGGCCAGATCCTGATCGATCTCGTTACGACCAGCCAGATCACGGAAGGGGAAGAGGCCCTTCTGACCGGTTGGAAAGACCTCCTGCTAGAGGCTTCCTGGGCCGGCAGTCTGACCGGGATCCTGCACACGAAAAACGACCGGATTTCCGATGTGGTCATTGATGAGGGGACTGACATCTTGTACGGACAGGGCTATTTCGAAGAAGAACTGCTTGGTCTGCATTTCAAGATCACGCCCTTCTCCTTCTTCCAGACCAATTCCCGCGGGGCAGAGGAGCTCTACCGCCTGGCCAGGACCTATATCCTGCATGGTGGGGTGGCTGGTAAGGGGGAAACCGGTCAGGATGACACTCTTGAAAAGCAGGCAACTGCAGGAGCGGATGTTCTTACCAATAAGACGGTCTATGATCTCTACAGCGGAACCGGAACCATCGCCCAGATCCTGTCTCCCAGCGCCGGAAAGGTCGTCGGCGTTGAGATCGTCCCGGAGGCAGTGGAGGCGGCAAAGGCCAATGCCAGGGAAAATGGCATCGAAAACTGTCGTTTCCTCTGCGGAGACGTCCTGAAAGTCCTGGACACGATCGAAGAAAAACCGGATATGATCGTCCTGGATCCGCCCAGAGATGGCGTTCATCCCAAGGCTCTGACAAAGATCCTGGATTATGGCGTGGAGGAGATCCTCTATATCTCCTGCAAGCCGACCAGTCTGGTCAGAGATCTTCCGATCATGGAAGAGGCCGGCTATCATCCGGTTCGGATGGCAGCAGTGGATCTTTTTCCTTCGACACCAAATGTAGAAAGCTGTGTGCTTTTGCAGAGGGTGAGCAACACCCGTCCGAAAGCCATTACTCTGGATGTTGAGATGGAGGATTACTACAGAATAAAAGGGGCCAGGACGAATGATTGAAAGTAAAACTTTAATTGATATGGAGAAGACCGGAAACAATCTCCGAAAATATGCATATGAAAATGGATATAGCGTAAAGGATATCCAGCAGTATCTTGGATTATCATGCCCGCAACCGGTGTATAGATGGTTTAAGGGAACAATACTGCCTTCAGTTGATAATCTTCTTCGCCTTAGTGAATTGTTCCATGTTCATGTGGAGGATCTGTTAGTAAAACAATACTCAAAGTGGGCTTATGAATACTGTCCGACCGTAGAAGTAAATTCAATTCGTTTCACAAAACGAATGCAGGCTTATTATTCGCTACTTGCTGCATAGCCGGGATTTTGTACTATCCGTCCAATGACATGATATCACGCATCTCATACGATAAAAGAAAAACATCGGAGGTGCATGATGACAAGAGGAAAGATTATTTACATTGACTGGGACGGAAAGATTTTCTCGTCAGTAGAATTTAATGGAGATATGTATCCGGATGGGAATGCTGATAGAATTCTGGAAATGTTCGAAGCAGGATTGTTTTCGAACTACAGTAACTATGAGAGTTTTGTGATCCGGTTTAATAAGTCTCATTACGGTTACGAGGAAGAACTGATCCATCCGCTTGCCTGCAAGGAGGAGAGGGTAATTGACATTACGGAGAATTGTACGGATTACCTGTATATCATCAATAATTCCGATTGTGAATGGATCATAAAAGATAAAAACGGCACATCTTTCTTAGATAAGAGAACATTGGGAATCGTACGATTTCAGCAAGTCGAGGGGGTGATTTACAGGGTATTACATGAAAATGCCAAAGAATTCTGTGCAAGTATCAGTAAAGAAGAATTTGTGGAGATACTGAATCGATTAAGGGACTCATCGGATTTGGTAAGAAAGGTAAATAGTCTATTCCGTAATAGCAGGGATAACGTTGAGTGTGATTTTTGCAATGGGGCGGCACTTCAGATCTCACATGAGAGCACCGTGGTATTTTTGCTTCGGAAACTGTTGAAGGATGCAGTTGAGAACATCGACTATTATATTTATGAATTGGATTATGGACGAAAGTATGAGCCAGGCATGATTACAGATGAGAATGGCCATGATATAGACTTCAGTTCTGCTGAAAAACTATATGATTATCTGACCGGGGAGGTGAAATAATATGCCTAAGACGATAAAAAAGGAAACTATACATGCCGCTGGGATTGATATCGGTATTTATACGACGGATTTCAAAAATGAATTCATCTCCTTGACAGATATTGCACGATATAGAAGTATTGATCCAAGAATCACGATACATAACTGGCTAAGAGGAAGGGACGTTGTAGAATTCCTTGGATTATGGGAAATATTGCATAACCCGGATTTTAAACGTATCGAATTCGATACGTTTAAGGAAGAAGCCGGAACAAATGCTTTTGTGTTTTCTATCAAGGATTGGACAGATAAACTTGGGGCAATAGGGCTATTTACGAAATCCGGACGATACGGTGGTGGTATTTATGCTCATATTGATATAGCGTTCGAATTTGCTTCGTGGATTTCTCCGGAGTTTAAGCTATATATTATAAAGGACTATCAGCGTCTTAAATCAGATGAAAACAGCCGCCTGTCTCTTAATTGGAACCTGAACCGCGAGATAGCCAAACTTAATTATCGTATTCATACCGATGCAATAAGGGATCACTTGATACCGCCAGAACTTACACAGGATCAGATCTTTTTCAAATATGCAAATGAGGCGGATATGCTTAATGTGGTATTGTTTGGTATGACTGCAAAACAGTGGAGAGATGCTAATCCGGGTAAGAAAGGAAATATCAGAGATGATGCCAACCTCAATCAGCTTCTCGTGCTGGCAAACATGGAAAGCTATAATGCAATCCTGATCGGACAGGGCAAAACTATGTCTGAAAGGATAGTGCTGCTTAGAAAACTCGCTGTTAAGCAGATGGAGACTCTGTCCATGGTCAGTATGGATGGTATAAAACAACTGCCGGGCGGCGATTCTGAGAAAGAATGATGAAAATGTCGGAACTCTGATACGATGTATAACAAAAGTAGCAAAACGCAACCAATGGCTGATGTATCTTAGCAATGAGAAATTGTATATTGGCCTTGGAAGTTACTGGTGTCTGGATCCGGTATTCTGGCTCTGTCCATGGAGCAAATATCATAATATGGATTCATTTTCAAAAATACGATAGTACAAGTCCAGAAATCTGTGGATTTTGTCGTCATTTATCGTCATACAGGAGCAATCTAATAAAAAAGATAGTGAATGCAGGAATTCACTATCTTTTTTTGAAAAAAGGCTTGCCATACGATATTCGATGCCTGATAGAGCCATGTATGGAATTGAGACTATCGGTTCTGGAAAAAAGGCTTGAATTACGATATTTGATGCCTGAAAGAGCCATGTATAGGATTGAAACTATCGTTTTTGGAACAAAAGGCGTGTCATACGACATTTGATTCCTGCAAGAGGCTTGTAGCGGCTGGCTGTTCAATCATTATGGTCCAGCACCGGCAATTACGGCAAAGCTGTAACTCTTTTGGAGAAGAGTAGAAGTCAAATAGAATCTTTTATTCTGCATAAATCTCTGCATAAATCATTGAAGGAAGGAAACCGGGCTTGTAAAATGGAGTCAGAATTCCATGTTAAGGAGACGAAGCATATGGACCTTTTTGAATATGCAGCCGCAAATCGGAAAGAAAATGAAACTCCCCTTGCCGCCAGAATGCGTCCACAGACGCTGGACGAAGTGGTTGGCCAGGAGGACATCATCGGGAAAGACAAGCTCCTCTATCGTGCCATCAAGGCAGACCGGATCAGCTCTCTCATCTTCTACGGACCTCCCGGAGTCGGAAAAACGACCCTTGCCCGCGTGATCGCCGCCACGACATCTGCTGATTTCCACCAGGTGAATGCAACGATTGCGGGAAAGAAAGACCTCGAGGAAGTTGTTGCAAAAGCGAAAGAAAATCTTGGCGGTTTTGGCAGAAAGACGATCCTCTTTATCGATGAGATCCACCGCTTCAATAAGGCACAGCAGGACTATCTCCTTCCTTATGTGGAAGACGGCACGGTGATCCTGATCGGCGCGACGACTGAGAATCCCTATTTCGAAGTCAATGGAGCGCTCCTTTCGAGGTCTAGGATCTTCGAACTGAAGCCATTGTCGAAGGAGAATATTCTTACTCTGATTCACCGAGCATTCACTTCTGACAGGGGAGTAAAACCTTATCATGCAGAGATCACGGAAGAGGCAGCCGATTTCCTCGCGGACGTGTCGGATGGAGATGCCCGTGCTGCATTGAATGCCATAGAACTGGCGGTATTGACCACAGAACCGGCAAGTGACGGGAAGATCCACGTCACATTGAAAGTGGCGGAGCAATGCATACAGAAGAAGGCCATCCGCTATGACAAGACCGGTGATAATCACTACGACACCATCGCAGCCTTTATTGAGTCCATGTGCGGTTCCGATCCGGATGCTGCGCTTTATTATCTCGCCCGTATGCTGGAAGCCGGAGAAGATGTGAAGTATATTGCACGAAGGATGCTGGTGGCAGCATCGGAAGAAGTTGGAAATGCAGACCCCATGGCCATCTGTGTCGCAGCCTCGGCCGCCATTGGCGTCGAGCGGGTCGGTATGCCGGAAGGAAGGATCATACTGGCTCAGGCCGCATCTTATATCGCATCGGCACCGAAATCCAACTCTGCCTATCTCGGCATAGAGAAGGCAATCTCCCTGGTACGAAAGACCGGAAATCTGCCCATCCCATCCTACCTTCAGGACTCGAGCTATAAAGGGGCCAAGAAATTGGGCCGGGGCATAGGATATAAGTACGCGCACAACTATCCGAATCACTGGGTAGACCAGCAGTATCTGCCCGATGAGATCCGCGAGGAAAAGATCTATGAGCCGAATGACATCGGTTACGAGGAAGAGATCAAGGCATACTTCAGAAAAATCGGAAAAGACCCGGCGCGTTACAGCTATGTCGATCCGTCACATTCCGGGAGACCCGAGAAACCCTGGGAAGACAAGTGATATTTCAGAAGAAATATAGACCGAAGCCGGATCATCATTCGTTTATAGTTGCATAAATCCTAAGTGCATAAAAAGGCTGGATCCATGAGGGAGGTATGAGTTTAGGAAGGCATGCGTTAAGAAATGTCCAGAGAATGAGACAGGGGTAATTCTGAGAATGAGGGGAATGAGAAAACGATATGCTATGAGAAAGCGAGATGATAATAACTAACTAAAACTTCCCACACCGAAAAGGTGTGTTGAACCTTGAAAATTCAATAAAAACAGGCAATAAAAAGGCACAGTCACCTGGGCCTTGGTATAATTGAGTTGACGAGAAACAAATACACACA
>NZ_JBJYZD010000008.1:0-129293 GCF_046263795.1 Porcibacter vitabionis | reverse complement strand
ACTGAAATCGGATGTTCGAAATCACCTGCATCTGATTGCAGAAGAACAAGCTGCTCTTCTGGCAGCATAGTTATCAACACTTATACCTGAAGGCAATTTACACACAAATTTGGACTTGACTAACAAAAATGCGGATTCCGCATTTTTGTTCAATAAGTAATGAGGTGGAACAATATGGAAATACGCAGAGATAGATATTTGAATAAGCTTATTTCAAAGAAGCATAACGGACTAATTAAGGTTATAACAGGTATGCGAAGATGTGGAAAATCATATCTTTTATTTCATTCCACTTTTGTTTGCTCTGGAAGCGATCATGGGTTTTGACGGAATCCGATGGGCATACGTTGCGGCAGATATGATGTCTGTGGGAATCGCGATTGCATTATTTGTAATAGGATGGAAAAAGATGGTACAAAAAGATACGGTAATCGATTTGTCAAAGGAAGAGAAGATGGCATCGTAAGGTTGCAGGATTGCTTTAAAACTGGATAAGGTTTGGAATGCCCGCATTGCTGATTACACCTGCTTTGCGGGTATTTCTTATATATTGGCATACGGGGATATTGTTGATTGGCGAAATTCGCAGACGTTGTTAAAATATGATTTGTCTTGTTGTGATCCAATAAAAGTGCTATTTTTAATTTGTAACATAAATTGCGTTACAAATTAAAAAGAGGATTATATATGAAAGAATTTATAGAGAAGAGCATTGGGATGGAAGTAGATATTAAAGATGTAGATTGCAATGGAAAACTTCCAATGATCTATTTTTCATTATATGATTTCAAGATTGCGAGTATGCATAATATAGAGTGGCTAATAGCAATTCCAAAAGAAAAAATTAATTTGGCTCAATTACGAAAGAACCATAGGCAAATTGAAAAGCTTTTGGATATGCGTTGTGCTTTGTATATAAAGAATACAAGCACTTACTCTAAGAATGCAATGATAGCAGATGGAATTCCTTTTATTGTAGAAGATAAGGAAATATATCTTCCATTTTTAGGAATCCTTCTTAATTCTGCTCGTGAAAGAACTATAAAGCCAGTTCAAAGAATATCATTTTTAACCCAAAAAATGATTCTTACATCAATCTATGAAAAATGGAATGGAATTACAGTTACAAAAGCAGCAGAACAGCTAGACATTACAAAAATGTCTGCCTCTAGGTGTTTCGACGAGATAGATTTTTTTGATATGCCAATTCTTGGAACCAAGGGCAGGTCACGTGTCATTAATGTACCGGATGATATAAAGGAACTGTGGAGTAGTATTGAAGTTTATATGAGAAATCCGGTGTTAAATATCTTTTATATTAATGATAATCTGAAACTTCCTGTCTTTGGCGGAATGTCAGCGCTTGCAGAGTATTCAATGATATCTGATAATAAATATCCTACTTATGTCGTGGCAAAGAAAGATATAAAAGATTTGGCATTGAAGGATAGGTTGGTTGATATAAAAAAAGATGAACCTGGCTGCATTATACAGGAAGTGGGTTACGTGGTTTCTTTCGGTAAAGGTGATGCTATTGATCCACTGTCACTGTTATTATCATTGTCTGATAATGAAAAAGCGGATGAAAGAATTGAAATTTCTATAAGAGAAATGTTGGAGGAATATGTATGGTAGCAGGGCTGCTAAAATTTAAAGAGTATTTTAAAGACTACTCAGATAGTTATGTATTAATTGGTGGTGCCGCATGTGATATTCTATTTACAGAGAATGAGGCAGATTTTCGAGCAACAAGAGATTTGGATATGGTGCTCATTGTAGAGGCACTTACACCAGAGTTTGCCGGAATCTTTTGGAATTTTATTAAAGATGGTGATTATAGGCATATAAGTGGAAGTACGGGAAAGCCACAGTTCTATCGTTTTGATAAACCGCAGGTAGAAGGCTTTCCAAAAATGATAGAGTTATTTTCTCGAACAGATTTTGAGCTTAAAAGTCACATTGGTATAACACCGCTTCATGTGAGTGATGATATTTCAAGTCTATCGGCCATCCTTTTGGATGATGATTATTATAAGGTCCTTTTGAATGGACGAGTGATAGAGAATGGATTTTCTGTTTTAAGACCAGAGTATTTGATTCTATTTAAGGCTAAGGCGTATTTGGACTTGAGTTCACGAAAAGCAAAAGGAGAAAAGGTGGACTCTGCGGATATTAAAAAGCATAAAAAAGATGTTTTGAGATTGGCGGTTGAGATGGTTTTGAATCCTGTATCGGATTTGCCAGACTCTGTCATGGATGATATTCATCATTTCATTAATAATCTTCGAGAAGATGAATTTGACCAGAATAGTTTAAAGACGTATAGAGTTACAAATGATCAGGTGATAAGTCGCTTGGTAAGTATTTTCGAAGTTCACATTGAGGCAGCGAAAACTCAAGAAGATTGACGTTTGACAGTCTCCTGCAAGCTCGCTATAATAATATACGCAAAATTTTAGTGGACTTTTCCGGATTTGATCATCTTTTTGCCACACAGCTATCTTGTGATAGTTGTGTGGCTTTTTTGTTGCCTGTATCTCGGAAGTATTAGCAGAATGGAGGACAATTTGTGGAGAAGAGGGAAAGTATGCAGACCAATAACAAAATGGCGGTTGTGCCCGTTGGAAAACTCATCTGGCAAATGTCGATACCGCCGCTGATTTCCATGTTTCTGCAATATTCTTATAATCTGATAGACAGCGCATTTGTAGCGCGGCTGAGTGAAAATGCTTTGACAGCGGTTTCCCTGTCGTTTCCCATTACAACTTTGATGAATGCGACATCGATCTGGATCGGTGTCGGCGTGAATGTACTGATTGCAGGGTATCTTGGGGAGAAAAAGCAGGATGAGGCAAATACCACCGTCACACATGGATTGTTACTGGCTTTTGGAGTTGGTGCTTTGCTCAATCTTCTGTCATTACTAATTATGAAACCCTACTTTGGGGCATTTACCAATAACGAAGAAATTTATCAGTTGAGTCTTGCCTATATGAGCGTATGTTCGTTCATGCAAATTCCCAACATGGTGCATATCGCAATCCAGAAGATGATACAGGCTACTGGGAACATGATTGCTCCTATGTGGTTCCAGATTGCAGGAGTGGTCGTTAATTTTGTATTTGACCCACTCCTAATTTTTGGTATTGGTGTTTTTCCAGCTATGGGAATCCGTGGCGCTGCGGTGGCTACTGTTGCGGGCTATTTGTTATCCATGATTTTGGCATTTGCCTTGCTGCTGGGCAAAAAGCAAAAAGTGTGGATAAAGATCAAAGGATTTCATATACAAAAGAGGATGATTGCCCGTATATTCGCCCTTGGCTTACCATCTTTCATTATGAATGCCCTCAGTTCGTTTATGGTGACATTCGTCAATCTGTTTCTGGTAGCGTATTCCGATACGGCGATTGCATTCTTCGGTGCATATTTTAAGGTACAGCAGCTGATCGTTATGACAGTAAATGGCTTGATTCAGGGCTGTCTTCCTATTATGCGGTTTAACTACGGTGCGGGAAACAGAGATAGGCTGCACTCCGCTTTTCGATACGGAACCGCTTTGGTCTCCGGTATGATGATACTGGGAACATTAACCGTCACCCTCTTTCCGGCGCAGCTTTTGGGATTATTTACGGCGTCGGAAGCCATGCGCTCCTTTGGAATATCCGCTATGCGAATTATGGCGGCAAGCTATCTGTTTTGCGGTCTCTCTACCATGATTTCCACCTATTTTCAGGCCACAGAAAAAGTAGGTTCCAGCATGGTGATTCAATTATGCAGGCAGATGCTTTTCCTTGTTCCTGCCTTATGGTGTCTGGACAGATTGTTCCATCTGAACGGAATCTGGCTTGCATTTCCTGTTGCGGAAACCGCCACTTTTCTCGTTGCGCTTGTGATGATGGCATGGCATCGCCGCAAAATACCTCATAAGGTATTCCAAGGAGAAAAATGATGAATGACACTTTCATGAAGGAAAAACCGGTATTATCGCAAGGCAATCACAGGCCCGTGACGGCGGCCCGAAAGCCATGTACACCGTCCTTACTACACTGCGTCGGATAAATTCCTGCTTCTCTAAGATGAGCAGCTATCGTATAATGGAGAAAGCGGCAGCTGTTCCGTTGGTGGAAATGATCATTCAAGTGTATATTCCGGAATTCGAGCACCTGGAAGGAAATAATATAAAGAGACATGAGAGTATTCCAGGCAACAAGAAATGAAATCATGATTTTGTACCGGGTGCTTGGACTAGCGTCAGTTTTGGTAGAGGTAAATGGAATGCGAAAGTCGAAGGATGAAGTTCAGGGGCAGATGTCCCTTTTTGATTTAGAAAAACCGTCCGGTTATCAGCTGGCAAACTCAGATGATATCATGTCGGCGATTGATAAAATAGCAGAAAGTGAGCCGGATCAGCATGCGTCTGAGAAGAAAACTTTTCCTCAGGATCATTCATCCGCAAGTTCACCCCTTTTCCACTCGGGTGATCTGGTCCGATCCGTCTATGCGCCGGATCGTGAATTTGTCGTTCTGTCGGAGAAGGATGGCATGGTTATTGCCCAGGATCCGAAAACCAAAGATACCCATGAAATGGCTGCCGGCGATCTGGCCGGGATACGCCGTCCCGGATTGATCTTTGACATGGACGGTACGATCTGGGACTCCTCAGAGAATGTTGCGGCCAGCTGGACAGAGGTTTTGCACAGGCATCCGGAGTTGGAGAGACAGACCATCACACCGACGGATATCCAAAGTGTTATGGGAAAGACCATGACCTATATTCAGAAGGAATTCGGTCTGAGTGATTCGATCATGAAGGAATGCATGTCCTATGAAAATACCTATTTGTCCGAACATGGAGGAAATCTCTATGAGGGTCTGGAAGAAACCCTGAAGAAAGCTTCCGAGATCATGCCGCTTTATATTGTTTCCAACTGTCAGTCGGGCTATATTGAAGCGTTTTTTGCATCCAGCGGACTGGGTAAGTATTTCAAAGACCATCTCTGCTTTGGCGACAATAACAAGGAAAAGGATAAGAATATCCGGCTCCTTGCAAAAAGAAATCAAATCACGGATCCAATCTATATTGGTGACATTGAAGATGATTATATTGCAACGGTTGCAGCCGGAGCAACCTTCATTCATGCAGCTTACGGATTCGGCAAAGTGCCGGAGGCTGAATATCGAGTCAAAGATATCCGCGAACTTCCGGAACTCTTAGAGAAGATCAAATCTTAATAATGTAGGCCTCGAACAGGTTTTGCTGAGGTTATAGCCGAGCTCTTTCAGAAGATCAAATCTTGACAACTTAAGCCTGGAAATGTACTCTAATGAAGGCAGTTTAGCGTCTGATCATTCGACAGGATTTTCGTTGGGCGCCATCTGATAGAACATCGTTGTGGACTTCCCTGGAGGAGTCAAGAGATGTAGAAATGAGGATATCATGGCAAAGAAACTTGAAGAATATGTACGTACCATACCGGATTTCCCGGAAAAAGGCATTATGTTCCGCGACATCACAACCGTTCTGATGGATCCGGACGGATTCCAACTGGCAATTGATTCTCTTCAGAATGCACTTAAGGGAGTGGATTTTGATGTCATCGCGGGAACCGAGTCCCGTGGTTTTATTTTCGGAACTCCTCTGGCTTACAATCTTCACAAGCCTTTCGCCCTGATTCGAAAGAAGGGCAAGCTCCCGGCAGAGACCGTTTCCATGACTTATGATCTGGAATATGGCTCCGCGACGATCGAGATGCATAAGGACTCCATCAAGCCGGGTCAGAAGGTCGTTCTGGTGGATGATCTGATTGCAACCGGCGGCACAATTGAAGCTGCTGCAAAGCTTGTTGAGAAGCTTGGCGGTGAAGTGGTAAAGATGCTTTTCGTGATGGAACTGGAAGGCCTGAAGGGAAGAGAACGTCTCTCCCAGTACGATATTTATTCTGCAATCAAGTATCCCGGAAAGTAATAGATGAATCGTTAAAATTTTGGGGCCGGCCCCTGGGGTTTTCTTTAAGCCCCGGGCCGGTTCTTTTTGTTTCATAGAAAGTGTGAATTTATGACCCGACTCGAACGTGTCCTGAATGAAATGAAAAAACGCAATCTTCACCAGATCCTGGTAAGCGATCCGGCTTCCATCTGGTACCTGACCGGCATTGCCAACGAACCCTATGAGCGTCTCTGGGTTCTCTATATTTCTGACAAATGTAAACCAATCCTTTTTGCTAACCGGCTCTTCAATATTCCTTCTCCTGAAGAAAAGCCGGATCTCCCGGAAGTCGTATGGCATACGGACTCTGATGATGCTGTGCAGATGATTGCGGACCGGATTGAAAAGACAGGGAAAATCGGAATCGACAAGACCTGGCCGGCCGGTTTCCTGATTCCCCTTCTGGAGAAGTGCCCGGATCTTACGCCGGTCCTTTCCTCCGACTGCCTGGATGACTGCAGAGCTGTAAAGGATGAGGAAGAAATCCGGAAAATGAAGGAGGCTTCCCGGATCAATGACCTGGTCAACCGAAGAGCCCGCGACTATGTCAAGGTCGGAATGACAGAAAAGCAGGTGGCCGAATTTATCGATAAGGAATATGTCAAAGAGGGAGCCCAGGGCCCTTCCTTCACTACCATTGTATCCTTTGGAGCCAATGCGGCTGATCCCCATCATGAGCCGGACGACACCGTGTTAAAAGAAGGTCAGTGCGTTCTTTTCGACATGGGCTGCCGGAAGGACCGCTATTGTTCGGACATGACAAGAACCTTCTTCGCCGGCCAGCCGACCGAAGAAGAGGCAAAGGTCCACGATCTGGTCCGCTCTGCCAATGAGAGGGCAGAGAGCCTGATCCGCCCCGGAGTCAAAATCTGCGATCTTGACAAAGCTGCCCGGGATATGATCACAGAAGCCGGCTATGGTCCATATTTCAACCACAGACTGGGCCATTTTATCGGCCAGACCGACCATGAGAAGGGCGATGTCAGCTCGGTCAATCAGAAAACCTGCCAGCCTGGCATGATCTTCTCCATTGAGCCGGGTGTTTATCTTCCCGGCCGTTTCGGCGTCCGTGTCGAAGACTTGGTTCTGGTGACCGAAGATGGATGCGAGGTTCTGAATCACGAGGACAAGCACTGGAAGGTTGTAGGCTGATCGGAGATGAATATGGAAATACAGCAGGAGCAGAACATGAATCAGGAAACAGATCAGGAACAGAATAAAGTATCGAATCAGAATCAAGAAGTGAATCGGGACCCGAAAGAAAAAGAAAAAGCCCTTCGCGTCAGCGAAGAACTTCTGGACTTTCTTCAGGCCTCGCCGACCGCCTTTCAGGCCGTCGATCAGGTGAGAAAGAGGCTGACGGAGGCTGGATACCGGGAACTTTATGAAGGCAGCGACTGGGACCTTCAGCCGAATGGTCTGTATTTCGTTCTCCGGAATGAGTCGTCCATTCTGGCCTTCCGGACGCCGGCGGATCTCAAGCATCTGCATGGCTTCCAGATCGCCGCATCCCACAGCGATTCTCCGGCCTTCAAGGTCAAGGCCAATCCAGAGATGACCGAAGCCGGCGCCTACACTATGCTGAATGTCGAGAAATACGGCGGCATGCTCATGCGCCCTTGGTTTGACCGGCCCCTGTCAATGGCCGGCCGCCTTCTGGTGGAAGACGGCGACAATGGTATACGCACAATCCTGGTAAATATAGACCGAGACCTCTGTCTGATCCCCAGCCTGGCTATTCATATGGATCGTGAAGCTAATAAGGGCCATGACCTGAATCCCCAGAAAGAGCTTCTGCCCATCTTTGGCGATGAGAAGGCCAAGGGAAGACTGAAGGAGCTTCTGGCAGAAGAAGCAGGTGTGAAGCCCGATCAGATCTTGGGCCATGATCTCTTCCTCTATGTGCGCGGCCGGGGAAGCATCTGGGGTGCAGACCAGGAATATGTCTCAGCCGGACATCTCGATGATCTCCAGTGCGGCTTTGCAAACCTGAAGGGCTTTATAAAGGCCGGTGAAGACGATTATAGGAATCTGGATGACACCGTGCCGGTCCTTGCCATCTTCGATAATGAGGAAGTGGGATCGGGGACTAAGCAGGGTGCCGACTCGACCTTCCTCTCCGATACTCTCTGGCGGATTGCTGAAGCAGCAGGGCTGAAGGAGTCGGATTTCCATCGGGCCATCGCCAACAGCTTCATGCTGTCCTGCGACAATGCCCACGCAGTTCATCCCAATTATTCGGACAAGGCGGACCCGGTCAACCGGCCGCTTATGAATCACGGCATTGTGATGAAATATAATGCCAACCAGAAATACACAACCGACGGAGTTTCTGCAGCAGTCTTTCGGAATCTCTGCCGAAAGCTGGATCTGTCTCTCCAGGAATTCACCAACCGGTCGGATATGGCCGGCGGATCCACCCTGGGCAATATTTCCAACGCTCATATTTCCCTAAATACCGTGGATATCGGCCTGCCCCAGCTTTCCATGCATTCACCCTATGAGACAGCCGGCGTCTATGATACTCTTGATCTGATCCGCCTGACCCATACCTTCTTCCAGAGCCGCTTCTCAGATCTGGGAGGCGGGAAATTCCGGATGGAAAACGAATGGCTGAAGCCGGCTTAAGGTGAAATATGTCGTAATTGAAATTCGTTCCGAAAATTCCTGTTTCCGTTGGAAATCGAACAAACAGAGAAATGGGCCTGTGTTATACTCCTCTTACAGTTAAGAAAGAAATGAAATTTTCTAGAGATGAGATATAGATTGTCGAAAACAGACGCAGGAGGTAAGTTATGGCAAAGCCCTTGGATCTCGGTAAGAGTGTTTATGAACTGGTAAAGCAGTATCCGGAATTAAAGGATGTAATGGTAGAAATCGGCTTCAAGGATATGGCAAAGCCCATGGCCTTAAATACCGTTGGTAAGATCATGACCATCCCCAAGGGATGCCTGATCAAGGGATTCAATATTCCGGAAGTTCTACGGAAGCTGGAGGATGCCGGCTTCGAACCGACCGGAAATCGGCCTGGTTTTACCAAGAAGAAGGCAGATGCTTCTGATGCCAAGTCTGTATCTGAAACAAATGCAGCAGATGGTCAGAAAACTGAGCAGACGACAGAGAATTCCGATACCAAGGCTGCAGAGGAAGAAACTTTCGGTGCAGCAGCCTCCACAAAGAATCCTGAAGACCTGTCTGAAACCGAGCGGGAGGCTCTGATCCGTTCCTACATCGAGCGCCTGTCCAATGGAGAGGACCTGGAATCGGTCCGCGCGGACTTTGTGAAGAATTTCAGTAATGTCGAAGCCGTCGAGATCGTGAAGGCCGAGCAGGCCATGATTAACAGCGGTATGCCGGTGGCAAAGGTTCAGTCTCTCTGCGATATCCATTCCGCCCTTTTCCATGGAGCGACCAGAGAAGAACAGATCGAGAATGCCGAGAAAGAAGTCGAAGCATCTAGAGCTCGTGCCATGGCAGCGCATGGTGAATCCATGACAGGGGAGAAGACAGAGACGGCAGGATCGGATCAAAGGAAGGAGGCTGTTAGCGGTCAGACCGCTTCAGCACCTCAGTCCATGATAAAGACCGTGGATAAGGAAGCGAAGAAAGCAGCAGCTGTTCGACTTTCCTATACCGTCAATCATCCGGTCTATGTTTTTACCCAGGAGAATAAGGCCGTAGAAAGGCAGCTGAAGAAGTCCAGAGAGGCCCTGGAGGCAGCGAGAGAAGCAAAGAATGAAGAGGGCAATGAGAGGCTTCTGGAAGAGCTGAAGACCGATCGCCGGATCGCCTTGCATTATTCCAAGAAGGGCGACCTCCTCTATCCGCTTCTGGCATCCAAATACAATGTTTCCGGCCCTTCTAATGTCATGTGGGGCGTGGATGATGAGATCCGGGATGAGTTCCGCTATCTGGCTGCAGGAACGCCAAAAAAAGACCGTCAGGGAAACTGGTATGAACGCGTGGATCAGGTCCTGACGAGGGCAGAGGAGATGGCTTATAAAGAAAAGAATATTCTTCTTCCTCTTTGCGCTAACTTCTTTACCGAGGATGAGTGGAAGGGCATTTCCCGGGATCTTCAGGATTATGATCCCTGCTTTACCGAAGAGTTCCCGATCTGGGATGAGGCGAAGGATCTGAGACGGCCTGAGGCAACGATCGAAGGAAATGAAGTGCGTTTTCCGGTAGGTCATTTGACTCCCTATCAGCTCAATGCTATGCTGAATACCATTCCTCTGGAAATCTCCTTCATCGATGAGGACGATGTGAATCGTTACTTCAACCTGCAGAAGGAGAAGAAGCTGTTCAAGCGCCCGGATGCGGCCATTGACCGTGAAGTATATTTCTGCCATCCGGCGAAGATCGAACCCATGGTTCGTGCCGTGATTGAAGATCTGAAGGCCGGCAAGAGAGACTCAGAGGATGTCTGGATGACAAAGAACGGAAGACCTGTTCTGGTTCGCTATATGGCCGTTCGGGATGACAAGGGCGACTATGTCGGAACCATGGAAGTTGTTCAGGTCATGGACAAAATTGAGAAGCATTATAAGGAAGAGAGCTTCTAAAGAATCGGCCTTCTGCCGGGAAGTCAATGGAAAAAAGGCTGTATTCGAAAGTCGCTTCTTCCATCTATAGTAAAGATAAATCAGGAGACAGCTCGGATTATGGAAGAAAATTGGATCGAATTACCCCATCGGATCTATCGGAAAGATGAAAATGGAAAAGTCATTGCTGAGATCTCTTTTCCGGAGACCAAAAAAGGAGAATGTACGATAAAGGAAGTCTTTTTCGATGAAGATTATCGCAGCCTGGAAGAGACCAATACCATGATCGCCAGGGCAGTTTCTGTGATTCATGGCCGCGGTGAGAAAGTTATTTTCGAACATCCTTATGCCAAAAAGTGGCAGAAGGATCATTCAGACACTTCAGCGAATTAACGTAAAATTCAATCATTCATTACTTTAATTCCTTTCAGTATACAAAATTGAAAGGGATGCTATAATATAGTCAGAAGGAGGTAACGTCTTATGATGAGATTTACAAATGAGATCAGCCCTGAAGAGGCTCGTGAATATGGTCTGGAGGATCATAGCCTGGTATCCGGAATCGACATGCGTAATCCTGTTCTTCAAGATATGTTCATCAGGACAAGCCGCCATGTAGATGAAAAAGCCAGCGATGTCCGTCATGATATGGGAATTATCACCAGACGGCTGCATCGGGCACATAAATAAATCGAAGGATCGGATGCCAAAGCCTGGAATCAATCATATCTAAGAACTATATGAAAGCTCAGAATCATCAAGGCACTATCACAAAGCGATTGGATCATCCGGTCATGTGATATGAGATTCAAACCATAATTCAAACCATAGAAATCCCCGGGATCTTCCCCATCTGCTTTATGCAGACAGGAGAGATCCCGGGGCTTTTTTTGTTTCCATTGATCGGCTGTATTTTAAGAGCCTTCTTCTTTCAAGAGCCGGATATTTTCGTTTTTTATTTACTCCAGCACGCCGGTCTCTTCTTTTGCTTTATCGATGATTGCATTGAGCTTCTTATTCGGAATGGAAACGATAAGTCCCATGAAAAGGGAGAAAGCGATGAAGGGCAGAAGTTCCAGCATATAGAGTCGATAGTCACTCCCGTGCATACCGCCGATACACTCCCTTACCGCATTCATACTGTATTGGAAGGGCATGAAGCGGTAAATATTCCGATAGAGATCCGGAAGGACCTCAATCGGGAAGGTTCCGCCGGATCCGGCGACCTGGATGACCATGAGGACGACACAGGCCGCTTCACCGACCGTTCCCATGGCATAGGTCAGGGAATACATGAGAAGGGTGAAGGTCAGGCTGGTCACGGCGCAGGCCAGATAGAAGAGAATGGGATGCAGGCATTGGATACGGACATAGAAGAGGGCCCCTAAGGCTGTGATCAAAGTCTGCATTTGTCCGATTAGAAAGAAAATGATATATCTTCCGAAGTAGGATTGATAATTCTTCAGATTCGGGAATTCTTCCGGATGCTTGATCTTGGTATGGATGATGGCAATCAGGATAATGGCGCCAACCCAGATGGACAAAACGATATAGAAAGGCGCTGTGCCGGATCCGTTGTTTTTGACTGCATATTCGGCCTTGGTTTTCAGGATGATCGGACTGCTGACAAAATCGGAGATCAGTTTCGGGTCAGTCTGAATGAGATTCAGAAGATAGGAATACTGGTCGTTCTGACTGAGGGATTCCATATCCGAAATCAGGTTTTCCAGCTTTTTCTGAAGCTCCAGGATGCCTGCCTTGGAAGATTCGAGGCCCTTCTTTCCGAATTTCATCATATCCGGATAGCTGGAGAGGACTCCGCTTAAGCGGCTGACATTGGAATCCGGGAAATTCAAAAGATCCCGGGCTTCATTCAGAGATTTCTGAAGGGAAGTCATGGTCTTATGAAGACTCGGGCTTACCGTATTCTGATACTGGCCTTTCAGATCCGTCAGTTCATCCTTCACATGAACAAAGTCATTGGTCAATTGATCCGAGAGGGCATTGACCTTGTTGTAGCCCTCCTGGCCGGCCTGATCCAGCTGCTTCAGATCTTCGATGGCCTGATTGATCGTATCATTGACTTTTTTCAGCTGATCTTCTGTGAATCCTGCCCCGGTCAGAGTCTGATTCAGAGAGTCCCGGAGGGATTCAGCAGCGGTAATGAGACTGGTGGTAGAATTCGACTGGATCTTGTTTCCACTCTTTATGATGGTCAGGATCTGATTTGCGGAGGACTGAATCCCTGTGACTTCATCTTGAATCTGAGCCAGTGAGGCGGAAACCATGTCAGATGCCTTTTCTGTATTTTCTTTTGCCTGATTCAAAGCATCCGAGGAATGATCCACCATGAGCCTGCCATTGTCTGCAATCTTTCCCAGTTCCTCGGTAACGGCAGCGGAAGCGTCAGAGAGGCTTTTGGCGGAATCAATCAGACTCATATAAGAATCTAAGACCGTCGTCAGGACGGTCAGATCCTGATCCATCTGCTTCATACGAAGAAGGGCGTTGCCGGTCAGCTGATCTTTCTGATTGGTTGATACAGCATAATTGGACACCTGGACCAGGGTAGAGGCCAGAGTACTGATAAAAGCATGGTTGACTTCTTCCTGAACGGTTGTTTTCACCTTGCCGGTGATCTTCGGCGCGATGGCATTCTTCTTTTCGTTCTCGTAATAGGAGATGGCCGGATGCCTGGGGTCTCCACCGAGAAAGGAGATCATATTTGCAGTGAAATCCTTATCAATAATGAGAGCTGCATAATATTTGCCTGAGCGAACGCCTTCGATGGCCTTGTTGGAATCCTTTGGAAACTGCCAGTTGATGGTCTTATTCTGTTTCAGATTGTCAATGACCAGGCTGCCGATATTCAAATGAAAGGTTTCAATATCGGTTCCACTGTCAGAGGATGCGACAGCAACCTGGAGCTTCCCGGTTGCCTTTGGTCCGTAAGGGTCCCAGTTGGAAAAGATATTGAACCAGGCGTAGAGACAGGGAATGACGGTCAGTCCCATAATAACAACGATTGCGACAACATTGGTCGCAAGACGCCTGGCATCGGATATGAAAATACGGATGATATTACTCATGTCTTCCTCTTCTTTTGATCGAAGTGATTTCTTCTTTCAATTCTTCCTTTTTCTCGCTGATTCGGTTATCGAAAGCATTGACTTTTCTCTCGACGGCTTTTCCGGCGTTGGAAACCGCCTCCCCGATCAGGACCTTCGGCTCGTCCAAATCATCGCCATTCTGATCCTCGCCGCGAAGGGTCTGCATTTGTTTCTGAAGCTTGTCATCCTGGTATTCGACATACATGAGATAGAAGGCAATGCCGAAGAGGGATAAGATCCAGAGAATCAGAAAGAAAAGCTTGCTTGCATCGGTAATGAAGCAGAGAATCAGGAAAATCAAAGGAAAGAAGATATTGATCTTCAATCCGACCCGGATCCTTTTCTGGTTCTGTTCGTGGACCGACTGCTCATAGTCCATGAAATGGCGGTAGAGCTTTTCATAATCTTCCGGTTTAAATTTCTTGTCCATCACATTACCTCCGTATCATGCATTCGTTTCTCCATGAAATGGCTTAATTCATGCAGGGGCTTCTGAACCAGAAGGCCGATGCCGAGAGAAACCAGAAGAAAGACTGACAGCTGCAGGAGATAGAACTCATAATTGTGGCCGTACATACCGCCGATGCATTCCCTCATGGCATTGATCGCATAGGGGAAGGGGAAGAAAATGTAGACCTTTCGGAAGAATTCCGGCAAAAGCTCTATGGGGTAAGTTCCGGAGGATCCGGCGATCTGCAGAACGACCAGAACGACGGCGATGGCCTTTCCGACATCGTGGAAGGCAACCACCAGAGCATAGATGAGTAAAGTGAAAGTCAGCGAAGTAAAGGCGCAGGCAAACCAGAAGCGGAAAGGATGGAGACACTGGACCTTGAAAAGATAGAGATCTCCAAGAACTGTGACCATTGTCTGGACCTCCGCCAGAAAGAGAAAGGTCATGAAACGCCCGAAGAAACGCTGAGCAGAGGTAGAACCCGGATAGCGCTTCTTGTCCGGGCGGACTTTTACGATTGCAGTCAGGATCAAAGCACCGACCCAGATTGCCAGGGTGGTATAGAAGGGGGTGACCGCTGAGCCGTAATTTGCGACCGGATAGATGGCAGAGGACTTGATCGTGACCGGAGAGGAGAAGAAGGAAGCATAGAGATTGGGGTCTCCGGACAGGGTATTCATTAATACCTTGACTTTCTCATTATCGGATGCGGATTTTACCTGTGTGATCGTCTGACTCAGGCGGTTTGAAAGGGCCGAGAATACCTGTCTGGTATTGGAAAGAGAAGTATTGCCGGACGAAATGGTGACTTGCAGGGCACCAAAGACATTGCCCATGCCGGACAGGGTGTCGGACAGGGATGTCATGAGGGTCGAAGCCTGATTCAGGGTCTGGTCGGCGGAATCCAGAGCGGAATTCATGACAGGAAGCAGCTGGTTTTTGTACTGGTTCCTTAGATTTTCTGCCTGGGACCTGGCATTGGAAAGGTTATTTTTCAGGCTGTTTATCATATCAGAAGAGATGTCTTCGATGGTGGTATCATTCTGCATCTGATCCAGGGTCCCGTCCAATTTGTCTGTGGTTTGGATCATCTGTTCCAGGGCGCTTTTCAGGTTCTTTTCCCAGTCCTCTCCGCCGGACATGGAATCGCTGAGCGTTTTCAGCTCTGTCTGAACGGATGTGATATCTTCGGAAATGGTTTTTGCCCGGTCTTTTAAAGATGCAGTTGAAACAGATGGATCGGCATTTGTCAGCTGATCGGACATCCCTTGAAGCTGGTTTTCCAGAACTGAAATCTTCTGATCGACATCCTTGGAAAAGGCCTGAACCGACTGCCGGGCATTTGTCATGGAATCGCCGGTCTCCTGTAGAGAACGGGCTTCGTTCGAAGTCCCGTTTTGGGCGTATTGAACGTCAGAAGAAGCGGCTTTGACGGCCTGAGACAGGGCGGCGTTGCCTTCTTCGACTTGATCGATCAGAGTCATATAGGTATTTAACTCCTGGTTTAAATTTTCCATGCGGCGGATGATCTGATCCACCCCGCCCTGGGCCTGGATGTCAGATGCGATCTCATTGGCATCGGTAAAGACAGTCTTGGCCATGACTTCAATAAACTGATTGTTGACATTCGAAAGAACGGTCGTAGCCACGGTGTCTGTGATCTTATTTGCAACCGGATTCTTCTTCTGGTTTTGATAGAAGGTGATGGAAGGACGGTCTACATTTTTCGTGAAGACATGATACATAGAGTAGGTGAAGTCCTTGGGAACGATCAGGGCACCATAGTATTTGCCGGAGCGGACGCCCTCGATGGCAGCTTCTTTACTCTTTGGGAAGACCCAGTGGATCTTCTTGTTGGCCTTAAGATTCTCCAGAATCTTATCACCCGTATTCTCCGTCTTCTGATCCTCTGTGATATAATCCCTGTCGAGGGACACCGCAGCCAGAGTCAGATTCTGGGTATTGCCGTAAGGGTCCCAGTTGGAATAGATGTTGAGCCAGGCATAGAGGGCCGGCAGGACAGAAACGCCAAGAATGATGACGAGGACGAAGAAGTTCCGAAGCAGATGCTTCATGTCGTCCAGGAAGATTTTACGGATCATGTTCATGTGATTCCCTTTTTATTTCAGATTTTGCATGGCTTGTGAAGGATTAACCGGATCTTGCAGAAACTTGCGTAGTCATATTATAACAGAAATAGGTGCGTGAAATATAGGGCTTGAATGAGATTTGGATTCTTTTAGATCTGCCCTTGAAATTTACAATGGATTTTACTATAGTAATGGTTAATATGATGTCACACGTCAACGCATAAAAGTACACCGGATGGACTAGGAGAAAAAAGATGGAAATGCAGATGGACTTTAAACGCAGACTTCCCATACCGAAGGAAATCAAGGAAATGTTTCCCCTCCGGCCGGATGTCAGAGATCTGAAGGAGAGAAGAGATCAGGAGATCCAGCGGATCTTCCGCGGGGAAGATCCCCGTTTGATCCTTATCATTGGCCCCTGCTCTGCAGACCGGGAAGATGCGGTTCTGGATTATATGACAAGACTGGCTAAGCTTCAGGAGAAAGTGAAGGATAAGATCTATATGATCCCCCGGGTTTATACCAATAAACCAAGAACCACCGGAATGGGATATAAGGGGATGACGACTCAGCCGGATCCAACCAAGGGAGCAGATGTGCTGGGAGGCTTGATTGCGATTCGACAGCTTCACACCAAGGTTGTCGAGGAAACCGGCTTCACCTGTGCGGATGAAATGCTCTATCCGGCCAACCACCGCTATCTGTCGGACCTTTTGGCCTATGTGGCAGTCGGAGCCCGGTCCGTGGAGAACCAGGAACACAGACTGACTGCCAGCGGTGTCGGTATCCCTGTCGGCATGAAGAATCCGACCGGCGGAGACCTGTCCGTTATGATGAATTCACTGATTGCAGCTCAAAACGGTCATACCTTTATTTACCGAAACTGGGAGGTGCAAACCAGCGGAAATCCTTATACTCATTGCATCTTACGAGGCTATGTTGATAAATTCGGAAGATCTCATCCTAATTATCACTATGAAGATCTGCTTTCTCTGTCTGATGCTTATGCCAATCATCCGGATCTTAAATTTCCTTCGGTCATTGTGGACTGTAACCATAATAATTCCGGCAAGAAATTCCTGGAGCAGATCCGGATTGCCAAGGAGGTCATGCAGAGCCGGTCGCTTTCTAATGACATTCGCAAGATCTTCAAGGGCTTTATGATCGAGTCTTATCTGGAAGATGGGAATCAGCCGGTGGGCGGCGGAGTCTATGGTCAGTCCATAACAGACGCCTGCCTGGGCTGGGAGAAGACCGAGCGCCTGGTTCTGGATCTGGCGGATTTGGCCTGAATAGACGAAAAAAGGATCTGGAAAAAGATAAGAGCTGCTGCAGAATGATCTGTGGCAGCTGTTTTTTGTTACAATCTCATAAACTCATTTCTAAAATAATAGTAATTCCGGTGTTAAAAAGCTGTGATACATATCAGAAAAAATCAGATATTTTCCCGGCCTCTGCCTTCTTCCGGCAGGACCGGGCTTTTATTTGTGAAAAATCCGTTAAACCTGCCTTCAGAGTTCCCTCTTTCCCGCTCTGTCGTGTTATGATGATAGCAGAGACTTTTTCGTTTCTATCGTGTTCGTGCTAGCACGACTTGCAGTGTATCATTATGAAATAAAAACTGACAAAGAGGACTAGTTATATGGAATTAGAGGAAAATACAGACTCATCATCGATCTATGGTGATAAGATGCCGGATCTCTTACAGGTTCAGGAGAAACTCTTATGTGCGATTCAAAAACTGCGCGATAAAATGAAGGAAGAAACCGGCTCTGATCCTGTGGAACACTGTCTGGCCCGTATCAAGTCAGAAGAAAGTATGCGGGAAAAATGCCGGCGGCGGAATCTGCCGGAGACAGAAGAAGCCGCCTTGACGGAGATCTTCGACGCGGTCGGGGTACGGGTCGTCTGTGCTTTTATCAATGATGTCTATATGGTTCGGGATTATCTGGAGAACCTGCCGGATTTTGAAATCGTTCAGGAAAAGGATTATATTCGTCATGCTAAGCCAAATGGTTATCGCAGCCTGCATCTCATTCTTCGGGTCCATTTGGCAGAGGATCGTTCTTATTATGCGGAGATCCAGATCCGGACCATTTCCATGGATACCTGGGCTGCTCTGGAACATAATATTCGTTACAAACATAAGATCAAGGGAAATCTGGAGCTGATCGAGAGCGAACTCAAGCGCTGCGCAGATGAATTGGCATCGACAGATATGTCCATGCAGACCATAAGAGATATGATTCGGGAGGCTTAAGGAGAATGAAATTATTGCTTGCAGAAGATACGAAGGATCTGAATCGTGCATTGACAGCAATGTTGAAAATGCAGGAATATGATGTGGATAGCGCCTTTGACGGGGAAGAGGCTCTGCATCTGATTGAAGAAAATGACTATGACGGCTTGATTCTGGATATCATGATGCCGAAAAAAAGCGGCCTGGCTGTCTTGAAAGAGATCCGGGCCAAGGGGAATACCACACCGGTTCTGATGCTGACCGCTAAGTCGGAGGTCGATGACCGGGTAGAAGGCCTGGAGTCCGGGGCAGATGATTATTTGACCAAGCCTTTTTCCATGAAGGAACTCATCGCCCGGGTGCATGCCCTGACAAGAAGGAGTCAAAAGGCAAAACCTGTCGTTCTTCATTTTGGAAATGTGACTTTGAAGGAAGATACCGGAGAATTAAAGGCAGAGAACAGTATCCGGCTTTCCAATCGTGAGTCCGAGATGCTGGCCACTTTTTTAAATCATTCCGGAGAAAGCCTGGAGGCTTCTTATTTCATCGACCATTTGTGGAAGAATGACGCAGAGGCAGGAGAGGATATGGTGCTTCTCTATGTCCAGTATCTGAGAGATAAATTGTCTTATATCAATGCGGATCTGACGATCCTGGGAGAAAAGACAGGCCCTTTTGTATTGCAGAAAACAGCTTAAAGGAAAGGCGATTGCATGGATAAACGTGCCATAGAAAAGTTAAAACGAAAATTCGTCGGAATTGCCGCTCTGTCTTTTATGCTGGTCATGATCTTTATCGCCGGACTGATCTATGTGGGAAACCTCTGGATCGTAAATAGTGAGATCAATGATGTCTTGACTTATATTGTAGATAATGACGGAGAACTTCCGGAAAACGGACAGGCAAAGAAAGCCAGGGATTCTACTTTTGAAAATTTGCAGAAATCAGACAATAGTGACAGCAAAAAGACGATCACAGATAAATTGACCAATTTCTTCGGACTCCAGGGAAGTTATGATACGCCGGAGTTTCTCTACTCGACACGATTCTTTTCTGTGATCTATAATGCAAAGGACCATAGTGTTGTCGAAGTGAAAACGAGCCATATGGCATCGGTTGATAATGCAGAGGCCGTATCGATTGCGACTAAGATCGAGAAAAGGAATTTTGATTTCGGAAGATATGGCGATTTCTATTATAAAAAGTCGACAGATCCTGATGGCAAAAGCATCCTGGTCGTCATGGACTGTACCAGCCAGGTCTCTCTTTCCAAACGGATCTTGATTCTGTCTCTGATCTTTATCGGCTTCGGAATGGTTTTGTCATCCATCATTTTACGGGCCCTGTCTTCCCGGATTGTTGCACCGGAGATCCGAAACAGTGAAAATCAGAAGCGTTTTATTACCAATGCCAGCCATGAATTGAAAACACCGCTGGCTGTGATCCGGGCCAATACGGAATTGACAGAAGCCATGTCCGGCGAGACGGAGTGGACCAAAGCGACTCTCCGCCAGGTCGACCGCCTGCAGGGATTGATCCAGAACCTGGTTTTGATCACCAGGGCTCAGGAGCAGGATTCCAAGGATTCCCGGGTCGATATGGATATTTCAAGTGCAGCAAGGGAAACGGTGGAAACCTTCCTGCCCCTGGCTTCCCAGGAAGGTCTGAAAGTCACCATGGACATTCCAAAGGATCTCCATATGGTTGCGGAGGGTGGACAGATCCGCCAGCTGGTCTCACTTTTTGTGGATAATGCCATTAAGTATTGTGATTCGGATGGAGAGATCTGTATTCGGATCAGTCAGCCGAAAAGGGGACGGTATACCTTGTTCCAGTTTTCGAATTCCTATGCTGCCGGTAAGGATGTAGATTATACCCGTTTCTTCGACCGCTTTTATCGGGAGGATAAGTCTCATAATACCGATAAGGGAGGCTACGGCATCGGGCTTTCCATTGCAGAAACCATTGTAGAACAATATCACGGCTATGCCGGCGTTAACTGGAAAGACGGTGTCATCACATTTATCTGCCGTCTGTACGGTTAGGACTTTTGGGAGGATGATTATGCAGGAGGATTATCAAAAAGCAAGGAAACTTGGAAAAAAGGAATATAATAAGGCGGTTGCGGAAGGCCGTTATCCTTATCTTACGGCTCTGGATGACTTGATCAGTGAGAGCGATACCCGTGGGATCTATCCGGTCGGTTATGTTGAAATCCCCTTGGAAATGATTGCCGGGACCAAAACAGCCGGAAGGCAGAAGGCCTTTGCGGATGATTTTATGCCCCTTTTGGAATTCCGCTCGGAATTTGCCATGAAATGGTCCAATCTCTATGATTCCCAGATGGAAGAGGGAATTCGGGACCCCATCAAGGTCTATGAATATATGCACCGCTTTTATGTCCAGGAAGGAAACAAAAGAGTATCCGTTTCTAAATTTGTAGGTGCTGTCACTATTCTGGCTGAGGTCAACCGGATCATGCCGGCAGCGCAGGAGGAACCGGATTACCAGCTCTACATGGAATTTCTGGATTTCTATAATGTGGCTCCGATCTATGAGATCGATTTCTCCCAGGTCGGATCCTATCGAAAACTGGCAGAACTGATGCAGCTGGACTTCGAGCATCCCTGGCCCATTGATCTGGTTCAGAGATTAAAGGGCGGCTTCCAGTATTTTGACAAGATCTTTCGGCAGAAGTTTGAACAAAACCTCCGCATCAATTCCTCGGATGCCTTCCTGATCTATCTGAATTTCTATCATCTGGATGAAATGCAGGGCCTGCCGGAAACCGTCCTGAATGCCAGGATCTCTAAGCTTTGGAATGAGTTCCTGATCCGGTCCAACGCGGATGAGGTGACGGTCATAGACCAGCCTGATCCGGCCGGATCCACTTTCCGTACCCAGTCGGTTTTCCGGTCCATTTTCGGAGGGAACAGCCGTTACTCCAAGGAAAAACCGCTGAAAGTTGCCTTCTGTTATGAGAGACCTCAGGAGACCTCCAACTGGATCTATGGACATGAGTTGGGCAGAAATTTTGTGGAGAATAAGTATGGCGGGATCGTGGAGACCCTTTGCTTCGATCATTGTGGAAGTGAGGAAGAGCTTAGAACGGCGATCGACGATGCAGTTTCCAAAGACTGTGAACTGATCTTCACCGTCTCTCCCAAACAAATGACAGAGACGATGCGGTCGGCAGTGCATTTTCCTAAGGTGAAATTCTTCAACTGTTCGATCAATCTGTCACATGCCAGGGTGCGGACCTACTATGCCCGTATGTTTGAAGCCAAAGCCATTATCGGAGCTTTGGCCGCCTCTCTGTCCGATAATCATAAGATTGGCTATCTGGCGGATTATCCGATCTACGGATCTCTGGCTGAAGTAAATGCTTATGCAATCGGAGCGTCTATGGTGGATCCTAAGGTCGAGGTCTATCTTTCCTGGACATCCATGAAGGATGCCAACTGGCAGGAAGTCATGAAGAAGAATGGCGTAAAGCTGGTTTCCGGAAGAGATTTCATCCGGCCGGAAAAGGCATCCAGAGAGTACGGACTCTTTTCCATGGAAGACAATGGCTCGATACGAAACCTTGCTGCACCGGTCTGGAACTGGGGCAAGTTCTATGAACTCATTATCGATGCCTGTATGTCAGGATATCTGGATCAGGAGCCGGGAGATCAGGCCATCAATTACTGGTGGGGCATGTCGGCCGGCGTTGTGGATATCATCACGTCGGAACATCTTCCTTACCAAAGTAAGAAGTTGATCGATAATCTGAAACAGGCAACCGTGAACGGTGCGATCAATCCTTTCCGGGGAGAGCTGCGAAGTCAGAATGGATTGGTTCAGAAAGCAGGACACCATGGCTTGCCGGAACAGGACATTATTACCATGAACTGGCTGAATGATAATATCATTGGACGCCTGCCGCGTCTGGAAGAACTGACCAAGGCAGGACAGGATACGGTGGCAGTCAGCGGCATTATTAAGGAGGATGCCACGATCGCATGAAAATTTTAGTATTGGCAGATGAAGAAAATAAAGCTCTCTATGATTTTTACGATCCGGAGAGAACAAGAGGAGTGGATCTTATCATATCCTGCGGGGATCTGGACCATCGATATCTCGAATACCTGGAGACCATGACCAATGTGCCTTTGCTTTATGTTGCAGGGAATCATGACAAAGGCTATGTCCATGAGCCTCCCCAGGGCTGTATTCCCATCGATGATAAGATCTATGATTTTCGGGGATTAAGGATCCTGGGACTTGGCGGCTCCATGCGCTATCATGATGGTCCCTTTATGTATACGGAAGAAGAAATGAAACGCCGGATCAGTAAGATGCGGCCGGCCATCACCCTTCGGAACGGTTTTGATATTCTGGTGACGCATGCACCGGCAAAGGGCTATGGCGATTTGGATGATCTGCCCCACCAGGGCTTTGAATGCTTCAATACCCTGATGGATCAGTATCATCCCAAGTACATGCTCCATGGCCATGTGCATAAGAGCTACGGCGCCGAATTCAAACGGGAGCGCCTTCATCCAAGCGGCTGCCATATTTTAAATTGCTATGATACTTACTGCCTGGAGATCGGTGATGAGGAGCATCCGGCACAAGGGAAGACCGGTTCCGCTCTCTATGATCTCTATGTCGGCATGAAGGCCAGGCGAAGAGAGAAGAAGTACGGTTGTTGAGATAAGAATCGAGGAATAGAAATGGAAAAATTAAAAAATCGTTTTCTTAAATATATTAGTGTCTATACGACTTCGGATCCGAAGTCTGGGACAACGCCGAGTGCTGAGCGCGAACTGGATCTGGCCCGTCTTCTGATGGCGGATCTTACGGATATCGGGGTAAATGATGTCATTCTGTCAAAGCATGGCTATGTCTATGGACATATTCCTGCCAGCCGGGGGATGGAAGGCCATCGTTCCATGGCTTTGATCTCCCATATGGATACAGCACCGGATTATCCCGGGGAAAATGTAAACCCGCAGATTCTTCCCGACTATGACGGAAAGGATGTGAAGCTTGAAGGCAGCGGTGCCATCTTAAGCGTAAAGGATTTTCCGGAGCTGAAAAATCTGAAGGGAAGGACCTTGATCACGACCGATGGAACAACACTTTTAGGTGCTGATGATAAGGCCGGTGTCACGGAGATCATGACTGCTGTGGAAGAGATCCTTGAAAAGGAGCTTCCTCATGGTGATCTCTGGGTCGTATTCACACCGGATGAAGAGATCGGAGAAGGACCGGATCATTTTGATCTCGATCTCTGCAAGGCAGAGTATGCTTATACCGTAGATGGGGATTATGAGGGCGAGATCGCCTATGAAAACTTCAATGCGGCATCCTGTCAGGTCAAGATCAAAGGAAAGAATGTACATCCGGGTGAAGCCAAGAATATCATGGTCAATGCGGTAGATATCGCCTGTGAATTTGCATCCCGTCTCCCCAAGGATCAGAAGCCGGAAAAGACCGCAGGACGGGAAGGCTTTATTCATCTTATGGAGATGAAGGGGGATGTCGCATCCGCCGAGATGTCCTTTATTATCCGGGATCATGATCGAAACAAATTCGAAGAGAAGAAGAAACTGATGCAGGACCTTTCAAACCGGATGAATCAGGAATATGGACAGGGCCGGATTCAGGTCGAAATCAAGGATTCCTATTTCAATATGTTTGAAGTGATGAAGGATCATATGGACATTATTCATAACGCAGAAGATGCCATTCGTTCCGTCGGTCTGGATCCGATCTCCCGGCCGGTCCGTGGCGGCACCGATGGCGCAGCACTTTCCTTCAAGGGACTTCCCTGCCCGAATCTGGGTACCGGTGGATATGGTTTCCATGGACCTTATGAGCATTGCACCCTGGAAGCCATGGAGACTGTTGTAAAGGAACTGATCTATCTGGCTGCACATCCCCTGTGAGGGGATGGCTGATCCACTGTTGTATGTCAGAGCTGAAAAAAAGGCATTTCTGACGTTCCTGTGATCAAGCTTATAAATACGTTTTGCAGGGGGAGAAGAGTTATGGCAAAGATCCGGGATATTGCCGGAAAACTGGGCTTGTCACCATCTACGGTCTCTAAGGCCTTGAATGGATATGCCGGAGTTTCGGCAGAGACAAGAAAAATGATCCTACGTGAAGCAGAAAGGCAGCACTATGCAGTGCTGCCTCTTTCTGTCCGAAGGGAGCAGGCAATACGGGAGGAAATAGGCGAGAGCGGCTTTTTAAGACAGGAAGTGGAAGATGACATTCTTCCGGATTCCTCGAGTGAGAAGGAGTCGGACAGACTTTATGAGACTGCTTTCCGGGAGACTGCAGAACTCATCCGCATGGGTTTTCGCCAGATCTCTTATGAGACTTCCAGGGAATCTGTTGCGAGAGGCGTGGAGAAAGCCTGCATGGCAGGAAATGTGATTGCAGAGCGAATGAATGCAGATGCTGTTTCACAGACCTGCCTAGGAATGATCCATGCTTATTCTGCATCGGACCAAAGGAGCTTAATACGGATCATGGAAGATCCGGTGTAAATCAGGAAAAACGCATACGGATCATAGAAGATCCGGTGTAAATCAGGAAAACGCATACGGATTATAGAAAACCCGGATAGAAAACCCGGCCAATCAGGGGTGGGATTGGCCGGGCGAAACAGAGGGTATATGAAGAAAGAGAGAATCAGAAATTCCGATTCTTATTCTTAAGTAAGGCAAAATGAAAATCATTCGATGGGAATCGTCATTCTCCCAACCGGACCATAACGTCATGTTCTGTTCCGGACAAATCGGTCGGGATCAGATTGGACGCCATGACCTTTCCGTCTACTGTCATTTCTTTTACGCCTTTTTCCTTGTGGGCGCTGTTGTCGATATGGATATGGTATACATTTCCACGATACTTTCGAATGATATCAAAGCCATCGACAGAGGACGGAATGCAGGGGTTGATACGGAGACCGTCCAGGGTCGGCTGGATGCCCAGAATATACTGACTTATGGCAGTGAAAGTCCAGGCGGCCGTACCGGTCAGCCAGCTGTTCTTGCCTTCGCCGAAGGTCGGCGCATCGATACCGGCAACCATCTGGCAATAAGCATAAGGTTCGGTCCGGTGGATGTCGCTGATGTCCTCGAGATAGACAGGACAGGTCTTTTTGAAGACTTCAAAGGCCCGGTCTCCATGCCCAAGAACTGTTTCCGCACAGGCAATCCAGGGATTGTTGTGGCAGAAGATCCCGGCATTTTCCTTATATCCTGGCGGATAGGAAGAGATCTCCCCAAGCTCCAGATGATAGCGGGTATAGGCCGGCTGGAGAAGGACAATACCGTATTTCGTATCCAGACGTTCCTTTACGCTTAATAGAGCACTTTCAGCTTTTCCGCTGTCCAGGCCGACATGGGCCATGACGCACATGCCCTGAGGCTCGATGTAGATCTGGCCTTCCTCACATTCTTTGGATCCGACCGGATGAGACTCAGCATCATAGGCGCGAAGGAACCATTTTCCATCCCAGCCGGCGGTCTGAATGGTATGGTCCATTTCTTCGGTTTCTTTCCGGATTTTTTCGGCTTCTTCTTTGCAGTCGATATGATCCAGGATATCAGCCAGTTCATTCCCGTATTTTACGAACATGCCGGCGATGAAAACAGACTCTGCGACAGGACCTTCCGAAGGACCGCTGGTTTGGAAGGACTGACCGGGCCGGTCGGAGAAGCAGTTCAGATTCAAACAGTCATTCCAGTCTGCCCGGCCGATCAGAGGAAGGCCGTGAGGCCCCTTGTGGTTCAGGGTATATTGGAAGGAGATTCTTAAGTGGTCGATCAAGGGCTTGGCCTTGGAAAAGTCGCTGTCAAAGGCACAGAGCTCATCCAGAATACTATAGTCGCCGGTTTCACGGATATAAGCGGATGTTCCGGCGATGAGCCAGAGGGGATCATCGTTGAAACCGCCGCCGATATCGGCATTGCCCTTCTTGGTCAGGGGCTGATACTGGTGGTAGCAGCTGCCATCCGGGAACTGGGTGTTGGCGATATCCAGAATCCTCTGCCTTGCCCTTTCCGGGATCAGATGGACAAAGCCAAGCAGATCCTGACAGGAATCCCTAAAGCCCATGCCTCGCCCCATGCCGGATTCATAATAGGAAGCGGAACGGGACATATTAAAAGTGACCATGCATTGGTACTGGTTCCAGACATTTACCAGCCGGTTTAACTTCTCATCCTTCGAGGAAAGGCGATAGATCGAGAGAAGCTTTTCCCAGTAAGCGTGGAGTTCTGCCAGAGCCTGATCCACATCCTGATCGGTCTGATATTTCTGAAGCAGCCGGTAAGCCGGTTCCTTATTAATGACATTGGGGGCGATGAATTTCTTGTCGTTTGGATTTTCACAATAGCCGAGAAGGAAGATCACAGTCTTCTTTTCGCCGGGCTCCAGTGAAAGTCGGATCTCGTGGGCACCGATGGGTGCCCAGCCATGGGCAATGGAATTGGTACAGCCATCCCCGAATACGGCCTTTGGATGAGCCGGCCCGTTGTAGAGACCGACAAAGGCATCCCGGCTGGTATCGAAACCATCGATCGGACAGTTGCAGGCGAAGATGGCGTAATGATTCCGCCGCTCCCGGTATTCGGTCTTATGATAGATGACAGAACCCTCGACTTCGACTTCTCCGGTGGAGAAATTCCTTTGGAAATTTTCCTGATCATCTGCGGCATTCCAAAGACAGAACTCTACATAAGAGAAGAGAGTCAGCTCTTTTTTCTGATGACTCATGTTCGTCAAAGTAATCCGGTCGATCTCACAAGGATCGCTTGTCGGGACGAAACTCTCCTGCCGGGCCGAAACTCCATCCTTCTCCCCTAAGATCGTGGTATAGCCCAGACCGTGGTGACATTCATAATGATCCAGTTCGGTCTGGGTCGGCTGCCAGCCCGGGTCCCAGACAAGATCCTTATCCTTTATATAGAAATATAGACCATTGCAGTCAGCGGGAGAGTTGTTGTAACGATAGCGGGTCAGGCGTAAGAGCTTGGCATCCTTATAGAAAGCATAACCTCCGGAAGTGTTTGAGATCAGCCGGAAGAACTCTTTGGAACCCAGATAATTGATCCAGGGCAGCGGTGTTCTGGGCGTCTCGATGACATATTCTCTGGCCTTATCATCAAAATGACCATACCTCATTTCTGAAATCCTCCTTTTATAAGAAACATTCATATTTCTAATGTACAAATACAGAAACAAAACGTCTGAAATAAATGGAAAATGACGTTTTATTGGGAACGAATACGATTTCGTTCATTTAAAAGTATCATAATATCATTGATTACGAATTACAAGAGTTTCGGATTTTAGAAAGTCTTATTTGGCTATTTCGTGAAAATTTCGAGCAATTTTATTGGTTGAATTGTATATTGACGATAGACATGGGGTGAATTACTATAAGGTTACGAAAACGAGTTCGACATATTTCGAAAGAATCCTGAAAATAATGGCGAAATCGTATTCGAGTAATAGGCGAACCTGCACAGGGTTTGGAAAGCAGATTCCCGATGATGTGCACCAGATCCGGTATTACCTGATTCGTAAATACAGGGATCGTAAGGAAGGCATCAAGTATGGGGAAGGATCATGAATGGTTACAGTAAAGGATATCGCAGAATATTGTAAGGTTTCCAGCGCGACGGTGAGCAAGGCCTTGAATGGTTACGGAGACATCTCTCCGGCCACGGCAGACCGGATCCGCCAGGCGGCAAGAGAACTTCATTATCTGCCGAATGTTGCAGCAAGACAGCTGAAGACAAATAACTCCCATAGTATTGGCCTGCTTTTCGAAGACCATACGGGAAGCGGCCTGACGCATGAGTTCTTTTCAAAGATCTTAAATGCTGCGAAGAACGAGGCAGAGCATTCCGGATATGACGTAACCTTTATCAGCCGAAACCTGGGAGGGAAGCTGACATCCTATCTGGAACATGCCAGATATCGCAGACTGGACGGTGTCCTCATTGCCAGCGCCGACTTTGAATCCAGATCCGTGGAGGAACTGGTGCAAAGCGAGATCCCGACGATCACAATCGACTATAGCTTTAACGATCAGAGCTCTGTGATGAGCGATAATGTCGAAGGAAGCTACGCACTTACCAAATATGTGATCGAGATGGGACACAGGAAGATCGGATTTATCCATGGTGAGGATACTTCCGTTACCAGAAAGCGTATGGTCGGATTCAACCGGGCCCTGACCGAAGAGGGAATCACGGTTCCGGAAGAATACATCATAGAAGCGGCTTACCATAGTCCGGATTCCTGCAGGGAAGCAACAAGGAAACTGATGGAGCTTCGGGATCCGCCAACCGTCATTCTTTTCCCTGATGATTATTCTTACATCGGAGGATTGATGGAACTGGAGCGGATGCATGTGAAGATTCCGCTGGATGTATCTGTTGTTGGATATGATGGAATCGGTCTTTCTCAATATCTGCATCCGGTGCTTACGACCTATCATCAAGACTCAGAGGAAATGGGTAGGATTTCCATGAGAAAACTGATTGAGTCCATTGAGCATCCGAAGACCTGTGAAGCTGAAACACTAAATGTGAAGGGAAAGCTTTTGATCGGGCATACCGTTCGAAAGATCAGCTGACAGGAAAGAGAAAGATCGTTTGCATAGAAAAGAAATGCTCTTAAAAAGGAGGTAGAGAGTATGAAAAAAGGTGTTAAGAAGGCATTGTGTGTGGCACTTGCAGCCGGAATGATCGTTCCGATGGCCGCTTGCGGAAGCAAGGGTGGAAGTGCTGAGAAGACAGGCGGGGATGCCAAGACCACAAAAAGTGGCGGTGAGGGCAAGGTCCTGAACATTCAGTGCTGGAACGATGAGTTTGCAAGACGTCTGAGAGATCATTATCCCGATTTCAAACCGACAGATAAGGAAAATCCTACCAAGGGCGGCACAATCGGTGACGTCAAGGTGAAGTTTACCGTTACCCCTTCTGATAACAATGCTTATCAGAATAATCTGGATGAAGTTCTTCCGAAGAATGCCGACGCCAAGGATGACAGCAAAGTTGACCTCTTCCTGATTGAGGCCGACTATGCCAGAAAGTATATCAACACCAAGACCCCTGTAACGGAGAAGATTGCAGATCTCGGAATTACCGATGCAGATCTGGCTAATCAGTATCAGTACACCAAGGATGTTGTAACAGATTCCAAGGGAGATCTCCGTGGTGTATCATGGCAGGGCTGCCCGGGCCTTCTGATTTACAACAGATCCATTGCCAAGGCTATGTGGGGTGATGATTCACCGGAAACCGTTCAGGCTCATGTAAAGGATTGGGATACCTTCACAGCTACAGCTGCTGAGCTGAAAGCTAAGAATTATAAGGTTGAGGCAACGGTAAATGACTCCTACCGTGTATATTCCCAGAATGCCAAGACTCCTTGGGTAGACAAGGACGGTAAGATCCAGATCGATGCCAATATCATGAAGTGGGTAGATGATTCCAAGAAGCTGGTTGATGCCGGTGAGACCGGAACCGATGACCTCTGGAGTGATGGCTGGAGTGCAGGCTTCAAGGCTCCTGGCGATACCTTCTGCTATTTCGGACCTGCTTGGCTGATTAACTTCTCCATGGGCAATGCTCCCGATTCCGACAAGGGTGATGACGGCTCCATCGCACACGCCGGCGGATGGGGTGCATGTGCAGGACCTGAGTCCTTTAACTGGGGCGGTACCTGGATCTGCGCAGCCAAGGGCACTGATAATAAGACTCTGATCGCTGACATCATGAAGAAGATGACCTGCGATAAGGCTACCATGCTTGATATCGTGAAGAAGGATTCCGATTTCGTAAACAACCAGCCGGCTATGGAAGAAGCTGCTAAGGATGATTCCTATGCATTCAAGGTACTTGGCGGTCAGAACCCGCTGCCTCTGTTCTGCGAAGGCGCAAAGAAGATCAGCATGAAGAATCTTACCGATTATGATCAGGGCTGCACCGAGTCCTTCCAGAAGGCAATGAAGGATTACTTCACCGGTAATGCAACGAAGGATAAGGCTCTGGACAACTTCTATGCAGATGTTCTGAAGAAGTATCCGAATCTCTCCAAGTGAGAAATGTAGACCGATTCGTAGAGAAAGGTGCATGCTTTTGATCCCTTCGTCAAAATTTGAAATTTGATGGAGAAAAGGAAAGCACTTTTCAAAACAGGATCGTGAGTTCAGCATCTGCCTCCCTCATAAGGAGGCAGATGTTCTATCAGGACAATAGAGTCCTTGTTATGGGAGAAAAAGTATGAAAACGAAAAAGAATAAGGTCGCATCATATAACAAATGGGGTTATATTTTTCTCATTCCCTTCTTTGTTATCTTCACCATTTTCCAGTTGATACCCCTGGTAACGACTATTTTTAACAGCTTTTTTGAGAATTACCGGGTTGGACTGGAGCAGATCGGACCGCGTTTTGTCGGATTAGCCAATTATGCAAAACTGATCACCAAAGGGCACTTACTCATGTATGCCGGAAATACCATGATCATGTGGCTGATCGGCTTTATTCCGCAGATCATCGTTTCTCTCCTTCTGGCAGCATGGTTTACAGATCCCTCTCTTCGTTTGAAGGGTCAGCGCTTCTTTAAGACCGTTATTTATCTGCCGAACCTGATCATGGCAGCAGCATTCGCAATGCTCTTCTTTACTTTGTTTGGAGCATCGAAACATGCACCGATCAATGGACTTCTGATCTCCATGGGATTCTTGAAGAAACCCTTCGATTTCTTTGCCAGTGTATGGGCTACCAGAAGCCTGGTTGGTTTAATGAATTTCCTCATGTGGTTTGGTAATACGACCATTCTTCTGATGGCGGGCATGATGGGAATCGACCAGTCCCTGTTTGAAGCGGCAGAAGTCGACGGAGCCACATCCACCCAGATCTTCTTCAAAATTACCCTTCCCTTGTTACGGCCGATTCTGGTCTATGTTTTGATCACATCCCTGATCGGTGGTCTGCAGATGTTCGATGTACCGCAGATCTTAACAAACGGTAGTGGTCAGCCGAACAATACGACAATGACAATGATCATGGAATTGAACAAGCATCTGTATTCGAAAAACCTCGGTATGGGCGGTGCACTTTCCACGGTACTCTTCATTATCACCGGTATTTTAAGCTTCTTCGTATATAAGCTGACCATGAAAGGACAGGAGTCGTAAGGGAGACTTGTTATGAGAGATCGATTCGTAGAAAAGAGGGCATAGGATATGGATAATACATTCAGCATTCAAAGAAAGCAAGGCGTGGGAGTAAAAGTCAGAAGGGTCATTGCCTATATCGTTCTGATCTTCTTGTCCTTCCTCTGCCTCTTCGGATTCTATATCCTGTTTATCAATGCAACGAGAAGTAACGGAGATCTGAAGATGGGATTTCAGGCCTATCCCGGGACCCAGCTGGCGAAAAACTTCATCAATATGCTGCACAGTACACAGCCAATCGTACGAGGCATGCTGAATTCACTTTTGGTGGCAGGTGTCAGCGCATTCTTCTGCACTTACTTCTCAACCATGACAGCATATGCGATTCACGCATATCGTTTTAAACTGAGAAATGCGGCCTTTACTTTTATCCTGGCCATTATGATGATCCCGACACAGGTAACGGCACTTGGTTTCATTCAGTTGATCACCAAGATGGGATTGATGGATAATTACATTCCACTGATCGTTCCGGCCATTGCAGCGCCGGCAACCTTCTTCTATATGAAGCAATATATGGATTCCACCCTGCCCATGTCTCTTGTGGAAGCAGCCCGGATCGATGGAGCCGGAGAGTTTCGAATCTTTAATTCCATTGTACTTCCAATGATGAAACCTGCGATCGCAGTTCAGGCAATCTTTACCTTCGTAGCCAACTGGAACAATTACTTCACTCCGGCCCTGGTATTAAAAACGGAGGAATACAAGACCCTCCCCATTATGATTGCAGAACTTCGATCCGCAGATTTCCTCAAATTCGATATGGGTGTTGTCTACATGACGATCGCCTTCTCCATCTTCCCGGTCATTATCGTTTATCTGATCCTTTCGAAGAATATTGTAAGCGGCCTGGCCATGGGAGCTGTCAAGGGCTGATGGGATCGAGATCATAGGAATTGCAGTAGGACATGCATTGGGCGTGTGAAAAAACACCTTTTTTCACACGCCCATATTTTTTATAATTTTTACATCGAGTATTTGCCGGGCCCCGTGCCGGGAGAAATATCGTTATTTTCAATTTGAAGCCTTAGGAAAGGGAGGACAGTAAGCGTGAACGATATTCATTTCGAAATAGATGAGAAAGAAACCGATCAGAACCGGTTAGAGACCTGTGACCAGACACAGAATGATCCCCGGCCGGAAGTCAATGAATTGGCACAGGCTCAATTGTCTGGTGCAAAATTGTTTGAAGAAAAGTATGAGACTGAAGGAATGGCAGATCTCCTTCGAAAGGCGGCAGCTGAGGGTATCGTCCTCCTGGAAAACCGGGACCAGACCCTTCCTTTCCAAAAATCAGACCGCCTGGCTGTCTTCGGCCGCTGTCAGGTCGACAGTTTCTTTGTCGGTTACGGTTCGGGCGGTGATATCATCCCAGTCCGCAAAGTTTCCATTCTCCAGGGCATGGAGGAGGATCCGGACCTGACCATTGACCGGGATCTGGCGGATCTCTATCAGAAGTTTTCAAAAGCCAATCCGGTTGACACCGGCGACTGGAGCGCCTGGGGCAAGTGGCCGTTTTTTTATCCGGAGATGGAAGTATCCGACGAGACCCTTCAAAAGGTGGCGAAGGAATGCAACAAAGCGGTCTATATTATTGGCCGGGCGGCCGGGGAAGACCGGGAGAATCGCCTGGAGCCGGGAAGCTATTATCTGACTGCCGCGGAGGAGCGGATCCTGCAAAAGCTGGATCAGAACTTCGACTCCATCACGGTCCTTCTCAATATCGGAAACGTCATGGATCTGTCCTGGCTGTCGAACTATTCGCATATCAAAGCTCTGGCAATTGTCTGGCAGTTGGGCCAGGAGATGGGATATGCGGTTTCGGATGTCCTGTCGGGAAAGGTAAACCCATCCGGGCATCTTACGGACACGATCGCAAAGGAGTATCGTGATTACCCGTCCTCCGATTCCTTCGGTGATCCGGTTCGGAATGAGTATAAAGAAGGAATTTTCGTCGGTTATCGGCATTTTGAAAGCAGGGCAAAGGACAGGGTCCTCTATCCTTTTGGCTATGGTCTGTCTTATTCTGACTTTGAGATCCTGCCCAAATCGCTTCACCATTATCCGGGGCTGACGGAAATCCGGGCTTCTGTTAAGAATCTGTCCAAGAGACCGGGGAAAGACGTCCTCATGGTCTACGTTTCCACAGATCTGCCCAGGTCCAGGCTAAAGCGGCCGGCCCTTGCCCTGGTTGGCTTTGTAAAGAGCCAGCTTTTGAATGAGGGAGAAGAGGACACGGAAAATTTCATGGTCAGTGATTACCAGCTGTCTTCTTATGATGCGGACGGCCTTACCGGGCATCCTTCTGCCTATGTTTTGGAAGAGGGAACCTATACTTTCTATGCCGGGGATTCTGTCAGAAATCTGGTGGAGATCGGATCATTTGCGCAGGACATGACAGTTGTCACCCGCCAGTGTGAGAAGGCGACAACGGAGACCAGCCGGGAGCTTGCTGCCAGGATTCTGTCACGCCTGCCCAAGGAAGTGCCGAATCAGACGCGGGAATTGGCAGAGTCGGGAGAGAGGAAGGAGAAGCCTTTACCACAGTTTGAACAGATTAGTCTCCAGGATGTCAAAGATGGGAAGGCAAGTCTGGACGATTTTATCAGTCAGTTGACTTTTGAGGAACTGGTGGATCTGTCGCGCGGAGAAGGCCCCATGAATTCCAGCTTTGGAGCGGAGGGGAATACCGGGATTTTCGGCGGAGTGTCTGATTCTTTACGGGCCAAGAAGGTGCCTGTCATTGTGACCAGTGATGGCCCTGCAGGCCTTCGCCTAAGACATTATACGACTCTTCTTCCCATTGGAACGGCTTTGGCTTCGACCTGGAATGACAAGCTGGTCAATCAGCTCTATCAGAAAGAAGCGGAAGAGATGGAGCATTATCAAATTGATGTCATGCTGGCGCCAGGTATGAATATTCACAGGAATCCGCTCTGCGGAAGGAATTTTGAATATTTCTCGGAAGATCCTTATCTCACCGGTTGGATGGCTGCTGCGGTCGTGGATGGAATTCAGTCCAAGGGAGCCAGTGCCTGCCCCAAGCATTTTGCCTGCAACAGTCAGGAGACCGGGCGGAATCAGGAAGACTCTGTGGTGGATGAGAGGACACTTCGGGAGATCTATCTCAAAGCTTTTGAAATGTGCGTTGGTATCGCTTCGCCAAAGAATATCATGACTTCCTACAACCGGGTCAATGGTATCTATAGTCATTATCATTACGATCTGGTCACAACGATTTTAAGGAAAGAATGGAAGTATCAGGGAAATGTCATGACCGACTGGTGGATGCAGCCGGGCGAATCTCCGGAATTCCCGGGCCTTAAGAATAATGCCTACCGGATCCGTGCCGGCGTCAATGTCCTCATGCCCGGCGGCCGGGACTATATGGATCAGGGACCTCATCACAGTGATCCGGAAGTCGCAAAGTGTATGGAGCCGGAGGTTCCGGACGGTCTGACCCTGGCAGAGCTCCAGACAAATGCAAAGCATGTCCTGGAATTCTGCCTTGAGCGGATGGAATAAAAAGAGCATTGGAAAGTCCAGATATTATTTGGAAGATTGATGAATGTATTTCATTTAATGCTTGAACAAAATTTGATAAGTGATATATTTTGTATCAGCAGCAGGGAAATGAAAACCTGCCGCTGACAACTGCACAGCCTTTAAATTCATTGATGAGAACAAGTTCGGTTCACGAGTGAGAGCCATTCAGAGAACCTGCGGACGGTGTGAGCAGGCGGGCGCGCGAATTCGGATATCCTCTCGGAGAAGCAAAGCTGAACGGGAACGCTTTATATTTGATTCAAATCTGAAAACGGAATCGGAAGAATTCCGGACGGATCTGAACAGACTCAGACAGATTTGAAATCGAAATCCCAAGTAGGCGGCGACGGAATCCTCCGTTATAAGGAAACGTATGCTGGTACGTAAAAGTGTCGTCAGCCGTAGGTTTTACGGCAGGCGGAATCAGGGTGGTAACGCGGAATCATTTCGTCCCTCTCAGCCGTTAAGGCCGGGCAGGGACTTATTTTTTGTTTCGCGGAGGTATCACAAAATGAAAGCATTGAAAAAAGTATCAAAGTTTATGTCGAACCACACGGCGCTGGTCGTTATCGCCTTTGCCGTCGTGACCTTTATCTGGCCGGCCTGGATGGGCTGGGTCAACAAGGCCTGGTTTACCGATTTTGCAACCAATAAATTCACAACGCAGACCGTGATCATCGGCGTCATCATGATGAGCATGGGAATGTCAATGACGACCGAGGATTTCAGAATCCTTGCTCAGCGGCCCCTGGATATCTTCATCGGCGCAGCTGCCCAGTACGGCATCATGCCCTTCCTGGCCTATACGCTGGTTCATCTGCTTCGTCTGCCGGATGACCTGGCTCTGGGCCTGATCCTCGTAGGCTGCTGCCCCGGAGGCGTTTCCTCGAATGTCATGTCATATCTCTGCCATGGCGATGTTGCCTTTTCCGTCGGCATGACAACTGCTTCGACGATCCTTTCTCCGATCATGACACCGCTTCTCATCTCTCTTCTGGCAAGCGGTGCAACCGTCAGAATCAAGGCCTTCCCCATGTTCGTATCCATCATCGAAACCGTTATCCTTCCGGTTGCCCTTGGCTTTGTATTAAACGCAGTTTTCGGTAAGAGAGAAAAGTTCCGTGAATTCCAGCAGCTCATGCCGGCTGTTGCCGTTCTCGGTCTGGCTTTTGTTGTCGGCGGTGTTGTAAATTCCCAGGGCGCAAGCTTCTTTACATCCGGCCTTGTAATCTTTGTTGCAGTATTCCTTCACAACGGATTCGGCTATGTCCTCGGCTATCTGGTTGGCATCCTGACACGCATGAACAAGGCAAAGAGAAGAACCATCTCCATCGAGGTCGGCATGCAGAACGCAGGTATGGCTACAAACCTTGCCAATACGACTGCACAGTTTGCAACACTTCCCAATGCCGCCATCATCTCCGCTGTATCCTGTGTATGGCACTCCATCTCCGGAACCATCCTGGCAGGCTTCTTCTCATGGCTTGACAAGCGGGTAGAAAATAAGGCCCCTGCCGAGACCTTGGATGAGAAGGAAGAAGGGGCAGATCAGTCGACGGTAACTGAGTAATCGTACTGAAAAATAATATTGCTGAAAGAAAAAGTCCCGATGCAGAACGCACCGGGACTCTTCTTCTGTCTTTTTCATTGAACTTTTCGAATATTTATCGTGTGCCAGTGATGTAAATTTCGGGATTTCCATAAGACATTCGGAATCTATGTTCCGAATTCCTAGGTGTCAGGAATAACGCCTACCGGATCCGGGCAGGAGTGAATGTCTTAATGCCCGGTGGCCGGGATTACACGGATCAGGGTCCGCATCACAGTGATCCGGAAGTAAGGGATTGCATGGACGATAAGGTTTTGGATGGTCTGACCCTTGCGGAACTTCAGAATAATGCAAGGCATGTGCTGGAATTTTGTCTCTCCAGGATGTCCGGGCAGTAACCCATCGCCCCTACTTTTTTGCATCCCCCTTCAGGCGGTAGTCCCTGGGACTCATTCCATACTTCCCCTTGAAGATGCGATAGAAGAAGCTGGTATTTTCATATCCTACTGACACAGCGATATCAGCGATGGGGAGCTTCGTGGTAGAGAGAAGCCAAGCGGCTTGCTTCAGCCGGCGATCCATTAGGAGATCCTTAAAGGTTCCTCCAGTATGCTTTTTAATAAAGCGGCCCAGGCTATAGATATCAAGGCTGCACTGCTCTGCGAATTCCGTTAGTGTGGCCTTTTTATAGTCCTCATTGATGTAGGTTAAGAGCTGCATAATCAGCTTCTGATCATAGGAGTCCTGAGGCATCACAATCTGATCCATATGGGAGAGGAGATTCAGGAAGAGTAGTACCATGGTCTGCTGAGACAGAAGACGATGACCATGAGGCTTCTCTAGCATGATCCAGATCAGATTCTCCATGAGGTTTTGGACGGGCAGAATCCCAGACGCATGGAAGTAGAGGTAGTTACCGCCCATGTCCTGTTCTGTCAGGCAGGAGATCAGGAAGTCTGTAAGAGTGGAAGTATTATCCCCGATTCCTCGCAGAACCTCATCGAAAAAGGGCGGCAGGATAATGAAGTTAATGGCGATATCATCCCTCTTGGCAGGCAGAATCTCTTGCTTGGCATGCTGATTCATGAAGAGGAGATCTCCCTCCTCTAGCCGTATTTCCTGCCCATCAATGATATGGGTGGTAGATCCCTGGCACATGTATACGAACTCTACGAAGTTATGGCTATGCTCTGGGAAGTGTAGGAATCTGGTATTGGGACGGATATCGATGAGCTTTCCCTTTTCAAGGAGCAGAGTGGCATCAATCTGATTCTGTTCAGACAGAGTGGACTGTCTGGTCCCCTTCGTCTGTTGGCAATCCGCCTTTGCATCTCGATAGTAGATGCTTCGATCCACAGCCTTATTGCCTTCCAGGATTCGCTCCTCTTCTGGGGTGATTTTTGATAACTGTTCCAGCAATTCTTGATTCATATTGCATCCATTATTTCGTTTATATCGAATAGAACTCTCTAAATGTAAACCAAAGCAAAGATTGGTTTACATTTCTCATATATACTATCACAGTCGTGCAAATAAGGACATAAAAATAGATAAATCGTGTCCTTAAATGGCAAATAAGGACATGCTAGTATTTCTTGTAAAGAGATCATTCACTTGGTTCAAAGGAGAGCAAGATGAAAGTATTAGATTCAAAACTATTAGAGGGCTACGCAAGAATGGCAATGGACGGCTTCAACCAGGGCTGGCATGAGAGAAATGGCGGGAATCTCACCTATCGCATGAAAGCTGAGGAAGTGGCTGAGCTCCAGGAGGATTTCAATCTGAATGGTATCTGGGAGGACTTCGGCTGGCAGGCAGGTCATGAAGCAGACAGCACATTTCCTGAACTGGCTGGCGAATACTTCATGGTTTCCGGCTCTGGCAAGTACTTCCGTAATATCCAGCTGGATCCGGCAGCCAATGTCTGCATCATTAAGCTGAATGAGGATGGATCTAAATTCATGAAGGTTTGGGGCCTGGTGAATGGCGGCAGACCTACATCTGAGCTCCCTACTCATCTGGCAAATCTCCAGGTGCTGAAGGCAAGAGATGGTGAGATGCGCGTGGTTTACCACTGCCATCCACAGAATATCATTGCACTGACCTATGTACTTCCACTGGATACCAGGGTATTCACTCGTGAGATCTATGAGATGGCTACGGAGTGTCCAATCGTCTTCCCTGAGGGCATCGGCATCGTTCCTTGGATGCTGTGCGGCGGTAAGGAAATCGGTGATTACACTTCTGAGATTATGAAGAAGCAGGATATTGCGGTATGGGCACATCACGGTGCTTTCTGCTGTGGTCATGACTTCGATGAGACCTTTGGTCTTATGCATACAGTTGAAAAGGCGGCTGAGGTTCTGGTGAAGGTAATGTCTATGTCAAAGACGAAGCTGAACACCATTACACCAAGTCAATTCAGAGAACTGAATGCACCATTCGGCGTACATATCAATGAGAAGTATCTGTATGAGAAGAAGGATGCAACCATCGGACAGTTACCAGAGTAGACATCAGAAGGAGAAGAGAGATGCTAGTAGATACTAAGGCCAGAGTTGGCGTATTTTCTATTGCCCTGGGGGCATATTTACCACAGTTTCCACAGCTGCTTCCAGAGTTCGAGAGCCAGTTTGAGAACTTTAAGAAGTCACTCCCTGACACAGTTGAAATCGTGGATGGTGGTATGGTAACCACAAAAGAAGCTGCACAGCTTGCCGGGGATAAGTTCCGTGCTGCAGATGTAGATCTGGTATTCCTGCAGCTATTAACCTATGCCACATCCTATAACATGCTTCCTGCTGTGAAGGACTTAGATGTGCCGGTGGTACTGGTAAATGTACAGAAGAAGAGAGTGCCGGACTATGCGAAAGCAGAGATTCCTGACTGGTTAGGTGAACTCTATGCATGCGGTGCTGTTGGCGAAATGGTGGCTGATCTGAATCGCTATGATATGCGTCATGATGTGATCACTGGTGTGGTCGAGGGCGGTGATCCATATGTACAGGCTGAGATTGAGGAGTGGTGTCGTGCGGCTCAGGTTCGTCGCAGATTCCGCCAGACCAATATCGCTCAGATTGGACGTCCATACCCGGGTATGATGGATCTCTACATCGATGAGTCGAATCTCTATCGTAGACTCGGTCTCTACACCAAGCAGTTTGACTGGGAGCGTATGTGGGCTATTGCGGATGAGATCAGTGATGAGGATGCAAGAGTTACAGATAAAATTTCTGATATTCATAATACCTTCGATGTATTGGGCGATTATCAGGAGTCTGATATCCGTGTCATGGCCAAGTATGTGGTGGCCTTTGAGCAATGGGTAAAGGACGAGAAGTTAGGCTTGATTGCATCCCATTATGATGGACTGGCTCAGGGTAAGGCTGGTGTATTGGATTCTATGCTGATTCCGGCATTCTCCATGCTGATTAAGCAGGGAACAGCCTGCGCAGTCGAGGGAGATATGAAGGTTGCAATGGCTATGTCCATCTTAAAGACCATCTCCGGAACCGGTCAGCTGTCTGAGATGTACTCCATCGATTTCGATGATGATATCTGCATCATCGGACACAGTGGGTCAGGAGATGCTGCAATCTCCCAGGCCAGGAAGCCAACGATGAAGGTGGTTCCGGTATTCCATGGTAAGACCGGCGGTGGATACCTGACACAGTTCTACCCTCCAACCGGGGATATCACCTATCTGGCAATCACCCAGGATGGCAATGGGAAATTCAAGTTCATCGTGGCTGAGGGTGTCAATGAGGATGGTCCAATCTTTCACTTCGGTGATACCAATATGCGTACCCGTTTCCCCATCGGAGCTCGTGAGTTCGTTAATCGTTGGAGCGAGGCTGGCCCAACCCATCATATGGCAGCAGCTCTTGGCCATCATTTGTCAACCATTCAGAAGGTTGCTAAGATCCTGAATGTTCCGGTTGAGGTTATCTGCTGAGAAGTTGGGGTTCAATGCTCAGAAGTTGAGGTTCACTGTTCAGAAGAAGGAATCCCAACGGACTGGCTGGCCGAATAAGTAGAGAAGGTAGTACTATGAAGAACACATATCTGGCTGTTGATATTGGCGCATCCAGTGGCCGCCATATCATTGGCTCAGTAGAAAATCATAAGATCCGGCTTCAGGAGACCTATCGCTTTACCAATGGCGTCCATGAAGTTCATGGACACCTCTGCTGGGACATGGATCATCTGAGAGATAGCGTGATTCAGGGCATCAAGGCCTCTGTAGATGCAGGATTTTCTCCTAAGTCTATGGGAATCGATACCTGGGCAGTAGACTTTGTCCTATTAGATAAGAATCGTGAGATCCTTGGGGATACTGTTGCTTATCGCGACCAGCGTACCAATGGAATCCGTGACCAGCTGGAGAGGGATGGTATCATCACCTTCCGGGAGTGTTATCGTCGCACAGGTATCCAGTATCAGAAGTTCAATACCATCTATCAGTTACTGGCTATTAAAAGAGAGCATCCGGAGTATCTGGAGCATGCAAGGTACTTCCTGATGGTTCCGGATTATCTGAACTATATCCTGACCGGAGTCATGATGAATGAGTACACCAATGCTTCCACAACAGGCTTGGTTAATGCTGAATCGAAGAACTGGGATCTTGAATTGATTCGAAAGATAGGGCTTCCGGAAGAGATCTTTCTCCCAATTCAGATGCCTGGAACCGTTGTGGGAGAATTGCTTCCTGATATCCAAAAGGAAACCGGTGCAAGTCTTCAGGTGATTTTACCTGCCACCCACGATACCGGTTCCGCATTCTTAGCGGTTCCAGCCAGAGATGACAACGCGGTCTTCATTTCCTCTGGTACATGGAGTCTCTTAGGTGTGGAGAATCAAAAGGCAATCACCAGTATGGAAAGCTGTCGGGAGAACTTCACCAATGAGGGCGGATATGAGTACCGCTTCCGTTACCTCAAGAATATCATGGGCTTATGGATGTTCCAGAATGCCAAGAAGGAAATCGATGCCAAGCTCCCAGAGGGAGAAACTGCTTCCTTTCAGGAACTGCAGGATAAAGCGGATGGATATGACTTAGATGTATTGGTTAATGTGGATGATGATCGCTTCCTGGCACCAGAGTCCATGCTTTTAGAGGTGCGTAAGGCAAGTCAGGAGCAGGGGGTAGAGCTTCCCCAGGATGATGAGGCGGTGTTAAATGTGATCTTCCGTTCCTTAGCAGCAGACTATGCGGCCGCAGTGAAGAAGTTAGAGCAGCTTACAGGGAAGACCTATACTGCAGTAAATATTGTAGGTGGCGGCAGCCAGAATACCTACCTGAATGCCCTTACCGCCAAGTACACAGGTCTGCCTGTATATGCAGGTCCTACAGAGGGCACAGCGCTGGGGAATCTCATCGTCCAGTTTATCCATGATGGAGTATTTCAGGATCTGTCTGAGGCGAGAGCTGCAATTGCTGATAGTTTCGATATCAAAGAGTATTCATAAATCGACGAGACGTGATTTGATTATAATTTCATGTCAATCACTTACATTTTGTAATTACCCCTTCCGATAATCCCTTGGAGATTCTCCGGTGAATCTAAGGAAGGTGGTAGAAAACTGGCTCTGGGAGGAGAATCCTAGAGAGGAACTAATAGTCGCCATGGACTTATCGGTAGACTGGAGGAGGCGTTTTGCCTCCTCTATTTTTGTTGTAGAGATATAGTTGGCGAGAGACATGCCAGTCTCTTTTTTGAAAACCGTGGATAGGTAGCTGCGGCTGAGATAGAGGGCATCGGCTAAGTCACTGGTAGTGATTCGCTCGGTGATATGGTGTCTGACGTAGTTGGTGACACGAAGAACTAGGGCTGATGGGGTATCTCCCAGACGTAGACTCTGAACCTGAGAGGTGAAGTCCATAATCATATGGAGCTGTAGATTCATAATACGATCTGCTGTCTCAAGAGTCTCACATTTTTTGATATAGAGGTCGCTGAGGGAGAGGGCATCATCGATATGCAGTCCACCATTGATGGCGGCTCGCGAGGCGAGAGTGGTAGCGACGATAAAGGTGTTCTTCATCTGTCGGAGCTGATTTGCAGCCAGGATTCCAGGACGAATGGATGGCACATGGGAGATCCAATCCTGCAGTCCTGCCATATCTCCATTCTCGATGAATCCAAGCATGGTTTGTTCTACAGAGTAACTGTTGTGGGTTATCTCTGATGGAGAGATGAAGTCCCTAGACTCAGACTGGCTCTTAACTGTCTCTGTTTGTATCTCCTCCATGGTCTCATTGACAATCTCCACATCCTTTACGCTGATCTTCTTCTTAGTCAGGGCGAAGTAGAGAGCGCATAGAATCTGAATAGTTGTGGAGATGGGCAGGCAAACCAGGGATTGAATCTCCTGCTCAAAGGCCTTATGGGCATTACCTGTGAGATTAAGGGCGAGGGCTACTTTACGAATCATAGCATGGGAGAGTGGAACTTCACTGGTGGGTCCAATGATTAGAGTTTCATCTCCTACATGCAGGAAACCATAATAGAGAAATTCCTCTGTGACATAGTAACCTATTTCCTGTTGCAGTTCTAAGAGGATCTCTCGATGTAGGTCAAGGGGATTGGCCGAGAAGTGGACAGGAGACATCTGATAGATGACATCTTCCCCTTTTAGATACACTGTCTGCAGTCCTGTGAGATTACCAACGATCTGACACATATAGACCTTATCATCCATGCTGACTCTATTCATATTCATATCCTGGTCCATCCTACCTTATGCTCTGTATTGTCTACTCATATCATAACAAATCAGATGTAAATTACATAACAAATCTATAAAAATAATAACAAATACATAAGAGTAATCCTTGGAAACTTGGTACATTACAATCAGATATTTTCTAAGAAGGAGGAGCGTATGAAAGCAATTCGATTACGGACAGAGTATCTGGTGAATCCAGTTGGTATCAGTATTCAGAAGCCACGACTCATGTGGAATTGTGCGAATGGTGATAAACAGGATGCATATCAGATTCAGTGTTTTTCTATAGATTATCAGAGGCAGGAGATTCGTGGGGGAATGCCGACAGATGAGAGCATCCAGGAGGACCTCTATGATGAGTCCGATCTCCTCTGGGATAGTGGACGTGTGGAGTCACAGGCTATGCAGGCTGTATTCCCACTGGAACTAGAAAGCCGTCAGGAGATTCATTGGCGAATTCGTCTCTGGGGAGACAGCAGTGAGACAGCAGGACCATGGGCAGAGGCCAGCTTCGAGATGAGTCTCCTAGAGGCCTCGGACTTCACAGCCCAGTGGATTACTGGTGACTACCATGTGAGGAAAAAAGAGCGTTATCCAGTGGATTGCTTCCGTAAGGAGATTACCCTGCAGGGACAGGTGCAGAAGGCACGTCTCTATATCACCGCCTGCGGTCTCTATGAGGCCTGCTTAGATGGAGAGAGAATCGGAGACATGGTGATGGCCCCAGGCTATACCGACTATACCAAGCGTGTACAGCTCCAGACATATGATGTGACAGATTTCCTGAAAGAGGAACGTTCTCATGAAGGGAATGAGGACAGGGAGAAAAACCGCCCTAAGAACCCGTCTGATGCCCAGAATACAAAAATTTCCCACACAGTAACCGTCGAACTGGCAGATGGCTGGTACAGAGGCTCCTGCGGAGCATGGGGACTGAAGAATCAGTATGGCAAAGAGACCAAACTCTATGCTCAGCTAGAAGTGACCTATTCTGATGGTAGTAGAGAGGTCATCAACACAGACTCATCCTGGGAATGGTCCAATGATGGCCCAATTCGCCTGGCGGACAATAAGGATGGAGAGATTGTAGATGGTTGTATGACTCCAAGCTACCAAGGTTATGCCAAGGTGACGCATCATCCTGTGATTCCAACTGCCTCGAATAATGTGGCTGTGAAGCAGCAGGAGAGATTCCGTCCTGCGATTCTCCATACGCCAAATGGAGAGACTGTATTGGATTTTGGTCAGAATATAGCAGGCATTATTTCCTTTACAGTATCCGCCCATTATGGTCAGAAGATGGAGTTTTTATGCGGAGAGATGCTGGATCAGGATGGGAATTTTACTCAGGAAAATATCCAGTTAAAGAGAAAGGGTATCGTCACTCCTCTTCAGAAAATCCAATACATTTGTCATGAGGGACAGAATCATTATGAGACAAAGTTTGCCTTCTTCGGATTCCAATATGCCTTGTACAGAGGAGATGTAGAACTCCAACCAGAGGATGTGGAAGCTGTAGCAGTCTATTCCGATATGGAGCAGACGGGATTTTTTACCAGCTCCCATCCATTACTGAATCAGTTTGTGGATGCAACCATCTGGTCTGCGAAGGGCAATCACCTGGATATCCCAACGGACTGTCCTACCAGAGAGCGCCATGGATGGACTGGAGATGCGCAGATCTTCTTTGAGACAGCCAGTATCCTCTTTGATTTTGCACCATTTGCTAGAAAGTACCTGCAGGACGTATTCGACTGGCAGAAGCCCAATGGTAAGTTGCCCCATATCGTCCCAGAGGGTGGCGCAGACTTCTATATGGCCTCTATGAATGGCTCCGTAGGCTGGGCAGACATCGGCATTCTGATACCTTATCGCTATGCAAAGATCTTCGGGGATTCCACGATTCTAGAGCGCTACTACGATGGGATGGCTCGCTATGCCAGATTCATGGAGTCTCGCTGTGGGAAGCGGATGCCAATTTTCGCTGAGCACATCAAATTATCCAAGAAGGCACAGAGATATCTGGTGAATACAGGTCAGAGCTACGGCGAATGGGCCGAGCCAGAGGATGTATGTAAGTTCCGCTGGCAAGACTTCGTTGCGCCTCATCCGGAGGTGTCCACCGCCTACACCGCGTATGTACTTAGTCTCATGGCAGAGATTTCAGAGGAGCTTGGACATGAAGCAGATGCCAGGGAGTTCCGGGAGACCTCAGCAGGTTGTCGTATGGCTTATCAGGAATTAGTTGAAACCAAAGAATACACACTGGATACAGATCGACAGGCCAGATTGGTGCGTGGTCTATATTTCCATCTCCTAAGCGGTAAGCAGGCGGAATATAGCAGAAAGCGTCTGATCCAGGCCCTGGAGAACTATGGATGGCGCCTGGGTACAGGATTCCTATCTACACCACTGATTCTATATGTACTGCAGGATATCGATATCGAGGCTGCCTATAAGCTCCTCTTCAATGAGGAGATCCCAGGCTGGTTATCCATGCCGAAAAATGGAGCCACCACGATCTGGGAGAACTGGAATGGTCCATACAATACCCAGGGCGCAGGCCTTGGTTCTCTGAATCACTATTCCAAGGGTGCTGTCTGTCAGTGGCTCTTCGAATCCATGTGTGGCATCCAGGTAGATGGTGAGAATCACTTTACCATTGCACCTCATCCAGGTGGTGGCATGGAACATGCCCAGGCACGCTACAGAAGTGTCTATGGTGAAGTGTCCAGTGGCTGGAAACAGATGGATACAGGATATACATATCAGATTACCATTCCGGCAAACTGTACAGCCACAGTTATCCTGCCAGGTAGAGATCCTAGAGTCTATGGCCCAGGTAGTTATGTTCGATAAATGTAAATCATCCTGATGACTGGTGGATAAATCTAGTGTCCAACCCATCGTAAAGTTGAGAACAATCAAAAATTTTGATTACAAGAATAGAAAATTAGGCAGTATGAAAAGAAGAGAGACAAGGAATGTGTCTAATTTGAATATAGGATGGGAATAAAAACCAGTAGGGAGAAACTGGTTCGTAAGTATAGAGCAACATTATGTTGCATGGAGGTTTTTATGAGGTTGCCAAATAGTATGGTGAAATCTAAGGAAGTGACCCAGGCCGAACGATGGCTGGGTTACCTGCTTGGGCCTGCAGGTGCCCTGCTTCTTAATGCAGTACTTGCAACTTACTTGAATGTCTATTATACGGATGTACTGAAGCTGACAACCATTGGCGGTGGTGCATTCTTAGCTATTTTTCCAATTGTATCGAAGGTGTTCGATGCCATTACCAATGTGGTCATGGGATATATCATTGATCGCACCAAGTCCAAACAGGGAAAGGCACGTCCGTGGCTATTCCTATCTGCTTTTCTGGTGCCATTCTCTGGTCTGCTTTTATTTGTAGTGCCGAGAAGTAACTGTATTGTACAGATGATTTGGGTGGTATTCTCTTACAATCTCTTTTACTCCATTGCTTATACCATCTATAACATGAGCCACAATCTCATGGTGCCATTATCTACTAGAGATACTACAGCAAGAGGTGGCTTATCTGTATTCAACCAGATTACCACCATTATGATGAGCGGTATCTTAGTGGCACTGGTATTCCCAATGCTGATTATGCCAATGGTTGGCGTAGATCCTCATAAGTGGCTGACATTAATGGGTATTCTCTCGATCCTGGCGTTTCCTTTGACTCTGATGGAGTACTTTTTCACAAAGGAGAGAGTCACAGAGGAGATTGGTAATCAGCAGGAGACCATGTCTCTGCGAGAGCAGATGAAGATCGTCTTTACAGACAAGTATATGGTCCTTGTCTACATTTACTTCCTGATCTATACCATTGGATCATCCATGAAGAATCTGGGGCTGGTCTACTTCTGTAACTATGTGCTTGGTACCTATAATGATGGCTCCACACAGACTATGGTATCAGTAATCGGCGGTATCCCAATGGGACTGGGAATCTTCTTGGTATGGCCAATTGCTAAGCGAATCGGCAAGCGTAATATCACAATGTTTGGATTTATTATCTATGCTCTGGGAAGTTTCATCTGCTGTATGAACCCAACCAATATGACAGTTGTTCTGGTGGGACAGTTTATTAAGAATATCGGTGGTCTCCCAAGTGCATATGTTTTCATGGCTCTTTTCGCAGATTGTCTGGATCATATCGAGTGGAAGTCGAAGGTCCGTGTGGATGGTGCGGCTATGAGTATCTATAATATCATCGCCGTATCTACCGTGGGTATGTCTACAGGACTCTTCAATCTGATTCTGTCTAAGACAGGTTATATCGCACCGAAGATCAATGAACTGGGACAGACCATTGCTGCAAAACAGCCAGAGTCCGTACTGCAGGCCATTACCTTTAGCTTTGTCGGTCTAGAGGCCATCACAGGTATTGTGCTGGCGGTGATCCTATTCTTTGTAAATGTTGAGAAGAATATCGATAAGGAGCAGGCTGAGATTAAGGCGAGACATGAGGGATAATGATGGATATTGGCAAGGAACAAGCCGAAATCAAGGCATGATATAAGGAGTAATGATGAATATAGAAGAGTTAATTAGGAAAATGACAGTTGAGGAGAAGGTGGCCCTGGTTTCAGGGACAGACTTCTTCTACACCAATCCGATTCCGCGACTTGGCATCCCAAGTCTCTGCATGTCAGATGGCCCTCACGGACTGAGAAAGCAAATCGGAGAGGGTGACAATGGAATCAGCCAGTCGGAGCCGGCAACGGCTTTTCCGACAGCTGCAACCGTGGCTACCAGCTGGAATCCTGAGAATGCTCGCCGGCTGGGGGAGGCTATCGGCGAGGAGTGTAAGTACTATGATGTACATACCATTTTAGGACCTGGAATTAATATCAAGAGGAATCCACTCTGCGGACGTAATTTCGAATACTATAGCGAGGATCCTCTGCTGGCGGGTGTCATGGGAACTGCAGAGGTAGAGGGGGTGCAGAGCACAGGGGTCGGTGTATCCCTCAAGCATTTTGCACTGAATAATTCTGAGAACTACCGATTCTTAGGAAATTCTGTGGCCAGTGAGAATACCATTCGTAATCTCTATCTGAAGCCATTTGAATATGTGGTGAAGCACGGGAAACCGGCAACAGTGATGTGCGCCTATAACCAGATCAATGGAACCTACTGCTCGGAGAATAAGTGGCTCTTAACAGATGTGCTTCGTGATGAGTGGGGCTTCGATGGTGTGGTGATGTCCGACTGGGGTGCTGTCCGTGATCGAGTGGAGGCACTGAAGGCTGGCATGGACTTAGAGATGCCAGGAGATACCGCCATTTGTCGCCGCAGATTATTGGATGCCCTGGCAGAGGGAAGTCTGTCAGAGGAAGTGCTGGATCAGTCCTGCCTCCGGATCCTGAAGTGGATCAATACCTATGTGCCACAGGCTGGCAGTGCGAATCAGGAACAAGCAGGTAGCACGAACCAGATGGATGCTGCTAGGTCGGTATCGACTTCCGCAGAAAGGAAGACCGCACCCGACTGGACAGCTCATCATAAACTAGTCGCAGACATCGCTGCTGATTCAGCGGTTCTCCTGGAAAATGACGGTGTGCTGCCGTTGTCGGCTGAGACACCAGTGTATGTGGACGGTTTATTTTTCCATAATATGCGCTATCAGGGAGCAGGAAGCTCCATGATCCACCCCACTCAGGTGACCAGCCCTGAGGATGCTTTCCGTCAACATGGAGTGAAGATGGTTGCGCTAGAGGAGAGTCAAGTTGCTCTGGCCTTCATCGGACTGACAGATGACTATGAGTCGGAGGGTAGCGATCGCGAGCATATGAGACTGCCAGAGGAGCATATCGAACTGGTAGAGCGGCTGATTGCTAGCGGGAAAAAGGTTGTAGTTGTATTATTCGGCGGAGCACCTGTGGAGCTGCCATTTGCAGATCGGGTGAGCGCCATTCTAAATATGTATCTTCCAGGGCAGAATGGGGGAGAAGCGGTCTATCGTCTGCTCTATGGCGAGGTCAATCCATCGGGTAAGCTGGCTGAGACCTGGCCGATGCACTACGAGGATGTGCCTGGGCATGAGGAATTCGGAAAGCACAGGGTAGAGGTATACCGTGAGGGCTGTGAGGTAGGATATCGCTATTATAATAAGCATAAGATTCCGGTTCGTTATCCATTTGGATATGGGCTGAGCTATAGCAGATTCCAGGAGAGTGACTGGGAGCTTGTGATTGGTGATGCAGTTACCTACCAGAATACAGTCGCACACCAAGATGTAGTTACCTACAAGAAGACTGTGACGAATGTGGGAGACAGGGCAGGTGCTCAGGTTGTAATGCTCTATCTGGATGGAGAACTGGCTGGTTTCAATAAAGTGTACTTAGAAGCCGGCGAGACGAAGACTGTGTATGTTACGGTGGAGAAGGAAGAGCGGCAGCAGTATTCCGATGAATATACCATTCCAGCTGATGAGCCAAGTTTCCCTGTAAACTTGGAGTCTCGTTTCACAGACCTAAAACAGAGCTTTATGGGTCGAATCCTATTCAATGCAGTGCTATCTGTAGCAGACAAACAGGCTAAGGAAGCGGAGAAGATGCCTGAGGGTCCAGAGCGAGATAATAAGGCTAAGGGAGCACAATTCCTAAGACGAATCCTGGAGAGTAACTCTCCTAGATCCATGTCTATGACAGCAGGAAAGTCCTTCCCCTATAACTTCGCGGAGGGATTCGTAGAACTCACCAATGGCCATCTGATTCGAGGAGCAGCTTGCTTCTTCAAGAAGATTAAGGTCCCAAAATTGCCCAAGGAGGAGTAGGAAATTGGGAGTTCTTATAGCTAAAATTTGATGAGTTGTAAAAGCCTTCTTTACTGGCCATGAACCTACCTCCAATTGTTAGACCAAAATTCTAACGATTGGGAGGTCGGTTTTTGTGGCAAAATACAGATATGAATTCAAGAAAAAGTTGCTCTAATAATCTTGCAGATGTATGAAAAGGGATTTCAATTTCATTCTTTAATATCATCCATGTAGTGCTTCAAGAGTGCCTGCGATCCGTTATTTGCTTCGCCGTGATCTGAAAGGTCCTGGCAGATATCCCGGACTGCTTCTGTGATATCAAGCTTCAGCCCGTGTTTTTCGGCATTTGTGTCGGCCAAATTCATGTCCTTAATGAAGTGCTTCATAATGAAACCGGGATTGAAGTCGCCTTCCATGCCCTTTTTGGCAACGTTCGACAACTGGAAACTCCCGGCTGCGCCGGTTGCAATGGTGTTCACCATCATTTCTTCATCCAGGCCGACGGCTCTTGCATAAGCGATGGCTTCACAAGCCCCGGCAAGGGCACCTGCGATGGCAATCTGATTACACATCTTGGTATGCTGGCCACATCCGGCCTTTCCGGTATAGACAATGTTTTTTCCCATGGCTTCAAAGGCAGGGTAAACAGCATCGAAATCTTCCTTGTCACCTCCCGCGAGGATCGTCAGTGTTTTGGCTTTGGCACCGGAATCGCCTCCGGTTACCGGCGCATCCAGACCATGGAAGCCGGCTTCTTTTGCTTTTTCATATAATTCTACGGCAAGCTTTGGGTCGGATGTGGTCATGTCAACGAGATAGGTGCCGGGAGCTGCTCCTTCAAAGATGCCGTTTTTTCCAAGATAGACTTCTCTGACATCTTTTGGAAAGCCGACGATCGTGATGACAAGATCCTGGTCCCTGGCGCAAGCTGCAGGTGAGTCTGCCCAGACAGCACCCTCCGAGATCAGGGCCAAAGCCTTTGCCTTGGTCCGGTTGTAGACCGTCAGTTGAAAACCTGCTTTCATCAGGTTTCTTACCATGGAGGACCCCATAATTCCGGTTCCAATAAAACCGATTTTCTGAATACTCATTGTTACTCCTTCCTTTCTCTTTTATATCTCTTATTTTTTGTTGGTAAGATTGAAATAAACTGCAAATCAGATAGCCATCACTGCGGCGCTTTGTGTTTCTTACGATACTGAGCGGGCGTGCAGCCTGTAGTGTCACGGAAGCTCTGGATAAAATAGTTGACCGTGTTGAAAGCGAGGTTCTCGGCGATTTCACGAACACTCATGTCGGTGGATTCCAGCAGTACCTTGGCGCGCTTCACCTTGGCGTGGCGGATGTACTGGCTGACCGACATCCCGGTTTCTTTCTTGAATTTCTCCGTCAGATAGTATTCTGTATAACCCACGAGGGAGGCCATTTCGGAGACGCGGATTTTCCGGTCAAGGCTGAGTTCGATGTAGTCGCAGCATTTCTGAATTTCGTGGGAATATCCCGGATTTGTGCGGAGATAATGGACGCGGTAGATAAAGTCATGATACATGGCGTCTGCCAGTGCGGAAAGCTCGCCGGAATCCTTGCTGTCCTCCACAGCCTGGAGATAAGAGTCACCTACTGCGTAAGCAATTTCAGGCGACAAGCCGGCTTCCATGGCCGCGCGGCTGACCAGGGTGGTAAAGACGACAACACTGGTCTTTGACTGTCTCAGCGGATCAGCACTTTTAATGGGTACGCCGGGGCTGAGGTCGATGCTGCGCTGAATAATGGTATGGTAATTGATATCGCCGTTGCGTACCATCTGCAGCATGGCGCGTTCGGACAGCCATATTTTTTCCCGGTTTCGCGTGTCGACAGGCATTATTTTGTCCTCGGGAGAGGAACTTATGGAAGCCAGTACCTCAGGGCCGAGCTGTTTACCTGTCAGGGTGTTGTGCACCAGCATCACATAGCGTGAGAAAATGGCGTAGGGCATCACAGGCATCTGCGGAAGCGCAGCGATCAGATCTCTGCTCCAGCGGGCGTTTTCGTGTGTGTCAATAAATGGTCGAAGAGATGTGCGCAGCTGCTGCTCGGAAGGCTCCGTGTAGAACACGGGGCCGATCACGAAGATCAGGCTTTGCTTTCGCTCATCCTCAAAGGTGACAGCCCATTGCATCCCGATCGAAGAGCCGATCAGAAAGGGAAGGCTATGATCAGTATTTTTTGTAATCTTTTGTAACTTCTCCTTTGCTCCGAGAATGGAAAAAGCCTTTGCAAGAAGCTCCGAGTTTTCTGCGGGACAGGTGGAAGCGATCAGGTCACAATTTTCGTTGTAGCACCACACATACAGCTTTTCATTGCTGGAAATAATAGATTCAAGCAGAAGAAGATTCTCTTCTCCCCGCGTCATGTCATAATCCATAAGTCTTATGCACCCCCAGTTTCGCCGGTCTTTTTTTCACTGTATCACAATCATCCCACAGGAACAATAATCATCCTGAATTTTTGTAATTTTTGCAGGATTATTGGATTTACACTGATCCTGGCTGTTTGGTATTATGCCATTGCAAACGAAACAAATCCAAAAATCCACAAGAAAACAGGGGGATAACACAATGGAAGAAAAACTCACGCAAAGTCAGATCGACGGTGTTGAATATCGCCGTGCCAAACTCTGGCAGATCATTCTCGTCGCCTTCAACGCCTTCAACGGCATGGCCGTGTATTTTCTGATTGGCCTTGCCAGCTACTCGGCCAGCATCGGCTATGGCATCGCGACTGTGGTAGTCGGCGGTCTTTTGACCTTTACCCGCATTTTTGATGCGATTACCGATCCGCTGCTTGCCTTCGTGTATGACCGCTTCAACACACCCTTCGGTAAAGTTCGTCCGCTTCTTTTCATCGGTTGGGTGATCGAGTGTACCGGGCTCCTGTGCCTTTTCAATCTGTGCTCCAGCAAAGGACACGGCATTCCCGTGTTCCTGGCATGCTATATGATCTATGTAGTCGGCTACACCATCGTGAACATGACCGCTCAGACCATCCCTGCCCTGATGACCAATGATCCGAAGCAGCGCCCGACCGTTGGTGTTTGGCAGACTGCCCTCAATTACATCACACCGATGGCTCTGAACATCATTGTTTACACCAAAATCATGCCGGCAATGGGCGGCGGTTTCAATCAGGATTTCCTGAACGTGGTCTGCTGGATGTGCATGGCCATCTCCTTTGTCGGTATCGTTCTTGTCAGTATCGGTGTTTCTGAGTACGACAAGCCTGAAAACTTCAGGGGCATCGGCAAGACAGAGCACCTCAAGCTGAAGGATATGGTCGACGTGCTTTGTCACAATAAGCCGCTGCAGAGTTTCATCATATCTGCGTCCTCCGATAAGATTGCCCAGCAGGCTGCTTCCGCCTCCATCGTCAGCACGATGCTCAACGGCATTCTGATTGGCAATATGGGCCTGGCGACTATGCTGAGCATGATCGGTATGTTCCCATCCATCATTTTTGCCATTTACGGTGCACATTACGCCGGTAAGCACGGAAACAAGGAAACCATCATCGCATGGACCCGCTACAGCATCTTTGCTAACGTCGCCATGATTGTGTTTTTCATTATCACGAAATATACTGTTGGCACAACAGCGATCTCCTCATCTCAGCTTTTTAAGGTTATCTTCGTTGTTCTGACCTTTATGGTTAACGGTTTTGCCATGTGTATCACCACTGCCAACACCGGATTTATAGCTGATATCATCGACTTTGAGCTGGACCGCAATGGTAAATACATCCCTGCCGTTGTGACCGGCACTTACAGTCTGGTGGACAAGATCGTGTCTTCTTTATCCGCTGCTATCGCCACAGGCTGTGTTGCCCTGATCGGCTATACCTCCACCATGCCCCAGCCCACCGACCCGCAGACGGACGGTATCTTCTGGATGACCATGTTCCTGCGTTACGGTCTCGCAATCCTGGGCTTCATCTGCACGCTGCTGGCCATGCGCAAGTGCAAGCTTGGCCGTGCCGAGATGGTTGAAGTACAGAAACGTATCAACGAGAAGAAAGCAGCAGCACAGGAAGAACTATTCGATAAAGAGCTTCATAAGGGGGATCCGAAAAATGCGTAAAATTACCACCTTGACAGACGGTTGGCGTTTCGGGAAGAGCCGGGATGCCATGATCGAGAACGTCACACTGCCGCACACCTGGAACGCTGTTGACGGACAGGATGGAGGCAATGATTATTATCGCGGTACCTGCTGGTATATGCGCGAGCTTACAGAGGAGGAGACAAAAGGTGAGCGCCTGTTTCTGGAAATCAATGGCGCTGCCAACACCTGCGAGATCTGGCTTAACGGCGAACGGCTGACTCATCATGAAGGAGGTTACTCCACATTCCGCGTGGAACTGAGCGGGAAGCTGCAAAAGCAAAAGAAGAATCTGCTGGAAATCTCTGTAAGCAATGAGGATAATTCGACGGTCTACCCCCAGAAGGCAGATTTCACCTTCTACGGCGGTTTGTACCGGTCGGTAAATCTGATTTCCGTTCCGGAGGAACATTTTGAATTATTAAAGGACGGAACCCCCGGCATCAAGGTCACACCAGTGGTGGATCTGGAAAGTAAAAGCGCCACGGTTACGGTGGAAACCTGGCATAATGGCAAGTCGGTCGATATCACCGTCAACGGCGAGACCCGGACTGTGGAGCACTGCGCTGAGTTTGTCATCGAAAACGTTCATCTTTGGGATGGATTGAAGGATCCCTATCTCTATACTGCTACGGCAAAGCTGCCTTCAGGTGATGAGATTTCCACGCGTTTCGGCTGCCGCGTCTTCACATGTGACCCCGAGAAGGGCTTCTTCCTCAACGGCCGCAGTTACCCGCTCCGCGGCGTGAGTCGTCATCAGGACAAAAAGGGCAAGGGCAATGCCCTCTCTTATGAGGATCATGCTGCCGATATGGCCATTATCCGCGAACTTGGTGCGAACTCGCTACGGCTTGCCCATTACCAGCATGCGCAGGAGTTCTATGATCTCTGCGATGAAAACGGTATCGTGGTCTGGGCGGAGATCCCGTATATCACGATGCATATGCCAAACGGGCGGCAGAACACGCTCGATCAGATGCGCGAGCTGATTACCCAGTGCTACAACCACCCCTGCATCGCGGTCTGGGGCCTTTCCAATGAGATCACCGCGGCCAGCGCCGTGAACGAGGAGCTGCTGGAGAACCACCGCGCGCTCAACGATCTTTGTCATCGTATGGATCCCACTCGACTGACAACAATGGCCAATGTTTTTATGCTGGAGATCGATAGTCCCATACTTGAGATTCCTGATATCAACAGCTACAATCTCTATTTCGGCTGGTATCTAGGGGAGCTGGAACAGACCGATGAGTTCTTTGACGAGTACCACGCGAAGTATCCGGAACGTGTCATCGGATTCTCGGAGTACGGTGCGGACGCCAACCCCGCCTATCATTCTTCTAATCCCCAAAAGGGAGATTACACCGAGGAGTATCAGGCACTCTATCACGAGCATATGCTCGCCATGATTGAGGCGAGGCCATATCTCTGGGCAACGTACGTGTGGAACCTTTTTGATTTTGCGGCAGACGGCCGTGACGAAGGCGGCAAGCACGGTGAAAATCAAAAGGGACTTGTGACTTTTGACCGTCAACTGCGAAAGGACGCTTTTTATCTCTACAAAGCAGCCTGGAACAAAGAGCAGCCCTTCGTCCACATTACGGGTAAGCGTTATAAAAACCGCGCCGAAGCCGAGACCGAAATCAAGGTCTACTCTAACTGTGATGAAGTGAAGCTTTATGTGGACGACATGCTGATCGGCACGCAGACGGGAAAGACGATCTTCCGCTTCCGCATCCCCTTGCTGGGCGATCAGATGATCCGGGCCGAGGGCGACGGCTGCAGCGACGTCACGGTGATCCGCCGCGTCGATGCGCCGGATGAGAGTTACATCTTCAACAAAGCTGCGGCCAGCGTCACCAACTGGTTCGATGCGGACGAAATCGACCCGAACTGCTTCTCTATCAACGACACGCTAGGCGAGATCCGGCAGAATCCGGAGGCCGGGGCGATCGTGAGTGCTATGATGGCGAAAGGAGCCTCCGAACGGGGAGACGTGGCTGACGTAGTGAAGGACAATCCCGCACTACAGCGCATGATGGGGCGCATGACCATGGTGAGCCTTCTAAAGCAGGGCGGCGCGGATGAGGAATCCATCAGGCAGCTTAACAGGGTATTGCAAGGGATCAAAAAATGAAGACTTATGTTCAACAGATTATGCTGGGTACGGTGACCTCGAATGAAGCACAGGCTCGCAAGACACTGGAAAAAATCAAGGCGGTAGGATACGATGGCCTTGAGCTCAATTCCTTTATGATCCATCCGACCGGTCTTCTGGTGCGCATGCTGACGAAAGCGGCCGGCATGCCCACCGGAAAGGGCGGAAAACTCGACTGGCACGCGCTGCTGGCGGAAAGCAATCTTGGCGTTTCCAGCCTTCATACGGACCTCGGCAGCCTGGAGCGTGACGCTTCTGCTGTCGTTGCAGAAGCAAAGAGTTTCGGCACGGATAAGGTCGTAATCACTGGCATGTACCGTTTCGACTATAGCGACGAAAAGGCTTTGCACGACTTGGCCGGGCGGCTGAACAGAGTGGGAGAAGTGCTGAAAAAAGAGGGCATCGAGCTCCTCTACCACAACCACAATGTCGAACTGCTGCCACTCGGAAGAGGAAAACGTGCTTACGACGTACTGATTGACGAGACGGATCCATGCTTTGTCAGTTTCGAGTTCGACAGTTACTGGTTCACCGATGGCGGGGCAGATGCGAAGAGCTGGATGAAACGACTCGGAAGTCGGATGAAGCTCTGGCACGTCACCGATCGTGGCAGTCGGCAATCAGGTCCGACGATGACACCGATCCTAAAGTCAGACAGCATGGAGCTTGGCACCGGGAACATGGATCTCGATGGTCTGCTCGCAATTGCACAGGAAAACGGCGTGGAGAGCGTCATTCTGGAGAGTCATAAAAACTGGGTGAATAAAGACCCGATTAAAAGTCTGGAAGTCAGCGCTGCCTGGTTGAATGAGAGGAAATAACATGAGTATGCTTTTGCAGAACCGCCTGCCCGCACGATGGGAGGCCGAATGGATCGATCCCGAGGTGCCACATGACAAGGAACAGCGGCAGCCCGCCTCTGTTCTGCGCCGCCGTTTCACAATGGATCATACGGGAAATGCCGTGCTCTATATCACTTGTCATGGTTTGTACGAGGCGGTCTTGAACGGCACGCGCGTCGGAAACTTCGTACTGGCACCCGGCACGGGCGACTACCATAAACGATTGTGTGTACAGGCCTATGATGTTTCTGATCTGCTCCGTAAAGGCGAGAACGAGCTGATTGTCACCCTCGGCGATGGCTGGTATCGCGGCTGTGTAGGCATTGACGGGCTGCGGAATTTCTACGGCGAGGATCTCGCCTTGCTCTGCCAGATCGAGCTCGATGGAAAGGCTGCTCTTTGCAGCGATGAAAGCTGGGAGGCCAGTCAGAGCGGACCGATACGCGAGAATGATCTCCAGCAGGGCGAGACATACGATGCCCGCATGGAGGAGATTGCCGACTGGCATGCTGTCACCGTGCGGGACTTCGGCTTTGATCATCTCTGTGGCGAGGACTTCCTACCGGTCTGTGAGCATGAGCGTTTCGAGGGAAAGCTGATCCGTACGCCGAACGGTGAGACGGTGATCGACTTTGGCCAAAACCTTGCCGGCTATACGGAGATTCGTGTAACGGCTAAGGAGGGACAGCGAATCGTGATCTGGCACGGCGAGACCCTGGACGAAAACGGCAACTTCACCCAGTCCAATTTTGACCCGGGCGCGCGTAATAAGAACGGGGGCATCCCGCAAAAGCTGGAATACATCTGTAAAGACGGGCTGAACATCTATAAACCAAGCTTCACGATCTTCGGCTTCCGTTATGCAAAGATAGAAACCGACATTGACCTGACGGATGCGCACTTCACCTCAATCGCTGTTTACTCCGACATGTCGCAGACTTCGTTTTTCAACTGCGGTAACGCTGAGGTGAACCGCCTCTTTGAAAACTGCCTGTGGTCCATGCGCTCGAATTTCTGTGACATCCCCACCGATTGTCCCACCCGTGAGCGCGCGGGATGGACAGGCGACGCAGGCGTCTTCGCACCGACGGGTCTGATGTTGATGGACTGTGCACCGGTTCTGCGCAAATGGCTTGGCGAGTGCCGGCTGGCGCAGAGCGAGGATGGACTGGTACAGAATATTGCTCCGGTAAACAATTCAGGCACGAAGATCTCAAACATGCTGCAGGGCTCCGCCGGCTGGGGCGATGCCTGTGTGCTGGTGCCCTGGGCGATTTATGAGGCTACGGGAGACAGGTCGATTCTTGAGGAAAACTACGACATGATGCGTCGCTGGATGATTTTCTGCGAAAAGCGCGCCGCTAAAACGCGGCCACAGAATCTTTTGAACCCGTATAGAAAGTATCTGGTGGACGAGGGGTTCCATTTCGGCGAGTGGTGCCAGCCGGATGTGGACAACATGGCTGCAATGAAAAAGAACATGATGTTCGGCGCGCCGGAGGTTGCCACGGCTTATTATTTCAGGTCCGCTACGCTACTGTCCCAGATTGCTGCGATTCTCGGTAAACAAGAGGAAGCGGATAAATTCAAGGAAATCGCGGAGGGCGCGAAGAAGGCCTATCGCTATACTTGCACGAAGAACGGCGTGATCAAATCTGACCGCCAGTGCGAATATGTGCGCCCCATCGCTTTCGGGCTGCTGGATAGCAGTGAGGCAGAGGCTGCTGCGAGTGCGCTGAACGATCTGGTCGTTCAGAACGGCTATCATCTGAACACCGGATTTCTCTCCACCCCTGATCTCTGCCGCGTGCTCGCGGACTACGGTTATACGGACACGGCCTATAGGCTTCTGCTGCAGGATGATTGCCCAGGCTGGCTCTATGCGGTGAAGAAGGGAGCAACCACAACCTGGGAGACCTGGGACGGAGTGCGCAGGGACGGCACGGTGCACGATTCCCTCAATCACTACTCCTACGGAGCAATTGCCGGCTGGCTGCTCGATGGTGTCTGCGGTATTCAGTTCAAAGCCGGGAAGCTCATGATCCATCCACATCCACATCCCGCACTTGGCTTTGCCAGGGCTGAGCGGCGTACCTTGTACGGCACGGTCAAAAGCGCCTGGTGCTATAAAAAGGGAAAATTGGTCTTTGATATTTCAGTGCCCGTCCCGGCCGGGGTCGAGCTGCCGAACGGGGTAACACACGAAGTTACCAAGGGAGAATACCATTATGAAGTATATCTGTAACCCTATCAATGTTAACTACCGTTATCAGTTTAATGCCGATCCGCGCAAGGGCGGAGAACTGCAGATCTGCCGTGAGGCAGCCGATCCCTCAATGATTCTTTTCAAGGGTCGTTACTACATCTTCGCCTCCATGACACTGGGTGTCTGGGTGTCGGACGATCTGGCACACTGGGAGAACTATCGTCTGCCGGAGGGGCTGCCTTTCTATGATTACGCTCCGGATGTACGCGTAATCGGAGATTATGTGTACTTCTGTGCCTCTGCACGCGAGCACAGCTGTGACCGCTGGCGCACGAAAGATGTTCTGAACGGCCCCTATGAGCGTATTGAAGGTTCTTTCCCATTCTGGGATCCGAATCTCTTCCTGGATGACGACGGGCGTGTATATTTCTACTGGGGGTGTTCCAACGAGACGCCAATTTACGGTGTGGAGCTTGATCCTGAGACTATGCTTCCGAGGAGCGAAGCAGTTGCTGTCGTAGAAGGCCATCCCTTTGAGATCGGCTACGAGCGCATCGGTGAGGACAACAGCACACTTCCGGCCTCCGCGGAAGAGGTCGAGGCGAGATATCAGGCATATCTCAAGTCCAGGAACATGACGGAGAGCATGGTTCCTGAAAACCTTCGGCCACTGATCCGCGGCATGTTTTCCAACAAGCCTTATATTGAAGGAGCGTGGATGGACAAACATTGCGGGAAGTACTATCTGCAATACGCCACCCCCGGAACGCAGTACAATACCTATTCGGACGGCGTCTATGTGGGCGAAGGTCCGCTCGGTCCCTTCCGCCTGGCAGAAAACAACCCCTATTCCTACAAGCCCGGCGGCTTCCTTCCTGGCGCTGGCCATGGCTCGACGATGCAGGATAAGAATGGAAGCTTCTGGCATACGGCGACGATGCGGATCTCGGTGAATCATGACTTTGAACGCCGTGTAGGACTGTGGCCAGCGGGCTTTGATGATGATGGCGAACTTTTCTGCAACCAGCGTTACGGAGACTGGCCGATGGCGCTTGAAGGTGACCCCTGGCGCGATCCGGCGTGGATGCTTTTGAGCGTGGGCAAGGCAGCGACCGCTTCTTCTTTTGTCCCTGGCCACGAACCTTCGATGGCAGTGGAAGAGAACGTGCAGACCTGGTGGCGGGCAGCAGGCAACAGCCGTAACGAGTGGCTGTGCGTCGATCTCGGGAAGCGATTCAAGGTGCACGCCGTGCAGATTAACTTTGCTGATGACAGGATCGACACTCCCTGTCCCGGAGAGATCCGTCCCGGCTCGCAGGCGCGCTACATCGATGAAGCGGAGCGCATTACACAGTGGAAGCTGGAGGGGAGCGTTGATGGGGAAAAATGGTTTGTCATCGAGGACAAGTCCGACAGCGCAACCGATCTTTCCCATGATCTGATCATACGCGAGGAAGGTATTGATGTCCGTTATCTACGCCTGAGCGATATGGCTGTGCCCTTTGAGCAGGCGCCGTGCGTCTCCGGTCTTCGTGTCTTTGGCCTGGGGGATGGCGAAAAGCCAGCCGAGCCGGTCTTTTCCGCTGCGCGGACGGGAGATCTGGACATGACCATACAGATCAGGGAACAGAAGGACGCTTTGGGATACAACATCCTCTTCGGTTCCTCGCCGGAGAAGTTATATCACAGCTATCTGATTTTCAAGGCCGGCTCTCAGCGGGTCGGTGCGCTGATCAAGGGCCGTGAATACTATGTTCGTGTGGATGCTTTTAATGAAAACGGTATCACTAAGGGCAAGTGTGTGAAACTGTAAGGAGGGAAGAAAATGGCATTTACGAAGGGATTTCTAATCGGCGCAGCGACCGCTGCCCATCAGGTGGAGGGCAATAACAGAAACAGCGACTATTGGATTCAGGAGCATCTGCCGCACAGCAGTTTTATCGAGCCGAGCGGCGAAGCCTGCGACCATTACCACCGTTATGAAGAAGATATAAAGCTGATGGCAGCGGCCGGTCTGAACGCCTATCGTTTCTCGATCGAGTGGGCACGCATTGAGCCCGAGGAAGGGCAGTTCGATGAGCGGGAGATTGAGCACTATCGTGACGTGATCCGCTGTTGTCGGGCGAACGGCATAGAACCCATTGTGACGCTCATGCACTTCACCTCCCCTGCATGGCTGATCCGCAAGGGCGGCTGGGAAGCGGAGAGTACGATCGAGTACTTCCGTCGATATGCCGCTTACGTCACCGAAAAGCTCGGCGCGGAGCTGGACTATATTTGTACGATCAACGAGGCTAACATGGGCCTGCAGTTAGCGGCGATCTCAAAGCGCTTCCGCCTGATGGCCGAACAGGCGGCGAAGAAGGGGGCCTCCGACGCGAAGAAAGCCGAAGGCAAGGTACAAGTAGGAATGAACTTCGAGAAAATGATGGAGAACATGAAGTTCGCCGCCATCGAGAACGCCCAGGCTTTCGGAACACCTCAGCCTCAGATCTTTGTAAGCGCTCGTACGGCTGAGGGCGATGCGCTGGTCTTTCGCGCGCACCAGGCGGCGAAGAAAGCGATTAAGGCTCTTTACCCCGACATCAGGGTGGGCATTACGCTCTCCCTGCATGATCTGCAGGCGATGCCGGGAGGAGAGAGCTATGCCGAGGCTGCCTGGGACGAGGAGTTCAGGCACTACCTGCCGTATATCGCAGACGACGACTTTCTCGGCGTGCAGAATTATACCCGCACGCAGTATGGGCCCACCGGACAACTGCCGTGCCCCGAGGGAGCGGAACTGACCCAGATGGACTATGAGTTCTATCCCGAGGCTCTGGAGCATGTGATCCGCCGTGTCGCAGAGGAATTCAAAGGGGATCTGATCGTCACGGAGAACGGGGTTGCTGTCTCGGACGATGCGCGCCGGGTGGAATTTATCCGTCGGGCGCTCGCGGGTGTTGAGAGCTGCATCAAAGACGGTATCCCCATCAAGGGCTATATGTACTGGAGCCTGTTGGACAATTTCGAGTGGCAGAAGGGATTTTCCATGACCTTCGGACTGATCGCCGTCGACCGCACCACACAGACGCGCATACCAAAGGAGAGCCTCGCCTTCCTGGGGTCTTATAGAAAGGAAACGAGACTGTCCGGTGAAATATAAAGTGGTATCGAATACGTGTGTCTTCAAAAATAAGGAGGAGATTCCATGCCGATGCAAATGGGCTTTCGCTGGTATGGCGAGGGCAACGATAAAATATCTCTGAGCGATATCCGTCAGATTCCGGGCGTGAGTACCATTGTCTGGGCGCTTCATGACAAGCTGCCCGGTGAGATCTGGCATCCGGAAGAAATCAAGCCTGTAGTAGATCAAATCAAGGCGGCAGGCTTCAACGCCGATGTGGTGGAGTCCGTAAACGTGCATGATGACATCAAGATTGGACTGCCTACACGTGACGGCTACATCGACAATTACATTCAAACGATCCGAAACCTAGCCCCTTTTGGCGTGAAGGTCATTTGTTATAACTTCATGCCGATTTTCGACTGGACGCGCTCCGACCTCTTCCACCCGGTAGGGGACGGCTCTACCGCGCTGTACTATCAGAAGGATATGATTCAGGACGATCCGAAAGAAATGGCAGACTACGTGATGAGCTTTACGGAGAAATACCACATGACCTTCCCCGGCTGGGAGCCTGAGCGAATGGCGAAGCTGGACGAGCTGTTTGAGAAGTACAAGGATGTCACCAAGGAGAAGCTCTGGGACAATTTCAAATACTTCCTCGAAAGCCTGATGCCTGTGTGCCATGAGACCGACATCACAATGGCCGTTCATATGGATGATCCGCCCTGGGACATCTTCGGCCTGCCGCGACTTCTGGTAGATGAGGCGAGCATAGACCGTTTTCTTAAGATGGTGGATGATCCCTATAACTGTCTGACTCTCTGTTCCGGAAGCCTGAACGCGAACCCCAAAAACAATGTGGCAGCCATCGTGCGGAAACACTGCGACCGCATTGCCTTCGCCCACATCCGCAATGTCAAGCACTTCCCGAATGGGGATTTTTCCGAGGCGAGCCATCGGGACTGCGACGGAGACACCGGAATTCTCGATATTCTCCGTGCCTATCACGACTGTGGCTATGAGGGCTATATCCGACCCGACCACGGCCGCCACCTTTGGGATGAAAAGCCGGGAAACGTGCGGCCCGGCTATGGTCTGTATGACCGTGCCCTCGGTATCATGTACATGCTGGGTGCCTGGGACCTGATGGACAAGGAGGATGCAGAAAAATGAGATTGAATAATGAGGCTCTGGAGAACCGGGATGAGTGGGAAGCCAAAGGCTACCATCTGCCCGAATACAATCGAGAGACCATGATAGAAAGGACAAGGGCCAACCCGACGTGGCTGCACTTCGGCGCGGGCAATATCTTCAAGGCTCTGCACGGGATGGCCGCTGAACGTATGCTGAACGAGGGGGTGCTGGACAAGGGTATCATCGCCGTCGAGCGCATGAATCACGGCGGCGAGAACTATGACGATCTGGCTGTCGTCGTGACGCTGAAAGCCAACGGAAGCGTGGAGAAAAACATCCTCGGCGCGATAGCCGAGACCTGTTACCTGTACAGCGGCGAAGAACGCCTCAAGGAGATCTTCCGCAATCCCTCCCTGCAGCTTGCCACCTTCACCATCACCGAGAAGGGCTACAGCCTGGCCGGTGATGACGTGAAGGCTGACCTTTTGGCTTCTCCAGAAGAGGCCAGGAGCTACTTGGGCAGGGTCGCCGCACTTCTGTTTGAGCGCTTCAAGGCGGGCGCATATCCGATCGCGATGGTGAGCACCGACAACTGCTCCCATAACGGCGACAGGCTCAAGGAGGCAATGGCCGCCTTTGCCGAGGCCTGGGGCAATGAAGGTTTCCGGAGCTATATCGAAAACGGCGAAAAGGTCTCCTTTCCATGGACGATGATCGACAAGATCACACCGAGCCCCGATCCCGCGGTCGGCGTGATGCTGAAGAGGGATGGTCTGGAAGACTTCGCCCCGGTGCGGAACGCCCGCGGCACGGTCAGGGCGCCATATGTCAATGCCGAGGAGAGCGAGTATCTGGTGTTGGAGGATGACTTCCCCAACGGCCGCCCGGAGCTTGAGAAGGCCGGCTTCTTCTTCACCTCGCGTGAGACCGTCGATAAGGTCGAGCGCATGAAGGTCTGCACCTGTCTCAATCCCCTGCACACAGCTCTGGCCATTTACGGATGCCTGTTGGGCTTTGAGAAGATCTCTGCAGAGATGCAGGATGAGGATCTTCGCAAGCTGGTAGAGATCATCGGCTACAAGGAGGGCCTTCCGGTTGTGACCGATCCCGGCATCATCAATCCGCAGGACTTTATAGATACCGTCGTGAAGATACGGATCCCGAACCCCTTTTTACCGGACACCCCGCAGCGCATTGCCACGGACACTTCTCAGAAGCTGCCCATCCGCTTCGGCGAGACCATCAAGGCCTACCTGGCATCCGACAGGCTGGACGTCAATGATCTCAAGCTCATCCCGCTGGTGTATGCCGGCTGGCTGCGCTATCTGATGGCGGTGGACGATAACGGCAAGCCTTTTGACCCGTCGCCCGATCCCCTGCTGGAGTCCGCTCAGGCTTATGTGAAAGGCTTTAGAATTGGCGAAAAACCCGACTGCTCCAGGCTTGCAGGACTGCTGCACGACAAAACGATTTTCGGCGTCGATCTCATAGAGACCGGACTGTCTGACAAGGTCTGTGCTTACTTTACCGAATTGACCGCAGGCACAGGAGCGGTGCGTGCCACGCTGCACAAATATGTGACGGCGGAATAGAAGAACGAATGCGGTGAACGAACGTATTAGCAGAATAGGCGTGCCTTGCGAAAGCTTTGTGCGCGGGCACCGTTACCAATACCGCTCAGATCGATAGGGGGTGCGGCCATTTTCTTGGAATTGCTATTTAGACAGTCCAAGAAAATGTCCGCACCCCCATATTTTATATATCGATTTCAGGAGCGGCAAGGTTTGGATTGATTGGATCGTATTTTTGAGTAAAATAAAATTAAGGCTTTTCTTGTCCGAAAACGATGGAAAGCGGCTTTATAAGCATAAAAGCAGAACCTTTCAAACCTTAACTTGAACAGGAGTTACCAGTGTCTATAGAATTTACAGATAAGAAATATGATGTCATTATTATCGGCGCCGGCCCCGGCGGGATCTATGCGGCTTATGAACTTGTGAAGAAGGCGCCGGATCTTTCGGTCGGTCTCTTCGAGGAAGGCATGCCGTTAGAGAAAAGGCATTGCCCGATCGATGGTAAGAAGATCAAGTCCTGCATCCATTGCAAGACCTGTTCGATCATGAACGGTTTCGGCGGTGCGGGGGCCTTTTCAGACGGCAAATATAATATCACCAATGATTTCGGCGGCACCCTCTATGAATATCTGGGTCGGGAGAAGACCATTGAACTCATGAAGTATGTTGACCGGATCAATATGGAAAACGGCGGCGAAGGCACCCATCTCTACTCGACTGCCGGTTCCCATTTCAAGACACTCTGCATGCAGAACGGCCTCCAGCTTTTGGACGCTTCGGTCCGCCACCTGGGGACCGACAAGAATTATGTCGTTCTCGAGCATCTCTATGACATCTTGAAGGATCATGTTGATTTCTATTTCAATACGCCGGTCAGCCGCATTGAAGCCCTGCCGGTCGATCCGAAGACTTCCGGAGAGGCCCACGATGCGTCTTCGGAGAAATGTAAGGCGTCGCCTTACATTTACCGGATCCATACCGAGCGTGGTACAGCAGTTTCTAAGAATTGTATCGTTTCTGTCGGCCGGTCGGGTTCCAAGTGGATGGAATCGGTCTGCCGGGACCTCGAGATCGAGACCAGCTCCAACCGGGTGGATCTGGGCGTCCGGGTAGAGCTTCCGGCGCCGATTTTTGAACATCTGACCAGCGAGCTTTATGAGAGTAAGATCGTTTATCGGACCAAGAAGTTCGAGGATCGGGTGCGGACTTTCTGTATGAATCCGAACGGGATCGTCGTCAATGAAAATACCAATGGAATTGTGACGGTCAACGGCCATTCCTTCGAAGATCCGGCCAAGAAAACGGAAAATACGAATTTCGCACTTCTTGTATCCAAGCATTTCTCTGAGCCTTTCCATGATTCCAATGGATACGGTGAATCGATTGCCCGTCTGTCCAATATGCTGGGCGGAGGCGTCATCGTACAGAGGTTCGGCGATCTCGAGAGAGGAAGACGGTCAACAGAAAAGAGGATCGAAGAGGGTACGGTTCGGCCGACTTTGAAGGCAACACCGGGAGATTTGTCTCTGGTTCTTCCCAAGCGGATATTGGACGGCATCATTGAAATGATTTATGCTCTGGACCGGATCGCTCCGGGTACTGCCGGCGACGATACGCTCCTCTATGGCGTCGAAGTCAAATTCTATAATATGGAAGTGCAGTTAAATAAGCGGCTGGAGACCAGATATCCGGGACTTTTCATGATCGGAGACGGATCCGGCGTGACCCATTCCCTGTCGCATGCCTCGGCATCGGGTGTCTTTGTGGCGGATGAGATCGCGGCTGCTTTAGATACAAGAAAGTCTCTGAAATAAGAATAAGAAGCCGAAAAACAGCATACGATAAAACAGACAACCATCGGCTAAAAAGCAGAAAGGAGGTCCCGGCCTTGGGACAGACGGATGATAAGACCTATATCGCGATTGATCTGAAATCCTTTTATGCCTCAGTCGCTTGCCGGGATCTGGGTCTGGACCCTCTGACGACAAATCTGGTTGTTGCAGATCCGACCCGGACGGAGAAAACCATCTGTCTTGCCGTCTCTCCTTCCCTGAAAGCTTACGGGATCCCCGGTCGGGCCAGGCTTTTCGAAGTGAATCAGGTGATAGACCGGATCAATGCAAGCCGTCCCAAAGACCCTGTGACTTTTCGGATTGCCCCGCCTCATATGGCCCGCTATATGGAAGTCAGCCGGCAGATCTACGGAATCTATCTCGGTTTCGTAGCACCGGAAGATATTCAGGTCTATTCGGTAGATGAGGTCTTCATGGACGTGACAGGCTATCTCCACAGCTTTCACAATGATCCGCATGAGATGGCGATGGCCATGATCCATAAGGTCTTAGAGGAGACCGGAATTACAGCAACAGCAGGCATCGGCCCCAATCTCTATCTGGCCAAGGTCGCTATGGATGTCATGGCAAAGCATATCCCGCCGGATCAGGACGGTGTGCGGATCTCTGAACTCTCAGTCCGATCCTACCGGGAGAAACTATGGGATCATAGGCCTCTCACGGATTTCTGGAGGCTTGGTCCCGGCATCGCCAGAAGACTGGAGAAAAACGGCATGCATACCATGGGGTCTGTGGCCTTCATGGCAGCCCATAATGAAGACTGGTTTTTCCGGGAATTCGGCGTCAATGCGGAATTCCTCCTGGATCATGCCTTCGGCTATGAACCCTGTACCATCCGGGATATTAAGAAATTAAAACCAAAGCCCAAGTCCGTCTCGCAAGGGCAGGTCCTGGTTTCGCCTTATATTTATGAAAAGGCCCGCCTGGTCATCCGGGAGATGGCAGAAGTCCTGGCCCTGGATCTTGTTCGAAAGCACTTTTTGGCTGGCAGCATCGTCCTGACGGTCGGTTACGATATCGAGAATCTGACGGATGCGGACCGGCGAAGGAACTATCACGGGCCCATTGTCACGGACCGTTACGGTCGTAAGATCCCGAAGGCCGCTCACGGGACCGAGCGTTTGGAAATAGAGACCAATTCCAATCGGGAGATTGCGGAAGCCACAGTCCGCCTCTTTGACCGGATCGTGGATCCGGATCTTCTGGTCCGTCGTATGTATCTTGTGGCGGATCGGATCCGGGAGGAAGAGCCGGATGTCATTAAGAAGGGACAATTATCCATTTTTGACCTTGCTAAAGACCGATCCATCGATCGAAGAAAAGACCGGAAGGCTCAGGAAGCCATCTTAAAACTCCAGGAAAAATACGGGAAAAATGTGGTTATGAAGGGCATTGATCTGGAAGAAGGCGCAACGCAGCGAGAAAGGAATCATTCCATCGGAGGTCATAAGGCATGAGAGATGAGATCCGACAATTGATTGACCTGGACTGGACCGGCCCTCGCCGGCATCCCCATCTGTCCATGGATAAGAGAGCGGCCCAGTTCAATCCCTTTGCTGCATTGACAGGTTACGAGAATGAGATCCGGGAGGAGGGCCGGCTGACAGAGGATAAGCCGGCCCTTACGGAGGAAGAGAAAGATGCCATCGGTTATCGCCTGCAGGAATTATCGGAAAAACCCGGCACGAGGATCCGTCTGACCTGTTTCCGAAAGGATCCGAGGAAGAAAGGCGGGCAGATCCAAAACCTTTTCGGAACCGTCTCTGCTGTCCGCCCTGTGACCGCTGTCGATCATGGTTTCTTAGACCTTATTGTGGAAGACGTCGGGACGGTCTCTATTTCATTCGATGACATCCTGGAAGTGGAGGAAATATAATGCGGCTGGATAAACTCCTTTCGGATATGAATCTGGACAGCAGAAGCAACTTAAAGAAGGCCATCCGAAAAGGAAATGTCACTGTAAACCAAAGCCCTGTCCGGGATCCGGCTGCCCCGGTTTCCAGGGAAGACAGGGTGACTTATTTCGGCAGGCCTGTGATCTATGAGGAATTTCAATATTTTATGTTGAATAAGCCGGCCGGAGTCCTTTCCGCAAGGTCTGACAAGAGGCAGAAGACGGTTTTAGACCTCTTGCCAAAGGACCGGCGGACGGACCTCTTCCCGGTCGGCCGGCTGGATAAGGATACGACAGGACTTCTTCTCATTACCAATGACGGAGATATGGCTCACCGGCTCCTTGCACCGAAAAGCCATGTGGATAAAGTATACGAAGCTCTTGTTTTGGGAAGAGTCGGATCGAAGGAAGTGGAAGCTTTCCGGGAGGGTCTGGTCCTTGACGGGGATTTTACCGCGGCGCCGGCCGGATTATCGGTCTTGTCAGTAGAGGGGGATCAGAGCCTGGTCCGGATCACCATTCACGAAGGAAAATTTCATCAGATCAAGCGCATGTTTGAAGCGGTCAGCATGGAGGTCCTGACCTTGAAAAGACTACAGATGGGAAGCCTGGTTTTAGACCCGAAACTCTCGGAAGGAGAGGCCAGGAGACTGGATCCTGAGGAAGTTTTCGGACTTGAAAATGATATCAGGAGAATTTAGACTGGAAAGTATGATGACAGGGTCAAAAGCTCGCCAATAGATATGAAAACATGCAGACTTTGAGAGCTAAAAAATAAAAATGGGTGATCGCTTAAAGGAAAGAGACTGCTCCAAGGAGGAAGAGTGAAATGGATTCGGAAAAGATTCTAGAAAAATCGGAAGAAAAGCCAAAGGATCATTCGACAGGCAAGCCGGCAGAATCACAGTCCAAAGACGACCGTGATTTCCTCCTGGAATATCTGGACAACCGGATCCGCACCACCCTGAATTCTCTGCAGGGCCTGGTAAGAGACGGGCGGGAAGAAAACTTTCGGTCCGCCGCTTCCGGGAAGGTTGATCAGATCTTTGCCAGGATCTCACTTTTGGGCAGAGAATTAAAGGATTCTACGGCCGGTATTATGGATCTCTATCTCCGGAATGTGGAAAAGTCCGTCCGGGAGACCGAAAACGTGGAATTAGATCATCTGATCGAGGGCCTTCTTGCCGAGATGCGGCAGGAATGTCAGGACCGGCACGTTATTTTGCGGAATTACCTGGCGGAACTATCGGGGACTCCGGTACGGATCGATCGGAAGCAGGCTTTTTCTCTCATGAATTCTCTTCTCCAGGTAGCTGTAAGATATTCCAATCCCAACAGCACCGTGACCATGCAGGGAAAAAGGCTAGGCAGGGAAGACGGAAAAATTCAATTTGAATTTTCAGCCGAACTTACGGATTCTGCTCTCACCCAGGATCATTTTGTGGAAATGAAGACCCTCTATCGGATGATCCGCCAGCGAGGGATCGGCATCATGCCGGTCGGTCTGGATGACCGTTCGGTCAGTCTCCTTCGTCTCTTCTTCTATGCTGAGGCTATGGGCAGTCCCAATGTGGCATATCGAATGACAGCAGGCGGCATATCCCTCTCTTTCCCCTGTGAAATGGAAGAGGGCAGAAGGGAGAAGAACCTTGCAAGCTGGGGGAATATGTCGGATCTGGCCGGCAAATGGATCCTGCTCGCAGAGGACAACCGGATCAATCAGGAAGTGATCTCCCGCATTCTTACAAGCTACGGAATGTGTGTGATTCTGGCCGGCGATGGTCAGGAAACCTTAAAAATATATCAGGAAAATGAAGACCGGATCGATCTCATCCTCATGGATGTCGTGATGCTGAATATGAACGGTCTGGAAGCGACGCGGCAGATCCGTTCTCTTCCATCCGAAAAGGCAAAGACCGTTCCGGTCATCGCAATCACGGCGGATACCCTTCGAAGGAGCCTGTCAACGGAGCTTCGGGAAAGCGGTATCAATGCCTATCTTTATAAACCGCTTGAGCCGGAGGTCCTGATTCAGGAAATCCGAACTTTCATTTAAGCTTAGAACTGACAGAGGTTGCCTTGTTCGAAGATCTCGGGAGCGGATCTGTTCATTCCTTCCGAATCGAAGGAAACATTTGTCAGACAGGAGAGGGTATGGGTCATATCAGGGATAAGGAGATCGAATACAAAGATTATATCACCTGTTCCTATAACAGGTCGTATATGCTTTGTCTTTTGAAAGAATGGGCATATCGCGCAAAAGAAGAAGAGGACCGGGGCAGGGCCGTACTTCTGTATTTTAATATTTCCGGCTTCAAAATGTATAACGAAGCCTTTGGGATGAAAGAAGGCGACCGCTGTCTCAAAGATGTCGCAGAGGTCTTATCGGATATTTTCGGGAAGGAAGGGACGGCTCGCCTGTCGGCGGATCATTTTGCCTGCCTTTCAGAGGATATAGAAGGATTGGAGAAAAAGGTCAGTCTGGCCCATGACAGGGTATTTCATCTCAGGGACAGCTTCAGCCTGAACCTTCTGACCGGGATTCTTGTTGTAGCGAAAACAGATCTGCAAGCCGAGGATCTGGACATGGCGAAGATAGCCTGCGACCAGCTGCGAAATGACAGTATGCATTATCTGTGCTACTTCACCAATGAGCTAAGGGAGAGTCTGGAGAAAAGACATTATATCCAATCTGCTATTGATGAAGCTATTTCACACTCCTATATTAAGATCTATTATCAGCCGGTGATCCGGACTTTGAATGGGATGGTCTGCTCATTGGAGGCCTTGACTCGTTGGGATGATCCCAAATATGGTCTGATCTCGCCGGCGGATTTTGTTCCTCTTCTTGAGGAGAGGCATCTGTCCTATAAACTGGACAGTTACGTGGTGGATCAGGTGACTTCCATGTTAAAGGAACGCTATGACCGGGGACTTGCCATCGTTCCTGTTTCCGTGAACTTTTCCAGAAGAGATTTTGATGTGATGGATCCCTTCCAACTGGTCAGCAGCATGGTAAAAAAGAAGGGCCTTCATCCCGAATGGATCTGTGTGGAACTTACGGAGACGACCGTCATGGATGCCCCGGAGAAGATCCGGGACCAGATGAGCCGTTTTCATAATGCCGGATATGAAGTCTGGATGGATGACTTCGGCTCTGCTTTTTCTTCTCTGAATTCACTGAAAGATTTTGATTTTGATGAGATCAAACTGGACCGCGGTTTTCTCTTAAATGGCAGTAAGAAGTCTCTGGCCATCGTGCGGTCGGTCATTCAGATGGCCAAGGAGCTGGGCGTTCACACGCTGGCAGAAGGAGTGGAGACAGAGGAACAGCTGGATGCTTTACGGGAAATGGGCTGTGAGAAAATTCAGGGTTATTACTACTCCAGGCCCCTGCCCTTGGATCAGTTACTGATCAAATTAGAGAATCGAAATCTCGTGTTTGAAAATCAGGCGGAAAAAGACTTCTTCGATGAAGTCGGACAGATCGACTTAAATGTGAAAGAACCGCGTGCGATGATCTCCTTCCATGACGATCAGATCCGGCTCTACTATCAGAATCAGGCCTTTCGAGAGATCCTGATGGAGAATGGTCTGACAGGAAAGAAGAGCATTGAAGATGCCCTGAATCGGAATCAGTCCTTCACCAGTGAAAAAATTCTGAAATTGATCCGGTCTGCGATCTTAAGTAATGCGATCGAGACAGCCTATCTCTTCTACATGGGACATTATCTCAGAATTCGAATGAAGAAACTGGCAGACAGCGTCACAGGCTCTATGCTCCTGGTGGAATGTACGGATGCCACGAGAGAGGAGAAGGGAGACATCGTCCGTTTCGATCCGGTTCTTCGAAGTCTGATCCAGTCTTATGAGGATATCTATCTGGTCAATGCCACAAAGCAGGAAATCCAGGTGATCCAGTCCTCAGTGGATGGGGAGAATCCGGGAGATACCTATATCGGGAAACGGGTTCTGGAGTTGATCTGGAACCGGATCTACTTCAAGGACCAGGATCGTTTCCGGGAGAATTCCGGCTATTCCTGCATCAGTCAAGAGATGATTCGCTTGAAAAGGGACAGTTTCAACGCACTTTACCGTATGATCCAGAAAGACGGTTCCATTCAATGGATGGAATTTACCTGGGTTCGGATCCCGGGCATCAATCAGGAGACCTGCCTCTTCTGTATTAAGCCTGCTGCTGTTTCGGCTGCCGAGAATCCTGAAGATCTGGTTCGCCTGCTCTGGCAGGATGACTGGGGCAGTCTGGCAAGGGAAGAAAAAAAACTCGGTAACCGCATGGAAATGGAGCATCTTCTTTTTACGGCTCTGATGGAGCAGTCCAGGATCCACTTCTTCTGGAAAGACCGGGAGAGGAGATTTCTCGGAGCTTCCAGATCCTTCCTGAATTTCTATGGCTTTGATTCGGAAAAGGAGATCATAGGGAAAACAGACGAGGACCAGGGCTGGCATATTGACGGAAGCTTATACAAAGAAGACGAGCTGAAAGTGATCACGCAGGGAAGCACGGTTTATTCCGTCCCCGGCCAGAATGTTTTAAATGGGATCATAAGGAATATTCAGGCGACAAAGTTCCCGGTCTACAAAGACGGTAAGATTGTCGGCCTGATGGGTTATTTTGTTGATGCGGATAAGCTTCTGCCCAAGGCCAGGGCAGCGGAAGCAAACCTGATGAAGGATCCTGTCACGGGATTTCTGTCCATCCAGGGATTCCTGTCTGCCTTATCCGCCTACGAGGACAACTATCAGAAAAATCGGGAAGATTATAGTCTCGGCATACTGTTTTTCCCTTCCTATGACAGAATCTATGATTCTTTCGGCATGCTTTCTGCAGAGAACCTGATCCTTAAGATCGCAGACATCCTTCAGATTTCTTTTCAGGAGAATTGTACGGTAGCCCGCGTGCAGAAGGGGACTTTTGCCATCCTTCGAAAGACTGCGCCCTCCAGGGCAAATTTCGATGAACGGATGAAACAGTGTATGCGGCAGATCGACCGGATTCATGAGATTGACGGGCATGCCATACTGACCAAAGTCGGATACGGATCGGCAAGCCGAAAGGAGACCTATTCGCAGTACCGGCTCCTGGCGGTAACGGTCGGCCGGGTAGAGATCGATGAGACATCGTCCTGGAAACTGACTTCAGCGGAACTGGAATTTCGCATGGCGGAGTATGAGAAGATTTTTGATAAGGTCCATATTGTAAATGTACCAAGTCGAAGTATTGTAGAACCTTTTCGCAGCGATCCCGAGAATATGGAAGATGGTTTCTGCTGGAAGCATTGGGGGATGAACGAACGCTGCAGGGATTGTCTGGCTGCAAGAGCTATGGCAAGAGGAGGCAAGGAAATTGCGATTCAGCACAGGGCTGACGGGACTTATCTCATGCTTGCACATCCGCTCCTTTTCCAAGGCAAAGAGTACTGCCTGGAGGCGGAGGTCCGGGTAGAGAATGAGGCTCTTACGAGTAAACGGCACATTGCCCTGCCGACTTTTCAACAGGACAAGGAATATATCGATCCGGTGACTGGTCTAAGAAACCGCCGGTATTTTGAAGAGCAGCTGGCCGGCTGCAGAGCAGGGGCATTGGCCGCAATAGAAATCCTGAATTACAGGAAGCTGCAGGATCTGATCGGAAAAGAGAAGGCAGAAGGCCTGTTAAGGGAATTGGGGCAGATTCTTCAGGACAGTTTTCGAAAAGAAGATCTGCTGTTCCATTATGACGGCGGTGAATTTATCGCAATTCTGGATCAGATCAGCGAAGAGACTCTGAAAGGGCGTCTGCACTTGATTCGGAATGCGGCGGAAAGTATCCTGGCTATGCATGGTGCTGTTGCCTGTCAGATCAGAGTGGCAATTGGTGCAGTTTACGGGGAGGGTGATATCGAAGATCTTATTTTCCGGGCAGAGAAGAACCTCTATCTGGCCCGTCGGGAGAAGAAGGGTATCCTCCTGACGGAAAGCGACAAGGAATCTTTTGATTCGGGTGAAATATAGACCGATTCGATCATTCCGACCAGGGAATGAAAACCGGTCCGGATCGTCAGATGTCGGATCCGGATGGAATTGGTAGAAAAGAGGGTGTTTTATGGAGTATGAAAGAGAAATGAAAAATACAGGCCTGGTGACAAGGCCGAATTGTCTGGTTGGAGTCGGTGCCAGTGCCGGAGGGCTCGAGGCTCTCCAGCAGTTTCTGACCTTCCTGCCTTCCAATACCGGTATGGCCTTTGTGATCATACAGCATCTGGCACCGGATCATAAGAGCCTTCTGACCGAGATCCTTGGGAAATATACCAATATGAAGGTGGTAGAGATCGAGGACGGGATGAAACTGGAAAAAAATCATGTCTACATGATCCCGCCCCGTTTCGATGTGGAAGTCCAGGGCGACATCCTTCGCCTGCATGAATACAATACCCAGCTTATCAATCATCCCATCGATATTTTCTTCCGCTCCATGGCGTTTTCCTTCGGGAATCGTTCTGTTGCAGTCATCCTTTCGGGCACGGGATCTGACGGAACGAATGGGATACGTTTTATCAAAGATCAAAATGGCATGATCATCGTTCAGTCTCCGGAATCGGCGAAATTCGACGGCATGCCAAGAAATGCGATCGCAACCGGTTTTGCGGATCTGGTGCAGAATCCCGAGTCCATTGCCAGGGAAATGGCCCATATCGCATCTTCCATGGTTGATGACAGTGCAAAATTAAAGCTCTCGGATCAGGATCTCATGGCCCAGATCTTCTCCATTCTTCGGAATGTGACCAATATCAACTATACCTATTATAAGCAGACGACGATCTTACGAAGGATCGAGCGGCGGCTGGTGATCACCCATAATCCTAATCTCCAGGCCTATGTCAACTATCTCAACAACAATCCCGACGAAGCCAAGCTTCTGGCCAAGGAGGTTCTGATCGGTGTCACTTCCTTCTTCCGGGACAGTGATTATTTCGATGTTCTGAAAGAAAATGTGATTAAGCTGATCCTGAAAGAGGCGCCTCAGTCCAAGCAGATCCGGGTCTGGGTAGCCGGCTGCTCGACCGGTGAGGAAGCCTATTCGATCGCCATTCTCTTCCTGGAAGCCATGGAAGAATTAAATATTCACAGGAAGGTGAAGATCTTTGCAACGGATCTGGACTCGGATGCCATTGCAACCGCCATGAAGGGGACCTATGGCGATAATATCATTGAAGACGTCTCCATCAGTCGTCTGTCCCGCTTCTTTGTCCGTAAGGGCAATAAATATCAGGTTCGGCGAAATGTCCGTCAGATGATCATTTTTGCCAAGCATAATGTCTTCCAGGATCCCCCTTTCGGAAAACTGGATCTCATCAGCTGCCGGAATGTCCTCATCTACTTCCAGACGGTCCTGCAGAAGAATCTTTTCTCGATCTTTCATCGGGCTCTGAATGACCATGGATATCTCTTCCTTGGAAAATCGGAATCCGTCACGGATTATGATGATGTCTTCCGCACAGTCTGCCCCAATGAGAAGATCTTCATTCATAATGTTTCCGGCAAGGCGCCTGCCCACGAGGAATTGGGCTACAGTCTTCAAAGTATAGAGACCAACCTGGAACCGGTAGCAGATCAGGGCACGGAAGAAGAATCTGAGGAGCAGGTGGCTTCCAATGAACTGAATACCAGCATTCTGGAGAATCTGATGCCGGCGACAGCTCTTCTGGACGGGAAAAATGAACTGATCCGGACCTACGGGGATTGTTCTAAATTTCTCTCGATCCCGGTCGGACTGGCAACACTGGATATCTTCATGCTGCTGCGGTCAGATCTGAAAATCGCGGTCTCGACAGCTCTTCGGGAAAGCCGAAGCAAAAAGGCCAGGGTTGCCTATGATAAGGTTCCTTTCCAGTCCGATGGGAAGGAAGAATATATTACCTTGGTTGCCCAGCCGGTTTTCGATCAGAATGGCAGGAATACGGACTATACCGCCATTGTTTTCATACAGGGCAATCAGGAAGTCAGCGGAGAAGTGAAGGATTTTAAGATCGACACGGCAGCATCCGAGCGGATCGCAAATCTTGAGACCGAGCTTCGTGGTACCCGGGACAAGCTGAAACAGGCGGTTTCGGAACTGGAATCGGTCAATGCCGAACTTCAGGCGGCAAATGAAGAGCTTTTGACTTCCAATGAGGAATTACAGTCTTCGAATGAGGAGCTGCAGTCGGTCAATGAAGAGCTCTATACCGTAAACAGTGAATATCAGGCCAAGGTCAAGGAATTGGGAGACTTGAATGATGATATGGCCAATTTCCTGTCAACGACTCTGATCGGAATCATCATGGTCGATAAGAATCTGAATATCCGAAAGTTCACCGAATATATCGCATCGGAATTCAATATCGGGGAGCAGGATGTCGGAAGATCCTTGAAATACCTGACCTTCAGTTTCGCCACGGTCGACCTTTTGAATCAATGCCGACAGGTCCTGGAGACCGAAGAAGCGATGGAAGAGCATTGCGCATCGACTTCAGGAAAGACCTATCTCATCCGGATTGCTCCTTACCGGAGTCATATCACAGACCCGGATACCGGCAAGAATACAGACGGACAGATCCAGGGCCTGGTTTTGACTTTCGTGGATACGACGAAGCAGATCGATGACCAGGAACAGGTGGAGGAATTGTCCAGAGCCCTTCGGAAAGCAGTGGAAGAAGGAAGGGAAAAGGAGAGCTTCCTGTCTCATATGTCGCATGATATGCGGACGCCTCTGACAGCGATCCTCGGCCTGACCCAGCTTGACCTCCAGAAGCCGGATCTTCCGGAGGACCTTGCGGAGGATCTTGGCAAGGTGGAAGCATCCAGTAAATATCTCTTAGGATTAATTGAGGAGATCCTGGAGACCAGTCAGATCCATGCCGGAAAGATCGTTTCGGTCTCCTCTGCGATCCGGGAAAAAACGATTGTAGATAATATCGAAAAGGTCATGGCCGTTCAGATGAAGCAGATGGGACGGGATTTTCAGATCCAGGTTACCGGCAGCGTCAACAGGGTGGTCATGGCAGATGCAAAGCATTTGGAGAGAGTGCTTGTAAATCTGCTTCAGAACAGCCTGAAATATACCAAGAAGGGAGGACATATCCGCCTCGGCGTTAATGTCCGTTATGCGGGCAGTACAGCTCGCTATACTTTCACGGTAAGGGATGATGGCGTCGGTATGAGTAAGGACTTCCAGAAGAGAATGTATCTGCCTTTTGAGCAGGAAGGAAAGAATCCGGATGGCGGAGAAGGTGGAAACGGCCTCGGTCTCTATATCGTTAAGACTCTGACCTCTATTATGGATGGTGACATTTCCTGTATCAGCGAAGAAGGGCATGGAACGGAATTCATCCTGCACTTTACCTTCCCTCTGGCGACGGATGAACAGGTCCGCCTGGCTTCTTATCATGCTGAGACCTATGAGGAACAGGTCCTTTACGGAAAGAATGTGCTTTTGGTCGAAGATAACCGGATCAATGCAGAAGTCATCATGAAGATCCTGAAGACCAAGGGCATTCATTATGAACTGGCAACGGATGGACAAGAGGCTCTGGATCTCTTCCGTACCCAGGGAGCTTATCATTTCCAGGCGATCCTTATGGATCTTATGATGCCTGTCATGGATGGAAAGGAATGTACCAGAGAGATCCGTAATCTCAATCAGGAGGATGCGAAGACGATCCCGATTCTGGCGCTTACGGCGGATGCCTCTCAGGGGACGGAAGAATCCTGCTTAAGGGCCGGAATGGATGGTTATATCGAGAAACCGATCGAACCGGACCATCTTTTTTATAAGCTGGCGGAAGCTTTTGAAAGGAGGGATACCGCCGATGGACAATAATCTGAGAAGTGTCTGTGATTATCTGGATCAATGGGGAGCAGATACCAAAGCAGGGCTTCGAAGGGTTCTTGAAGATAAGGATTTCTATTATAAGCTGCTCCTGGAATTCAGCCAGGATGATGCCCTTCGAAGGCTTGAAAACGCCATTGACAACAGTGAGTGGCAGCAGGCATTTGTGATCGCTCATGATTTAAAAGGAGCAGCCTTAAGTCTCGGGCTTTTGCCTTTAAGCCGTACCATTTCCGCTGTCGTCGAGGATTTAAGGTCAGAAGTCCGTCCGACTCTGACAGATGATCTCGGGAAATTTCAGCGCCAGTGGCAGCAGTATCAGAAGATCATCCAGTCCTGGACGGTCACGCCGACCGCTGAGGGAGAGGGGGATGATAGGATCTCCTCTCAGAAGCTTGTCATTCCGGATTTCTGTCATGATCTTCCGGTTGTCTATGTGATCTATCGGAGTGTATTGAAACCGGATACAAGCATTCCGGAGGACCTTCTTTATCTGGATATGTCCGATGCCTATTGCAAGCTGATCGGACGGGAACGAAAGAAACTGATCGGTCATACGCATTCGGAAGTCTTCGGATCAGTGGATCCCTCCTGGATCGAATCTGCTTCCCGGGCCTCTGTCTATCGGCGGAAATCGGACAGCCACTATTTCGACCGTCTGACGGATCGCTGGTATCATCTGACCGTTGCTCCGATCGGCATCCCCGGCTGTTCGGTTTTCTCCTTCCAGCCGGTGGAAGATACCCAGTCCGACCGAAAGGCTCTGCTTCGAAACCAGAATACGGATAAGCTGATCTTACAGATCTGCAGGACACTCGATATGGATGCTGATTATTCCAGAGCCATGCAGAGAGTGCTGGAGGAATTGAGCCATGTGATCCATCCTGACCGGATCTATATCGTAGAGAAGAAAGGCCCTCTCATTCGGAATTCCTTCGAATGGTGTGCGTCCGGAGTTGAGCCTCTCTTAAAAAAGCTGGGATCCAAGGTCAATCCGGAGATTAGCCGGGGCTGGGGGATTGAGAACGGATCTCCTCATCTGAGTCTGGTCGAAGATATTGAAGAGCTTCGGGATCGCTTTCCGGTCAATTACCAGATCATGAAGAAGGAAGGCATCCGCAATATGATGACAGTTCCCTTCTATTCCGGAGGAGAGGCCATCGGTCTCATGGGTATTCATAATTTCACGCCGAGTGAAACGGTTGATATCCGAAAAGTCATGCAGAATGTCGCTTTCTTTATTTCCGTAAAAGTATCAAACCATATTCTGATGGACCGTCTGGAGGATCTGAAGAAATATGATAAGACGACCGGGGCAAAGAAGAGAGAAGATATGCTGAAATGCCTGCAGAGGATTCAGACCAGGGATCAATCAGCCGGGATCATTTATTGCAATCTGAATTCCATGAAGGAGATCAATGACAGGCAAGGCTTTATGGGAGGCGATGAAGTCTTAAGAAGAGCCGTCCAGATCTTGTCGGACCTGTTCGGGAGACAGAATATCTACCGGATCGGAGGCGATGAATTTCTTGCCTTGGTCAGTGAAAAGAGCGAAGAAAAATTCCTGGATATGGTGCGTTCCCTGCGGGAACTGCAGACCGATCCGGCCACTCCTTCCATGGCGATCGGATCCGCCTGGGTCAGCCATGGCATGGAGGTAAAGGCAGGGATTCGAAAGGCTGATCAGGCTATGCAGGAAGATAAGAGAAAGTATCAGATGAGCCATCGTATGGCATGATCGATTACAGGGGCGGGAGTTGGAAAGTTAAGAAAACCGGTATGGCCCTGCAGCTTGTGATAAAGGTTCGGCCTTCTTTTGGAAATGCGTGTTTTTGCAAGATCCAACCGCATAATTGCCGTCGGGTCTGTGCTATGATAAGAAAGGCTCAGCTGCCATTCGTATACAAGTATGCTTTGGCGAGAAGTCCTAAAGTATGGATGATATTGTTTGGGCTGCCATTCGTATACAAGTATGCTTTGGCGAGAAGTCCTAAAATATGGATGATATTGTTTGGGCTGCCATTGGTATACAAGTATGCTTTGGCAGGTCTTGATACTGTGATCATCAGAGTAATGAGAAATCTGTAGTAAGAAGAGGGAAAACATGTTACAGGAAAGCATAAAGAAACTGGTTCAATATGGTATCAACAGCGGTCTGACACCGGAATGCGAGCGGATCTATTCCACAAATCTCCTTCTGGATCTCTTCCATGAGGATGAGTATACGGATCCGGATTGTGATCTTCAATCGATCGTTCTGGCAGATGTCTTAAAGGACCTCCTGGACGAAGCAGTAGCGCGTCATATCATTGAGGATTCCATTGTTTACCGGGATCTGTTCGATACCAAGATCATGAACTGTCTCTGCCCACGTCCGGCAGAGGTTCAGCGCCGTTTCTTCGAGGAATACAAGAAGTCGCCGGAAGATGCCACCAATTATTTCTATGATCTCTCCCGGGCATCGAATTATATTCGGACCGATCGCGTGAAAAAGGACCTCCGCTGGAAGGTGGATACCGATTATGGAACATTGGATATCACGATCAATCTGTCGAAACCGGAGAAGGATCCCAAGGCCATTGCAGCTGCCCTGAAAGCTAAGAATTCCGCTTATCCCAAGTGCCAGCTCTGCATGGAAAACGAGGGCTATGCCGGCAGAGTCGATCATCCGGCCAGAGAAAATCACAGGATCATTCCTCTGACAATCAATAACAGCCGTTGGGGCTTCCAGTATTCTCCTTATGTCTATTTCAATGAGCACTGCATCGTCTTTAACGGTCAGCATACTCCGATGAAGATCGAGAAGGCAACTTTCCGTAAGCTCTTTGACTTTGTAAAGCAGTTCCCCCATTACTTTTTGGGATCAAATGCAGACCTTCCCATCGTCGGTGGCTCCATTCTGACGCATGATCACTTCCAGGGCGGACGGTATACATTTGCCATGGAGAAGGCACCGGTTGTAGAAAAGTTCACTGTGCCCGGTTTTGAGGATGTCGAGGCCGGCATTGTCAAATGGCCCCTGTCCGTGATCCGTTTGGACGGTAAGGATGATAATCGGGTCATTGAACTTGCCGATCACATCTTGAAGGCCTGGAGATCCTATACGGATGAGGATGCTATGATTCTTGCCGAGACCAATGGCGAGCCTCACAATACCATCACTCCGATTGCCAGAATGCGGGACGGGAAGTACGAACTGGATTTGGCTCTTCGGAACAATCTGACGACAGAGGATCGCCCCATGGGACTCTATCATCCGAGACAGGAACTTCATCACATCAAGAAGGAAAACATCGGCCTGATCGAAGTCATGGGTCTGGCAGTTCTGCCTTCCCGCCTGAAGAAGGAAATGGAAGAGATGAGACCTTATGTGGTCCGTGGAGATATCGATGGCATTCGAAAGAATGAGATGATCGATAAGCACGCAGACTGGGTCGAGAGCTTTCTTTCTGACTACAAGGCAAAGGGAATTGAGGTCACAGAGGAAAATGTAGACCGGATCCTGGAGCAGGAGATCGGTAAGGTCTTCTGCCAGGTTCTTGAAGATGCCGGTGTCTATAAATTCACGGAAGAAGGACAGAAAGCCTTCCACCGCTTTATTGACAGCCTGTAAGCTGGGAACATTTGTCAGTGTTTGTTGACGGATTTTTGTCACAGCTTTGTTGATGGATTTTTGTCAAAGTTTTGTTGATGGATTTTTGTCAAAGTTTTGTTGATGGATTTTTGTCAATGCTTTGTTGATGGATTTTGTCAAAGCTTTGTTGATGGATTGTTCGTTGACGTTGGCCGTTGTTTCAATATTCTATGATCGATACATCTGAACGGTGTGTTCGACTTGGTTTTCATTTTATGTCAGTTGTAATCAATCGGAGAGGGTCTGTACCCTTGATCCAGAGTTCCCTTCTTTCGGCAGAGCCGGGCCTGGTCCACGGCTTTACCAGCCGGGAAGGCGGGGTCAGTCAAGGATATCTGTCCTCTTTAAATCTAAGCTTTACCCGTGGCGACAAAGAGGAGAATGTCCGGGAGAACTTCCGCCGTTTGGGAGAGACCATCGGTTTTGGACCGGAACGATTTGTCTTGACGGACCAGACTCATACCAGAAATGTCCGCCTGGTGACTAAGGAAGATGCCGGAAAGGGCCTGACGCGCCCCAAGGACTATAGGGATGTGGATGGTCTTGTGACGAATCAGCCGGGTCTGGTTCTGTCGGTTTTTGTTGCGGACTGTCAGCCGGTTCTTCTGTATGATCCGAAACATCGTGCTGTTGCAGCCGTTCATTCCGGCTGGAGGGGGACCGTGGGAAGAATCTCCGGGCGAGCCCTTCAGATGATGAAAGAGCATTTTGCTACAGATCCGGCGGATGTCATCGCCGTTGTTGGCCCATCCATCTGTCCGAATTGCTATGAAGTGTCAGAAGATGTGGCAGAGGCCTTCCGGCAGGAGTTTTCCTTATCTAAATCCAACAAGATCCTGACCCCGGGTCGTCTGGCAGAGGATGGAAGACATTATCAATTGAATCTCTGGGAGGCCGTAAGAGTCACCCTTTTGGATCTGGGCTGCAGAGATTGCAATATTGATATTCTTGGACTCTGCACCAAAGAACATGCAGACAAACTCTTTTCCCATCGTGCCAGCGGCGGAAAACGTGGCAATATGGCAGGAGTGATTGCTCTCTTATGACCCCTGTGAAATGATTGCAAGTGGCCTCGCATGATGTCGAGCACGTTTTAAAACAAATATTCGATATATGAAATCTTTTGAAAACAATGCGCTTTTCCAGCGCCTTCTGAGACTGTTTTCAAGACAAATATTCGATATATGAAATCTTTTGAATATGATGCGCTTTCCCAGCGTCTCCTGAGGCCGTTTTCAGGACAAATATTCGATATATGAAATCTTTTGAATATGATGCGTGTTTTTAGGGCATTTTTATAGCATGAAATGAAAAAGATTTCATATATCGAATTTTTAGGGCTGAAAAAGGCTTTTTTTCGATATGAAACACGCATGATTTTAAAAAGAATTTATATATTGAATTTCACTCAGGCAGGCTTCATTGAATACCTCAAAGGCAGGCTTCATTGAATTCCAAAAGGCAGGCTTCATCGAATTTCACAAAGGCAGGCCTCATTGAATTCCACACGGACAGCCCACGATTGCCTTTCATACTGATAGAAAATCACCCCTTGGTAATTTTACACAAATTACCAGGGGGTATTCTTGTATGAATCGCCATATTGTAGCTCTTGGTTCAGAATGCTATCATGGAAACCAAGGATATATGTACTGGTTTCCGGCACGCATCCATTTAATCACAGACTGCAGGGGAAAGAAAGGAAACCGCAAGAATCCAAAGGTCGAAACCATATGAATCCAAAGGCCGAAGCCGCAAGCATCCAAAGGTCGAAGTCGCAAGAATCCAGAGGCCGAAACCTTAAGAATTGTATTGTAGGATCCTCAATAATCGGATCGAAATAGATGGGAGGTATTAATGAGCGGATTTTTATCAGGAAAAGATGAATATAACAAAGCTCGAATCCTGGAAGGCACCATCCGGGTATTCCGAAAAAAAGGCATTGGTTTTACAATGAATGACCTGTCGAAGGAACTCGGTATGTCCAAGAAGACGATTTATACCGTTTTCCGGGACAAGGAGAGCCTGCTTTATACTATGGTTGATTATTTCTTCGACTCGGTAAAGAAGGATGAAAATGAGATCCTGCAGAAAGCGGATCTCTCTACGGAGGAGAAACTTCGTCAGGTTTTGGGGGTTATGCCGGTAAGCTATTCCGATATTGATTTCGGCTCGATCTATGCTTTACAGGATAAGTATCCGAGAGTCACCGGACATTTACGGAAACGTCTGGAAAGCGACTGGGAAACCACTTTATCTCTTGTAGATCAGGGCGTGGAAGAAGGGATTTTCCGGCCGGTCAATAAGGTTGTTTTCCAGCTGACTTTTGAAGCTTCGGTAGAGCGTTTCCTGTCGGATGATACCTTAAGGAAGAATCACATTCACTATAAGGATGCACTGGACGAATTGACGTCACTTATGATCGGGGGAATCCTGAAATAAAATTGGGGGAATCCTGAAATAAAATCGGGGAAATCCTGAAATAAATACGGTAGGAAGGAATTGAGTAGAAAAATGGAAGAGAAGTCGCGTGTAATTTTTGGCAATCAGCTTTCGGATAAGATCTATCGGAAAGCGGTAAAATCCAAAAAGAAGTATATGAAAAAATTCGGGGATGACAGTCAGACCAACTATCCTGTGATCGTTCGGAAGAATCCGGTCATCGGAGATTCTCTCGGAGTACAGGATATCAGGATCGAGGATGGTCCGTCGCCGGAGACTTTTGATCATGAAAAGGGAATCATTGTCGGAAATATCCGTATGGGATTCGGCCATTATCGGATCAGTATGGCAATGGCATCGGCAGCCAAGGCCCTGGGCTATACCCCATACTGGCTGGACTTAAATTCCTTCCCGGAGACTACCTGCACCAAGGTCATTTCCTATCAGAACGATCTCTATTCCCTGGGATCCCGCCTGTCGAAAATCGGCCTCTTCAACAAGCTGGTCTGGGAACCCGTGAATTATGAAGGTTTTCGCGCTCTGTCTTACAATGCGGCAGATCAGAAGAATGCGGAACTCATGGTTCCCGTTTTCCGAAATATCCCCAAAGACATTCCCTTGATCGGAACTCATGTCTGGCCGGCTCAGGCTGCCATTCATGCAGATATGAAATATGTGGTCAATGCCATTCCCGACAACTGGCCCATGGCACTGCATCTGGCAGAAGGAGCTCTTCATACGATTCAAACCAGGAACTCTTACCAGGGATATAAGATCTTAAATGGCATGCAGAAGGACAAGGTCAATCATCCCATGCCGAACAATGCTCTGTATTACACCGGGCATTATATTGATCATGAGCTGGTTTCCAATATTGATTCGGATTGTCAGAAACGTATGGCGAGAAAGAAAGAAAATAAGCCTATGCGCTTCCTTCTGACCATCGGAGGAGCAGGAGCGCAGAAGGAGATCTTCGAAGCCATTATCAAGTACTTACTGCCTCTGATCCGGACCCAAAAGGCCGCCCTCTATGTGAATGTCGGCGATTACAAAAATGTCTGGGAGGACATGGTAAAGGCCCTGCCCGAGATGAAAGATCTGGCGACCGAACACTTTGAAGACTTTAAAAAAGCTTCCGCTTTTGCTGCAGATGCGATCGATGGCGAAGTCGATGGCATCCATGCCTTTTATCATAAGGACATCTTCGAAGCGGTCTACATCACAAACCTTCTTATGAGAAGCTGTGATGTCCTGGTGACAAAGCCGAGTGAGCTGGCTTTCTATCCGGTTCCCAAGCTTTTCATCCGCCGGGTCGGAAAGCATGAGATGTGGGGCGCCATCCATTCTTCTGAGATGGGAGACGGAACGCTGGAGTGTCGGGATATCCCTCATACACTGCAGATGCTGGATATCTTCCTCCAGGACGACAATATGCTTGCACAAATGTGCGATGCCATCCGCTTGAACAATTCCATCGGTCTCTATAACGGCGCCTATAATGTTGTGAAACTTGCTATGGGATTAAAATCGAAGCAGTGATAGTAAAATGTAGACCGATTTGAAGGAATTGCCTTGTATGAAAATAATGCAAGTGCGACCGGTTTAAATAAAGAAAAGAAAATGGGAGAAAACCCATTTTAATTTAGAAATGAGGGAAATATGAATCTGAAACCTGTCACCAAAAAAATCATCTGGTTCTTTGCCATCGGACAGCTGGGCTGGTCCCTGATGTCTGCCATTCTTACCAACTTTATTGAATCCTTTTATCAGCCGGACCAGGTCTCGGTTTCCGAAGGAATGCTTTACTTCATTCCTCAGGGACGTGTGATCCTCGGCGTTTTCACCGTTATCGGCGGCATCTATGCCTTGGGACGTGTCTTTGATGCCATCACCGACCCCTGGATCGGCAACCTGTCGGACAAGAGCAAAAACCCTAAGGGCCGCCGGATTCCTTTTATGAAGAAGGCCGCTATCCCTCTGGCACTGATCACCATTATGGTCTATATTTGCCCGGCACCCGGAAATCCGGTTGCATCGAAGCTGGGCAGTAACGGAATCATCAATGGAATCTGGGTTCTTGTCATGATGCTTTTGTTCTATCTCTTCATGACGATTTACTGCACGCCTTACAATGCACTGATCGCCGAGCTTTCCAGAGATGAGAAGACCCTGGCGAATATTTCGACAGCAATTTCCTTTACCTTTATTTTCGGTTCCGCTCTGGGCTATATGGCACCGACCATCTGGTCCGCTATCACACCCATGGTAGGAAGCAGAGTCTGGGCGATGCGGATCGTTTTCATTGTCATGGCTCTGATCGCCATGGTCTGCTGCCTGGTTCCGACCCTGACCATTAAGGAAATGGACTATGTCGAAGTCCATCCGACCGAGGGCAATGCCTTCCGTTCTCTGAGTAAGTGTTTTTCCAACCGTGAATTCCGGATCTTCGTCGTTTCCGATATCTGCTATTGGATCGGTATTACCATGTTCCAGACCGGACTTCTTCACTACGTAACGGTTCTTATGAAACTGCCGGAGAGTTTCAGCTCCCTTCTCTACATCGCAATGACCTTCCTTTCGGTGGTCTGCTATGTACCGGTCAATATCATCATGCAGAAGGTTGCCAAGAAGAAAATGGTTGTTTTCGCCTTCCTTGGTATGTGCTTTGTCTTCCTCATCACCGGCCTGTCCGGCCTCTTCCATGTGCCCGGAATCGTAAGCGGTGTCCTGGTTGTCCTGGTTGCAGCCTTTCCTATGGCAATCCTTGGAATTATTCCGCAGACCATTGTTGCAGATATTGCAAAATCCGATTATATTGTTACCGGAGAGAACCATGACGGAATGTTCTTCGCTGCCCGTACTTCTCTATGAAGATGGGTCAGTCCCTGTCCATTCTCTTATTCACCTCTCTCGGTACCATCAGCGTAGCTACAGGACTCGGCTACCGAATTGCAGCCTTTTTCGCAATCGCCTTCTGCTTCCTTGGAGCAGTGGTCCTGCATTTTTATAATGAGTCCAAGGTTCAGGGCATTCTAAAGGATGGCTTTCGGGAGTAATAGGAAGGAAATAAGCCTATGATTCGCATTTTTGAAACCAAGCAGACGATCTCCGGAGAAAACACAGGAAAGGGCAATGACGAGGAAAAGCAGGAGAAAACCCTGACTCTTCTGAACTTTGTCCTGGAGACCGGCCATACCAGCTATCTCTTTCGGACCACTGCGACCGGTCAGTTGGAGCATCTCTATTATGGCAGGAAGATCCATGTGGATGAGACCAGTCATCTGGAAGAATCCCATACCAATGCGCACGGGAACTCCATCCTCTATCAGAATGACCATCCGGAGCTGTCTCTGGAAGATCTCTCCATGGAGACATCCGCTTACGGCAAGGGCGACATCCGGGAGCCTCAATTCGGGATCCTTGCGGCCGATGGGAGTTCGACTTTGGATCTGGTCTATCTTTCCCATGAGATCCTGGATCATAAGGAGCCTTTCCGGACCCTGCCTTCTTCCTACGGCGATCCCGCCGATGGCGGAAAGGTAGACCATCTTTTGCTTTCCCTAAGGGATCGGAATGCGGGTTATATCGTAGAACTCCATTACTACGTTTACGAGGACTGCGATGTCATCAGCCGGTCAGCCAAATTTATCAATGCAAGCAGCACTGAGGTCACCCTGACCCGGGCCCTGTCCAATCTTTTGGATTTCCCGGCCAGCGGTTATCAGATCACATCCTTCCATGGCGGCTGGATCAAGGAAATGGGAAAATATGAGACCATACTGACTGCAGGAAAGTTTGTCAATTCTTCCTTCACCGGCACTTCCTCCAACCGGTCCAACCCTCTGGTTCTTATGGCTGAGCCCCTGGCGGATGAAGACCGGGGCAGAGTCTATGGCTTTAATCTCATATATTCCGGCAACCACTACGAAGCCTTCGATGTGAATTCTTTCGGAAAGACCCGTTTTGTGAGCGGCATCAATCCGGATCATTTTTCCTGGCATCTGAATCCCGGTGAGGAATTTGAGACACCGGAAGCTGTAATGACCTTTTCGGACCAGGGTTATAATGGCATGTCACAGAATATGCACCACTTTGTCAGACGGCATATCAGCCGGGGCGTGTGGAAAAATAAGGAAAGGCCGGTTCTTCTGAACAGCTGGGAAGCCAATTACTTCGATATCGATGAAGGAAAACTTTTAAAGCTTGCCAAGAAGGGCAAGGAAGCCGGCGTGGAGCTTTTTGTCATGGATGACGGCTGGTTCGGACAGAGATCGGACGACCACCGTGCCTTAGGCGACTGGCAGGTTAATACCAAGAAACTTCCGGGAGGACTCAAGGGACTTTCGGATAAGATTCATAAACTTGGCCTGAAATTCGGAATCTGGATCGAACCTGAAATGGTCAATGTGGATTCGGACCTCTACCGGGCTCATCCGGACTGGTCCATGGACATCCCGGGAAAGGATCATGCGGAAGGAAGAAACCAGAGACTTCTGGACTTCGCTAATCCGGCCGTAGTGGATTATATTACCAAGGCAATTTCAGCCGTTTTGCAGTCGGCAGAGATCGATTATGTCAAGTGGGATATGAATCGGATCGTTTCGGATATTTATTCGAAGTATCTGCCTGCGGACCGTCAGGGCGAGACCCTGCACCGTTATATGCTGGGTGTCTATCAATTGATGAAGAATCTGACAGAAGCTTTTCCGGACATTCTCTGGGAAGGATGCGCTTCCGGCGGCTGCCGCTTTGATCTGGGCGCTCTATGTTTCTTCTCTCAGATCTGGGCCAGCGATAATACGGATGCGGTTTCCCGTATGGATATCCAGAACGGCTACAGTTACGGCTATCCCCAGATTACCTATACTTCTCATGTTTCTGCCGTGCCGAATCACCAGACCTTAAGGGTAACTCCGATGGAGACCAGGGCCAATGTGGCCTTCTTTGGGAACCTGGGCTATGAATGTAATCTCTGCGATATGTCGAAGGAAGACTGTCAGGCCATTGCCGTGCAGATCAGTATCTATAAGAAGTATCGTAAGACACTGCAGTTCGGTGACTTCTACCGGACCAGTGAGTCCCTGGCTGCAGGAAACCGGGCTTCGGATCTTGGCAGGGCCTTAGGCCTTATGTCTCCGGCAGGAGGAGAGGGCCAGTCGGATAATATCATTACCTGGACCATTGTAAGCCCGGATCGGAAACAGGCCGTGGCAATGGTGGCAGAAAAGGAGATCCATCCTTCGGATCCGCATCTTACTTATGTGGCAAGGGGATTGGATCCGGACAAGAAATATCATTTCTCGAATCTGCCCATTCAGGTCAATGTGAAGACCTTCGGAGATCTGGTGAATACGGTCGGCCTGCCCATCCATGTCAAGCAGGATTCCCTGGTGCATAATCTGATCGCCAGATTCTATCATCTGGATGGAGAAAAGGAAGATTCCTATGCCTATGGAGACAGCCTGATCGAATATGGAAAGCCCCTGACTCAGGCCTATATCGGAAGCGGGATCAACAATGTCCGTGTCTTCAAGGACGCAAGCTCCAGGCTCTATTTCCTGGAAGAAGTGGAACAGGAAAAAGAGACACAAGAAGATCCGGCAAAAGAGAAAGAAGAAGATCCGGCAAACGAGGCATAAAGCTTAAAGTAACTGCAGGAAATCAGTAGGACAGCCCCTTGTCTTCAGAAACCGAAACGAAATAAGAACTGAAAAAAGGACTGAAAAAAAGAACTGAAAAAAGAACTGAAAAGCACATTTCCTCGAGTTTTTTCAAGGTTTCCCTCTTTTTTATGGTGGAATGATATAATATTCGATAGATTATATTCAAACTTTGAATGATTGCAACATATGAGAAGAATCAATTTTGCAGGTAGGGGAGGTCCATTATGGATCTAAATAAAATCAGATATTTCCTTCGGGCAGCAGAACTGGAAAATTTCTCAGAGGCAGCGGATGAGTGTAATATTTCTCAGGCCACGATGAGCAAGTATATTTCCAACCTGGAAGAAGAGGTGGGATTTGATCTCTTCGCCCGGGAGCATAGAAAGGCTTTTCTGACGCCGTCCGGCCGTCAGCTCTACCGGGGCCTTCGACAGATTGAAGATGATTATCAAAAGCTTCTCGTGGAGATTCGGAGCAATTGCGGGAAGGAGATCCGTGTCGGCATTGCTATGCAGGAGTATCTGGAATTCCCCGGAATACGGAGTTTCCAGGAAGATCATCCGGATGTCACGGTAAGCTTCAGCTTTGACAATCTCTCTAATTTGGAAAAACAGCTGGCCGGTCACGCCATCGATGCGGTCCTCTATTCTTCCGCTCAAGAGTCTTCGAGCGAATTTATGTCTGCGAAGATCTATGAAAGCGGGTCCGCACTTTTTATTCACAGAGATCTCTGGAAGAAGTATCAGAGTATTTCGGCCATCTTAAAAAACGAGATCTTTATCACAAAGTCTGATTCTGATTGGTATAAAACCACATTGAGTGATCAGATGAAGGCCATCTACGGAGAACCGATCGCAAAGATCGAGACCCGGAAGATGCTGATGGATCAGCTCTTGCAAGTCCTGCAGAAGAGGGGATATGCCATCCTTCCCCTGACAACTGTGCATGGCCTGGATCAAGTGATCCTGGTGTCACTGGATTTCTCTATCCGGAATAAGGTTTTTATGGAATATAGACCGGCCGACAATAACTCCGTGATCCGTGATTTTGTGAATGCCTTGCGGATGAACTGAGGCCTGATATTTTCCGGATCAGGTGAATGTATGAAATGAGTGAAAAAAGTCCTGCCACACGGCATACCATGTGGCAGGACTTTTTGTCACTGTGATCAAATGTATTTTTTGAAGTGGAAGTCCTGCGTCTTGTACAAGCTGTAGTAGGAACTTGCCACATAACTTATGGCGATCGGCAGGAGGAAGAAGGGCATGGCCTTGAAGCCGAAGAGTTCAAAGAGGAAGACCAGACCGGTCATGGGGCAGTTGGTGACACCACAGAAGACAGCCCCCATACCGGCAGCGGCAGCAAGTGCCGGACTTAAGCCGAGAAGTGGTCCGATGGCAGCGCCCAGTGTCGCTCCGATGAAGAAGGAAGGAACAATTTCACCACCCTTGTAGCCGGCGGCAATAGAGAGCGCTGTGAACAGGATTTTCATGAGAAAGGCATACCAGGGGGAATTTCCCAAGATGGCCTGCTCGATCATATCAATGCCTGCCCCGTTATATTGCTGAGGCGTCTTCTCAAGAAAACCTGTGAGAAGGGTCAGGCCAAGAAGAATACAGCCGATGACAAAGGCACGGAGGTATTTATTTCCGACCAGGCTGCCAGCGTATTTCCCGGCTTCTCTTAATGCCAGGATGAAAAGAACAGCAGCCAGACCGGAAGCGATCCCGACCAGGCTGATTTTTAATGCGGAAAGAAAAGTAAATTCCGGCACCTTCCCGATCGCATATCTGGGCAGGGGCTGGTGAAGAAGAAGGGCAACTCTGTGAGCGGTCAAGGCGGAAATGACACTGGGTAAAAGAGCAGGATAATACATGACGCCGACAGAAGTGATCTCCATAGCGAAGACTGCTCCTGACAGGGGGGTCCCCAGTAAAGCGGAGAATGCGGCTCCCATACCGGAAATGACCATAATTCTCCGGCTGTCATCTTTCTGGTGGAAAAGCTTTGCCATATAAGCTCCGACGCTGCCTCCCAACTGGAGGGCTGCTCCCTCTCTTCCGACCGATGCTCCGCAGAAATGAGAGAAAATCGTGGAAATAAAAATCAGAGGCGTCATTCGAAGCGGAATCTTCTGTCCATCCCGGATGGAGGCCAGAACCAGGTTGGTTCCGCCGGGGTTGTCTCTTTTCGTGATATGATAAAGCCAGTGAATCACCATGGCACCAAAAGGCAGGAGGAGAACTACATAGAGATGGTTTTGCCGAAATCCTGTCGCCCAGGCAATGCCATAATAGAAGACGGTGCCAATCAGGCCGAGAACCAGGCCTTCCAGTAGGGAAATGAGAGTCCATTTGATGATTTTTTGGATCCGTAAGCCGCTGATGGTCAGGCGGTTTTTCAGATGCATGGTATATTTTTCTTTCTCTTCTTGCATTTACTGCCTCGTTTTCTCGCAGAAACTTTACTGAATGTCAAAAGGTAAATAACGCTCATTTCTTATGATAAATAAAAAAGAAAAGGGATACAAGTTTTTTAGTCTGTGCCTGTCCCGGCAGATCTCTTTCATGGTAAGATAAGTAAGATTGAGTAAGATGAGTAAGATGAATAAGATTGAGTAAGATGGGTAAGATCATTTTACTTTATTCAATTAATAAAAACTTTCCCCGTTTTGGAGGTACTTTAAAGTATGATAAGAGTAACCTTTGTCCACCAGAACTGTTTTGTGGTGGAATTAGACCACCACCTTCTGGTCTTTGACTATATTCCTGACACGGCCCTTCTGGACTGTCAGCCCCCGATCCGTCTACACGGCCATCTGCCTCTTTTGCCGGAGGACAAGAAACTTTACTTCTTTGTGACCAATAGCCAGAAGGATTCCTATGATCCTAAGATCTTTGAATGGCTCGAGACAAGAAAAGACACGGTCTACATTTTACCGAGAGATCTGAGGATCGACGCTTCGACCAAAAGAAAATACGGTCTTTCCATGTCTTCCCGGAAACGGGTGAGGAAGATGGGTGTTCGGCAGAACTTAGAAGTCGGGGATCTGGAAATATATACCTTAAATCCCAATACCATAGGAGTCGCTTACTTTGTGACTTGCGAGGGTCTCAGGATCTACCATGCCGGGGATCTGAACTGGTGGAACTGGGGTGTGGAGCGCGAACTTTACAGCCAGATGAGCGGAGCCAATTACAAGAGGGAGCTTCGTCATCTGAAGGAAAAGCATATCGATCTGGCCTTTGTGGATCTGGATGGAAGGCTGGGAGAGGGCGCAAGGCTTGGGATTTCCTATTTCTTAAGACATATTCCGGCAGACCTCGTTTTCCCTATGCATCTTTGGCAGGATTACGGCCAGATCCGGGCCGTAAAGGAGGATCCGGAATTGAGAGGCCTTGCGGATAAGGTGGTTTCCATCGACCGGGAGAATATTGTCTATGAGATCCCGGATGACAGGAGATCTCCTTCATAAAAGGTTTTTGAAAGGAAAGAAGATTGAACAGAAAGTCCCCGAAAGCTTTACAAGACGGGATCAATCTCTTATAATTTAAACGTTTGTTATCACTATGATTATTGCGAGAGTTCCGAAACAGAAAAAACCAAGCGTAATCATTTTTATCCTAAAACTGGCCATATTGGCATGAGAGGTTTTCATCCATGAAGTACGGAGTAAATGAACTCAGAAAAATGTACCTGGATTTCTTCGAAAGCAAGGGACACCTTGTCATGAAGAGCTTTTCCCTGGTACCCCATAATGACAACAGCCTTCTCCTGATCAATGCAGGAATGGCTCCCCTGAAGCCCTATTTCACGGGCCAGGAAATCCCGCCGAGAAGACGTGTTACCACCTGCCAGAAGTGTGTAAGAACCGGTGATATCGAGAATGTCGGTAAGACCGAACGTCATCTGACCTTCTTCGAAATGCTGGGAAATTTCTCCTTCGGTGATTATTTCAAGACCGAAGCCATTCACTGGAGCTGGGAATTTCTGACAGAGGTTCTGAAACTGGATCCTGAGAGACTTTACGTCACGATCTATATTGATGACGATGAAGCATATAAGATCTGGCACGACGAGATGAATGTTCCTTCCGACCACATCATGCGGATCGGCCGGAATGCCGACGGCTCTTCCGATAACTTCTGGGAGCATGGCGCAGGCCCCTGCGGTCCCTGCACGGAGATGCACTATGACCGTGGTGAGAAGTATGGCAATGGTCCGGAAGATGTTCTTGGCGGCGAAGGCGACCGCTTCATGGAGATCTGGAACAATGTCTTCACCCAGTTCGAGGGCGACGGACATGGCGGTTATACCGAACTGTCTCAGAAGAATATCGATACCGGCATGGGCCTCGAGCGTCTGGCAGTTGTGATGCAGGATGTGGAGTCCGTTTTCGATATCGATACCATGGTAGCCATTCGAAATGCCATCTGTGACCTTGCCCATAAGACCTATAAGGAAAATGAGAAGGACGATGTCTCGATCCGTCTGATCACCGACCATATCCGTTCGGCAACCTTCATGGTATCCGACGGCATCCTGCCTTCCAATGAGGGTCGGGGCTATGTTCTCCGCCGTCTGATCCGCCGGGCTGCCCGTCATGGCAGAATGCTTGATATTCAGGGAAGCTTCCTGGCAAAACTGGCTGACGTTGTTATCGAATCCTCCAAGATGGGATATCCGGAGCTTGCCGAGAAGGCCGCTTTCATTAAGAAGGTCCTGACCAAGGAAGAAGAGCAGTTCAATAAGACCATTGACAAGGGACTGGAGATGCTTTCCGAGCATGAGGATGCCCTGAAGGCAGAAGGTAAGACCGAACTTTCCGGTGAGGATGCCTTCCGTCTCTATGATACTTATGGTTTCCCTGTAGATCTGACTGCTGAGATCCTGGAAGAGAAGGGCTTCACCTATGACAAGGCCGGCTTTGAGGCCTGCATGGAAAAGCAGAGGAAACAGGCTCATGATGCCCGGAAGGAAACCAACTACATGGGAACCGATGCATCGGTTTACCAGGAGATCGATCCGGCCATCACATCGACCTTTGTGGGTTATAATGCAAATCTGGACCATGACTCTAAGATCTCTGTTCTGACCACAGAATCTGAGATCGTAGATGCCCTGACCGAGGGCCAGAAGGGTACGATCATTGTAGATGAGACTCCTTTCTATGGCACCATGGGAGGTCAGCTGGGTGACCATGGCCGTATCTATAACGAAGATGGAGAATTCCGTGTTGAGGATACCATCCATCTTCTGGGCGGCAAGATCGGACATGTCGGCGTCATGACCAAGGGTTCTCTTACCGTAGGATCCAAGGTCCATCTGTCTGTGGATAAAAAGAGGAGAAATCTGATCTCCAGAAACCATACCGCAACTCATCTCTTACAGAGTGCTCTGCAGAAGGTCCTGGGCGATCATGTGCAGCAGGCCGGTTCCGAGAATAAGGAAGATCGTCTGCGTTTTGACTTCACGCATTTCTCGGCGATGACCGGGGAAGAACTGAAGAAGGTGGAAGACCTGGTCAATGAGGAAATTGCCAAGGCTCTTCCGGTACATACCGAGGTCATGTCTTTGGAGGATGCCAAGAAGACTGGTGCTATGGCACTGTTCGGTGAGAAGTATGGCGATAAGGTTCGAGTCGTAAAAATCGGAGACTTCTCCGTAGAGCTTTGCGGTGGAACCCATGTTTCCAATACCGGCGAGCTTGGCGCATTTAAGATCCTGTCCGAGTCCGGTGTAAGTTCCGGAGTCCGCCGGATCGAGGCTGTCACATCCGATGGTCTCCTGGCATATTATGAAGGAGAAGAAAAGCTTCTCCATGAAGCCAGCGAAGCTGCCAAGGTAACTTCGGCAGAACTTACCGAGCGGATCGTTAAGATGCAGGAAGAATTGAAAGCTCTGAAGTCGGAAAACGAGTCTCTGAAAGCCAAGGCTGCTCAGGCAGCAGCCGGTGATGTTATGGATCAGGTTCAGGATGTCAAGGGCGTGAAGCTTCTGGCAGTTCATGTGCCTAATGTCGGCGGCAAGGAGCTTAGGGATCTCGGCGACTCCTTCAAGGAGAAACTCGGATCCGGTGTGATTGTGATCGCTTCCGAAGCAGACGGTAAGGTCAACCTTCTGGCCATGGCTACCGATGACGCTGTATCACGTGGTGCGCATGCAGGCAATCTGATCAAGGCCATTTCCGGTCTGGTCGGCGGTGGCGGCGGCGGACGTCCTAACATGGCTCAGGCCGGCGGCAAGAAACCGGAAGGAATCGATGCAGCCTTGGAGAAGGCAAAGGAAACTTTGGCAGAACAGCTGGGTTGAATATGATAAGGCCGCCGGGACAAGTCCAGACGGCCCTTTTTTCGGAGTGTCAAAGGAATAGTACTATGAATCAGACCATATCAGGATCCAATCCGAAATCAGGCGGAAAGCCGATGAAGGGAAGAAAGAGAAGAAAAAGGGCCGTACGGATTTGCTTTTATTTTCTGATCCTTTTTTCGGCTTTGCTTTTGATTTTGATGCTTGTCAACCGGCCTGTGATCCATATCGATCTTTCCGGGCCGTCAACAAAAAAGATCGATTATTCGACCGATTATAAGGACCCCGGCGCCAAGGCTTACCGGACCGGCAGCCTTTTTACCTTTCTTCATAAGGACCTGCCGGTTCATACACATGGCAAGGTCGATACGAAGAAAGTCGGGACCTATAAGATCACCTATCAGGCTTCCTATGGTCGTTCGCACGCTTCTGTCGTTCGAAAAGTTGAGGTCGTAGATCGAAAAGCCCCGGTCATTACCCTTTATAACAACCCGGATATTAAGACCATGGAAGGCCAGCCCTATCAGGAAGAGGGTTACAAGGCAGAAGATGATTATGACGGCGATCTGACATCCAAGGTAACAGCCAGGGAGAAGAATGGCAAAGTCTATTATACCGTCAAGGATTCTTCGGGAAATGCAGGCCATGCCGAACGAAAAGTGGTCTATGCTCCAAAGGAAAGCGAAAAGCCGAAAGCGGTGGAAGGTCCCACGGGGGCAGGAGACGAAAAAACCATCTATCTGACTTATGATGACGGTCCCGGGCCTTATACCGACCAGGTCTTGGAAACCCTGGCAAAATATAATGTTAAGGCTACCTTCTTTACGACTTCGGTTAATTCGGATTACAGAGACCGGATTGCCAAAGAAGCGGCAGCTGGCCATACGGTTGCCATCCATACCTATTCGCATGATTATGCGAAGATCTATGCAAATACCGCTGCCTATTGGGCGGATTTCGACCGGCAGAATGCTGTCCTGAAGGAATTGACCGGACATGGCAGTACCCTCTTCCGTTTTCCGGGAGGAAGTTCCAACCTGGTCAGTAAGAAGTACACACCGGGTATCATGACCACTCTGGCAGAGCAGGCCGAAGAGAAGGGCCTGACCTATTTCGACTGGAATGTTTCTTCGGGAGACGGCGGAAATCCGCTGCCTACGGATACCGTCTTCAATAATGTCATCACGCAGGTAACAAAGAATACTGCCAATGGACATCCATCCGTTGTTCTCCAGCATGATACCAAGCTTTATTCCGTAAATGCCATCGGCCGGATCATTGAGTGGGGCCAGGCGAACGGTTATCATTTTGAACCTTTGAGTAACTGGTCCTACAATGCCCACCACCATGTGCAGAACTGACTTGACGAAAAAAGTTGATAAAGCACCTTGACGGATCAGGAAAGTGTGAGTATACTAACTTAAGTGCGTTGATTTCGTTTATAACCGATTCAGCTATACGCATAATCTTAAAAGCTGGAGGGAGGTTTGGTTCGAGAATATGGCAACTGTTATTGTAAAAGAGAATGAATCTCTTGACAGCGCCCTTCGCAGATTCAAGAGAAGCTGCGCAAAGGCAGGCATTCAGCAGGAAATTCGTAAGAGAGAGCACTATGAGAAGCCCTCTGTAAAGCGGAAGAAGAAGTCTGAAGCTGCTCGTAAGAGAAAGTACAAGTAATTCCGTTCGGAGTTCCTGTATCAGGGAAGAATCAAATCTGAGAACCTCGTCCTAGGACGGGGTTCTTTCCATGTAGAGGAAAAGGAGAAAAAAGTGGCAAGTTTACGTGAAGAAATCGAGAAAAGGCGGACCTTCGCCATTATTTCCCACCCCGATGCCGGTAAGACGACTCTGACAGAGAAGTTCCTTCTCTACGGAGGCCAGATCAATCAGGCCGGTTCGGTCAAAGGAAAGGCAACTGCCAGACATGCGGTATCCGACTGGATGGAGATCGAGAAACAGCGTGGTATTTCTGTAACATCCTCCGTTCTCCAGTTTAACTACAAGGGCTATTGCATCAATATACTGGACACGCCGGGACACCAGGATTTCTCGGAAGATACCTATCGAACCCTTATGGCCGCAGACTCTGCCGTCATGGTCATCGACGGCGCCAAGGGCGTGGAGCCCCAGACCAGAAAACTTTTTAAAGTCTGCGTCATGCGGCATATACCGATCTTCACCTTTATCAATAAAATGGACCGGGATGCCAGAGATCCTTTTGAACTTATGGATGACATCGAAAAGGAACTGGGGATCGATACCTGCCCGGTCAACTGGCCCATCGGTTCCGGTAAGGAATTCCGTGGCGTCTATGACAGAAAGAGCCGGAATGTTCTTCTCTATTCCGATACTTTAAAGGGAACCAAAGAGGGCGTGGAAGAGGATCTGTCCATTGATGATCCTGCTTTAGCCGGGGCCATTGGCGACCAGGCCTTATCCAGGCTGAACGATGAGATGGAACTTTTGGACGGCGCAGCAGTGCCTCTGGATATGAAACGGGTTGCAAAGGGCGAAGAGACTCCGGTCTTTTTCGGATCCGCCCTGACCAATTTCGGCGTGGAGACCTTCCTTTGCCATTTCCTGGATATGACGACATCCCCCCTGCCCCGTCAGTCCGACCAGGGAGAGATTGACCCCTTTAATCCGGATTTCTCGGCCTTTGTTTTCAAGATCCAGGCCAATATGAATAAAAACCACAGAGACCGGATCGCCTTCATGCGGATCTGTTCCGGAAAGTTTACAGCCGGTATGGATGCCTATCATGTACAGGGCAAGAAGATGGTCCGTCTCTCCCAGCCTCAGCAGATGATGGCAGAAGAGCGGAAGATGGTGACAGAGGCCTATGCCGGTGATATCATCGGTATTTTCGATCCCGGCATTTACAGTATCGGTGACACCCTGACTTCATCCAAAGACCACTTTGCCTTTGAAGGGATCCCGACCTTCGCACCGGAGCACTTTGCCCGCTGCCGCCTTCTGGATTCCATGAAACGAAAACAGTTCGTCAAAGGGATCAACCAGATCGCCCAGGAAGGTGCCATCCAGATGTTCCAGGAATATAAGGGCAACATGGAAGAGATCATCGTCGGCGTTGTCGGCGTCCTTCAGTTTGATGTTCTGAAATTCCGTCTGCAGAGTGAATACAATGTAGAGATTCTTCTGGAAAATCTTCCCTATGAGTACATCCGCTGGATCCAGAATCCGGATGAGATCAATGTAGACCAGATCGCCGGTACCTCGGATATGAAGAAAGTCCTGGATATGAAAGGCAGACCCTTGCTTCTCTGGGTCAACGAGTGGTCGATCGGCATGACCCTGGATCGAAACAAGGGCTTGAAACTCGAAGAATTTTCGAGAAACTGACCGGATCAAAACAGATCATGTCAGCTGACTTTTCACCGGGATGACAGGCTGGATATTATCACCGGCCTATGCTTCATGATTTCTTTAGATTCTTCGGTAAAAATTTAGAATTCCAATCGGCATGGGAAGAAAATTTCCGTTAAAATAAAGAAAAGAAATTCCCCGGACAGGATTGACAGGAAGATCGAACTGGTTTAGGATAGGAACAGTTCAATCGAACAGTTGTTCGATATCTTCCTGATCCGGAATGCATGATGAAAAGGAGATTGAAATGGCGGGAACAAAGGATAAGAATGATCGCTTGAAAGCACTGGATGCAGCGATTGCGCAGATAGAGAAGCAGTACGGCAGGGGCTCTGTCATGAAACTCGGGGACAATTCCCAGAATATGAAGGTGGAAACAGTTCCAACAGGATCCTTAAGCCTGGATATTGCCCTGGGACAGGGCGGACTTCCCAAGGGCCGTGTGGTAGAGATCTACGGACCGGAATCTTCCGGTAAGACGACTCTGGCCCTGCACTGCCTGGCTGAAGTACAGAAGAGGGGTGGTATTGCAGGATTTATCGATGCAGAGCATGCCCTGGATCCGGTCTATGCCCGGAATATTGGCGTGGATATTGATAATCTCTACATCTCCCAGCCGGACAGCGGAGAACAGGCTTTGGAAATCTGCGAGACCATGGTTCGTTCCGGTGCGGTCGATATCGTAGTCGTGGACTCGGTTGCTGCTCTGGTTCCCAAGGCAGAGATCGACGGTGAGATGGGAGATTCCCATGTCGGCCTTCAGGCCCGCCTCATGTCCCAGGCTTTGCGGAAGCTGACCGGTGTGATCAGTAAGACCAACTGTATTGTGATCTTCATTAACCAGCTCCGTGAAAAAGTCGGTATCATGTTCGGTAATCCCGAGACAACGACCGGTGGCCGTGCCTTGAAGTTCTATGCTTCCGTACGTCTGGATGTCCGCCGAATCGAATCCATTAAGCAGGGCGGCGATATCATCGGCAACCGTACCCGTGTCAAAGTGGTGAAGAATAAGATCGCGCCGCCTTTCAAACAGGCGGAATTCGATATCATGTTCGGAAAGGGCATTTCTAAGGAGGGTGATATCCTGGATATTGCTGCCAACCTGGATATCGTCAATAAGTCCGGTGCCTGGTACGCATACAAGGGAGAGAAGATCGGTCAGGGACGTGAGAATGCCAAGGACTATCTCCATCAGAACCCTGCTGTTTGCATGGAGATCGAGAATCAGGTCAGAGCACATTATGGAATGGATGCAGACCTTCTGCCGGATGATACAGATACGGACAGCGATCCCTTGAAAGAAGAGAAAGAAGAATGATGATCATCAGGGAGATTCTTCCCTGTCCGAATTCAAAACAAAGAAGCCGGATCTGTCTTGACGATGGAACCGGCTTCATTCTCTATCGGAAAGAGATCTATCACTATGATTTGAAAGAAGGACAGGAGTTAAGCCGGGAGATCTATCAAAAGATCTTACAGGAGATCATGATCCCGCGGGCGAGAAAAAAGGCCATGCATCTTCTGGAACAAATGGACCGAAGTAAGGCAGAGCTTTCCAACCGCCTGAAGGAAGCCGGATATCTGCCGGAAGCAATCGAAAATGCCATATCCTACGTCGAATCCTTTCATTACATTGATGACGAGCGTTATGCGAGAAATTACATCCGCTATCATCAGGAGGCAAAGAGCAGAAGACGCCTGAATCAGGATCTGAAGAAGAAAGGAATCTCCGATGAGATCATTCGTCTGGCCATGGAAGAAGAGAATCAGACAGATCCGAAAGATCAAATCCGAAAACTTCTGGAGCAAAAGCATTATAGTCTTTTTGATCCGGATGGCAGGATCTGCCGGAAAGAGGAGGCCAGGGCCTGTCGATTTCTGGCTTCCCGAGGCTTTGAGACAGGGGATATCTTGGATGTCATACATCGTTTTCAAGAGGAAAACTTTCAATGAGCCTATGCACCGGCATTGACTTTAATTCTGTGAATATGTACAATAAAACTGTTGTAAGTTGAATAATATTTCATATATTTTTTCAAGTTTTCAATACAGTTAACCGTACATAGACAATTGAATAGAGGAGGTGCTCCTGTGGAGGTAGTAATTACGATTGTTGTTGCTATCGCATGTTTTGCAGTGGCATTCTTCATTGGCAAAAGATTATCGGACATGCAGCATGCAAAAGATGATGCAGAAAAGATGGACAGTGCTGAGAAGAAGGCCAGGAAAATCGTTGATGATGCGATAGAAGAAGGAAATGCCAAGAAGCGTGAAGCATTACTGGAAGCCAAGGAAGAGAATCTGAAGACCAGAAATGATCTGGAAAAGGAGATCTCAGAAAGACGTTCCGAGATTTCCAAGAATGAGAGACGGGTGCAGCAGAAGGAAGAGAATTTGGACCGGAAGCTGGAATCTTGCGCTCAGAAGGAACAGGCTCTTAACAAAAGAGAGGAAGATCTTCGAAAGAGACAATCTGATTTGGATAAGCTTCATCAAAAGAGAATACAGGAGCTCGAGAGAATTTCGGGTTTGACCAGAGACCAGGCAAAGAAAACACTCTTAGACTCTTTGGAAGCAGATGTTCATCTGGATGCAGCTAAGCTTGTGAAGGAAACCCTGGCAGCTGCGAAGGAAGATGCCAATAAGAAGGCAAAGGATATTCTTGTCACTGCCATTCAGAAGTGTTCGGCAGATCATGTGGCAGAGGCTACGATCTCAGTGGTCCAGCTTCCAAATGATGATATGAAGGGAAGAATTATCGGACGAGAGGGAAGAAATATTCGTACCCTGGAGACCTTGACCGGAGTAGAATTGATCATTGATGATACGCCGGAAGCCGTTGTCCTGTCTGCCTTTGATCCGGTTCGCCGGGAGATCGCAAGGGTCGCCCTGGAGAAGCTGATCGTGGATGGACGGATCCATCCCAGCAGAATTGAGGAAATGGTAAATCAGGCCAAGAAAGAAGTGGATAATACGATCCGGGAGGCCGGTGAAGAGGCTGCTTTGGAAGCCGGTGTTCATGGCTTGCATCCGGAACTGATCAAATTACTCGGAAGAATGAAATTCCGAACCAGTTATGGTCAGAATGGCTTAAAGCATTCGATCGAAGTTGCAGAACTCTGCGGCCTTTTAGCAGTTGAAGTTGGTGTCGATGTCCGTATGGCAAAACGTGCCGGTCTGCTTCATGATATCGGTAAGGCAGTAGATCGGGAAAGAGAAGGATCCCATGTACAGCTCGGTGTAGAAATTGCCAAGAAGTATAAAGAGGATCCGGTCATTGTCAATGCGATCGCATCCCATCACGGAGATGTAGAACCGGAAAGCCTGATTGCATGTCTTGTACAGGCTGCAGATACCATCAGTGCCGCTCGTCCGGGTGCTCGCCGTGAGACTATGGAAGCCTATACTCAGCGTCTGACTCAGCTGGAGGAGATTACCAACAGCTTTAAGGGTGTTGAAAAATCTTATGCCATCCAGGCAGGCCGTGAAGTCAGGATCATGGTGATTCCGGATCAGATCGACGATGCCGGCATGGTGCTTCTTGCAAGAGATGTTGCTAAGAAGATCGAGGCAGAAATGAAGTATCCGGGCCAGATCAAGGTCAATGTAATTCGTGAATCTCGAGTGACTGATTACGCAAAGTGATTCCATCCAATGAAATTTAAAGTCGGTAGAAAGCAGTTCTATCGTTCATATCAGGCAGCAGCAAACAGAAAATGAAAAAGAGGCAGCTGGCATTATTGCGGGCTGCCTCTTTTCTCTTTTCGATCAGCGGGCTATGTATCAGGCGAAGGAAGGCAGAATCGAAACAGCATGGAAGACTATTTAAAAGATAAGCATGTCGTACGGGTAGACCGTAAATTAATCCATAGAGGATCTATTTTAGATATTTATGAGGATCAGATGCTTCTCCCGGACGGAGGTCATGAGACCTGGGACTTTGTTTCTCATCGCATGGGAGCAGCAGCGGTCCTGGCAGTAAAAGAAGACGGGAAACTGATTATGGTCCGGCAATACCGGCCGGCACTGGATCGCTGGACTTTGGAGATCCCTGCAGGATCCAGAGATTCCCTGGAGGAAGATACCAAAGTTACAGCACAAAGAGAATTGGAAGAAGAGACCGGATATCGCTGTGAGGGCCTCGAAAAACTACTATCGTTAAAGACTACGGTAGCCTTCTGCAATGAATTTATCGATGTATATCTGGCAGAGGGTTTAAAGGTGAAGAAGGAACAGAAACTGGATGAGTCGGAAGTGATCCGGCTGGAAGAGTGGGATCTGGATGATCTGATCGATCAGATTGGCCAGGGGAAGATCCAGGATTCCAAAACCGTTTCTGCGATTCTTGCCTACCGGGTCTTGTTATATCAAAGGAACAGGACAAATGTATGAGTGTATATTTAATTGATTATGAAAACGTGCATTATGCCGGATGGGAAGGCATAGATAAGCTGACAAAAGAGGATGAAGTGATCCTTTTTTACAGCGAGAATGCATCGACCATTCCCATGGAATTACATATCAAAGTGGTGAATTCCGGTGCAAATCTCCGCTATATTCATGTTGCAAAGACGGCCAAGAATTATCTGGATTTTCAGCTTTCAGCCCTGTCCGGCTATCTGGTTGCCCAGACCAATCAGACGGAATTTGTTGTCGTATCGAAGGATACCGGCTTCAATGCGGTCGTAGATTTCTGGAATCACCAGGATTTTGCCGGGCGGGAAGTACGCTTTAGCAGAAGAGAACAGATCGCGGAAGTTCCTGCAGTAAAAAAAGCTGCTCCGAAGAAGGCAGCCAAAAAGACAGAAACATTGAAGACAGAACCAAAGAAGACAGAACCAAAGCAGACAGCAACAAAGAAGATAGAACCAAAGAAGACAGAAACAACGAAGATAGAAACAAAGAAGGAAGTGAAGCAGGGAACTTCCAATCAGACTCCTGTAAAATCGGAAGAGAAGAAGTCGGAAGAGAAGAAACAGGCCGATGACGGTCGGCAGGCTGCAGCACAGACAACAGACAAAAAGAAGGCAGCAAAGAAGGCAGCAAAGAAGGCAGCAAAGAAGGCAGTCAAGCAGGCAGATTCCCCGAAAACTGCCCTTCCTCCTCTTACGTCCCAGCAGAAGGCGGAGATCCGTGCTGCCGTGAAGCCTTTTAAGCTGCCACCCAGCAGTTATACCAAGATCTATCATGCATTCAAAAGCACTGGTGATAAGAATGCTTATTATTCTGCCATCGTAAAGACCTTAAATGATCAGAAACTGGGATCCTTGATCTATAAGGCCACCCGGAAGACTTTTGACAAGGCACAGGAACAGGCAGGCCTGAATAAGCAGGCATGAACAGGCAGGCATGAACAAGCAGGCATGAACAAGCAGGCATGAATCAGCAGGTTTTAAAATTTAAAGCCCAGGCCACGGGGGCTATGGTATAATAGAATCCATATATGAAATTACACAGATTCACAATCAGACGGAGGGAAAAAGATGGCTGATAAGATTTATACGATCCGTGAAGGCGTTACCGTTACGGAAGAAGTGATTGCAAATATTGCAGCTCTTGCAGCGACAGATGTGGAAGGCGTTGCTTATTTAAACGGTGGTCTGACCCGCAGCAATATCATTAAGGCCGGAGCCGGAAAAGTTTCCAAGGCGGTTCGTGTCATTGCCGATGCAGAAGGCAGCCTGACGATTCAGATGATCATTGTGACCGACTATGAACACAGCATTCTGACCGTATCCAGGCAGGTACAGGAAAAAGTGAAGACGACGGTGGAAGACATGACAGATCTTACGGTAAAGGCTGTTGATGTCAAGGTCTCAACGGTCAGCATGCAGAAAAATCAGTAATAAAAAACCGGTAATCATAGAAGCCGGACAAAGAAGGAAGCGAACCATGACAAGAAGACAGATCCGCGAGGAGATTTTTAAAATAATTTTTCAGATAGACTTCTATGCAGGAGAAGATCTGCCGGAGCAGATCAACCTTTTCTTACAGGAGATCGATCCGCCCATAGAGGATGGAGCAGATTCTGCCTATATCGAGGAGAAATGCAAGACCTTATTGTCGCATGTCCCGGAGATCGACGATGCAATCAATGCTTCCGCAGAAGGCTGGACAACCAAACGTATGGCAAAGGTGGATCTGACTCTGATCCGTCTGGCAATCTACGAAGCGAAGTATGAGAAGCTTCCGGCCGGCGTTGCAATCAACGAAGCCGTAGAACTTGCAAAGAAGTACGGAGAAGAGACTTCTCCCGCCTTTATAAATGGCGTTCTGGCACGTGTGATTGCCTGAGATCGATTGATTCAGTATAGCAGTACAGGTTACGTGTTTTGCCGGAAAGGGATCCTTGGGAGTTTGAATGAAGGCAGTTACAGTCAGTCAGGTAAATGAATATATTGCAGATCTTTTACAGGACAACGGGAATCTTCAGCGCCTGTCGGTGGAAGGTGAGGTTTCGAATCTCAAATATCATTATTCCGGCCATGTCTACTTCACTTTAAAAGACAATCGTTCTGCGATCTCTGCTGTGATGTTCGCAGGTGACAAGAGGACCGGCCTTACATTTCCCATGCAAAACGGGGATAAAGTCGTAGTCAATGGCCGGATCGGTGTCTATACCAAATCCGGCCAGTACCAGATCTATGCCAAGAAGATCGAGAGGGCCGGTCAGGGTGATCTCTACCTCCGCTTTGAACAGCTGAAAAAAGAACTTTCCGAAATGGGGATGTTCGATCCAAGTTTTAAGCAGCCGATCCCGGCCTATGCCCATACGATCGGAGTCGTGACCGCATCGACCGGGGCTGCTATTCGGGATATCATTCAGATCTCTAAAAGGCGGAACCCTTATGTCCAGATCATTCTCTGCCCGGCACAGGTGCAGGGAAAAGGAGCAGCAGAATCCATCGTCCGGGGGATCGAGCGCCTGGATGAGATGGGGCTGGATCTTCTGATCGTCGGACGGGGCGGAGGCTCCCTGGAAGATCTCTGGGCCTTCAACGAAAAAGAGGTTGCTTATGCGATCTTCAATGCAAAGACGCCCATCATTTCGGCTGTCGGGCATGAAATCGATTTTACCATAGCAGATTTTGTTGCAGATCTCAGGGCACCGACGCCATCGGCTGCCGCAGAGCTTGCTGTATCAGATATCAAATCGATCGAGGACCGTCTGGAAGAAGGGAAAAATCGCCTGGATTTTTTTATGACAGGCTCTTTGAATGGCAGGCGGGAACGGCTGCAGGCATTCTCGGAACTCTTAAGACACAGAAGTCCGGACCGGCTTTTGGATGAACGCCGCCGCTATCTTTTGGATACGGAAGAACGTCTCCTGGAACGGATGGATATCCGGATTCGAAATGATAAGCAGAGGATCCTGCTCTATGAAAAGATGGGTGAGTTGATGGGAAACCGGCTTCGGGATCAGAGAAACCGCCTGTCTCTTCTGGCCAAAGGACTGGAAGGAAGATCCCCGGTCAAGCGGCTGGAAGCAGGTTTTGCCTATCCGGAGACAAAGGACAAAAAGCATTTTACTTCGGTCAGGGATCTTAAGGTCGGGCAGGAATTCTATCTTAGAATGAAGGATGGCAGGATCCTTGCAAAGACAGAAGAGATTGAAGACCTGAAAGATATGGAAGAAACGGGAGAAAAGGAAGAGGCATGAAGATGGAAGAAGCAAGAGATCTGGAGAGGGAAGACCTGGAAGGGATCGATCCGATAGAAGACAGCTCAAGAGAAAAAGATGCAGAAGGAAAGTCCTCAGAGCCGACTTTGGAAGACCGCTTTCAGGAGCTGGACTCCATATTAAAGAAACTGGAAGATCGGAACCTGCCTCTGGAAGAATCTTTCCGCCTCTATGAACGTGGCGTTCGGGAATTGAAATTAGCCAACGCCGAGATCGACCGGGTTGAGAAGAAGGTTCAGAAGCTGAATGAGGACGGCAGTCTGTCTCCATTGGATCAGGAGGAAGAGTAAGATGGATTTTCAGAAGGAATTGGATTATCGTGCAACAGAAGTGGATCGGATCCTGGTTCGGGAACTCCCCAAGGCAGAGGGCTATCAGGCAAACCTCTATGATGCCATGCGCTACAGCGTCCTGGTCGGCGGAAAACGTCTCCGTCCCATCCTGATGGAGGAAACTTATAAATTGTTCGGCGGCCGGTCAGAGGCCATAGAACCCTTTATGGCAGCCATTGAAATGATCCATAGCTATTCTCTGGTCCACGATGATCTTCCGGCTATGGACAATGACAAGCTTCGCCGGGGAAATCTGACGACTCATGCCAAGTATGGAGAAGCTCTCGGCATTCTGGCCGGAGATGCGCTGTTGAATTTCGGCTTTGAAGTTGCTTTCCGTGCTTTTGACCGGGCACCCGAGGATTCCGACCGGATCATCAAGGCATTGAAAATTCTTGCCGATAAGGCAGGATCCAACGGTATGGTCGGCGGTCAGGTCGTAGATATCGAGGAAAGTGATCAGAATGGCATTTCTCTGAACCGTTTAAATTTCCTCTATACCAAGAAGACTGCAGCATTGATCGAAGCTTCCATGATGATTGGCGCAGTTCTTGCCGGTGCAGATGACAAGCATGTGAAAACCATGGAAGAGGTTGCCAGAAAGATCGGCCTGGCTTTCCAGATCCGCGATGATGTCCTGGATGCCATCGGCGATGAAGAAACTCTTGGTAAAGAGGTTGGTCAGGATGTAAGAAATCAGAAAGTCACTTATCTGTCCTTTGTCGGTCTGGAGCGGGCCAAGCAGGAAGTCAACAAGCTTTCGGATGAAGGTATTACAACGCTCCTGGCCCTGCCTTATGAGAATCGTTTCTTAACGAAACTTCTGGAGTTCCTGGTGCACAGGGAGAAGTAAGTATGGTACTAGATCAAATTCACGGGCCGAATGATATCAAGCTGGTCCGAAAGGATGAGTTGCCCCAGCTTGCCCGGGAGATCCGTTCCTTCCTGATAGAACACATCTCAAAGACCGGCGGACATCTGGCCAGTAACCTGGGTACCGTCGAACTGACGATGGCACTCCATCTGGTTTTGGATCTGCCCCATGACAAACTGATCTGGGATGTCGGCCATCAATCCTATACCCATAAGATCCTGACCGGACGGAAAGAAGGCTTCGACAGCCTCCGTCAGTTCGGCGGTATGTCCGGCTTCCCGAAACGGGAGGAGAGCGACTGCGATGCCTTCGATACCGGCCACAGTTCAACTTCTATTTCCGCCGGTCTGGGTTATATTTATGCAGAGAGCCTGACCGGGGAGAATTATCATGTCTTCTCCGTTATCGGTGACGGCGCCATGACCGGCGGCATGTCCTATGAAGCCATTAACAATGCCGCGGTTTTGAAGCGGAATTTTGTCATTGTATTAAACGATAACAAGATGTCGATCGGCCCCAATGTCGGCGGCTTGTCCAACGACCTTGCGGCCCTTCGGACCAGCGCCGGTTATGTGGACCTGAAGGAAAATGTAACCCAATCCCTGGAGCGGATCCCGATCTACGGGACCAAGCTTGTCGCGAAGATTCGAAAGACCAAGAACGGCTTGAAGCAGATCGTGATCCCCGGCATGGCCTTTGAGGATATGGGCATTATGTATCTGGGACCGGTGAACGGTCACGATATCGAAGCCATGACAGAGATCTTCCGGAGGGCCATGAAGGTCCAGGGACCGGTTCTGGTCCATGTCATTACCCAGAAAGGCAAGGGCTATGGACCGGCGGAGAGGCATCCTTCCCGCTTCCACGGGGCAGCACCATTTGATATTGAAACCGGAATTCCAAAAGATGCCAAGCATCAGGCCAGTTATACCGATGTCTTTTCCACCGTCATGCGAAAGCTGGGTGAGCGGAATGACAAGGTCGTAGCCGTGACGGCAGCCATGGCAGACGGCACCGGTTTGAAACGGTTTCAGAACCTTTTCCCGGACCGCTTTTTCGATGTGGGCATTGCAGAGGAACATGCCGTGACCTTTTGCGCAGCGATGGCTGCCGAGGGCTTACGGCCGGTCTTTGCTGTTTATTCCACCTTTCTGCAGAGAGCCTATGACCAGATTCTTCATGATGTCGCTCTGCAGAAGCTTCCGGTCATTTTCGCCATTGATCGTGCCGGCCTGGTCGGACCGGACGGAGAGACCCATCAGGGGATCTTCGATCTGTCCTATCTTACGACCATACCGGGCCTTTGCGTTATGGCCCCGAAGAATAAATGGGAACTTTCGGATATGATGAAATTCGCCCTGACTTTGGATCAGCCTTGTGCCATCCGTTATCCCAAGGGGAAGGCCTGCACCCTCCTGGAAGAAAAACGGGATCCCATAGAAATCGGAAAGGCCGAGATCATCTGTCAGGGAGAGCCCGGCGGGGTCCTTCTTTTTGCCATCGGCAGTATGGTGGAGACGGCGGTCTATGTCCGGGAGTATCTGCTCTTCTATGGAATCAATGTTTCCATTGTCAATGCTCGTTTTGCAGCACCTCTGGATACGGCTTGTATTTTGGAAGCAGCCGGTCGGTCTTCTCTGATCGTGACCATGGAAGAAAATGTGCGAAGCGGCGGAATGGGTATGCATGTGGCAGAACTTCTGGAGTCTGCCCATAAGAAATGCCGTTTCTTAAATATTTCGATTCCGGATGCCTTCATTCCGCAGGGCAGCGTCAAGGAATTAAAGCAGGCTCTGGGCCTGGATCCGGTTTCCATTGCAGACCGGATCCGAAAGGAACTCCAGGAGATGGAGCTGAAATAAGGAGTAAGTATGAAGGAAAGACTGGACATTCTTCTGGTGAACCGTGGCCTTGCACCATCCCGTGAAAAGGCCAAGGTCATGATCATGGAGGGAAATGTCTTTGTAGATAATAACCGGGAAGATAAGGCCGGCATGAAATTTGATACGGAGGCCGAGATCGAGGTCAAGGGTCAGGTCATGCCCTATGTCAGCCGGGGCGGATATAAGCTGGAAAGAGCCATGGAATCCTTCCCTATTGTATTGAAAGACAAGGTTTGCATGGACATCGGTGCTTCGACCGGCGGCTTTACGGACTGCATGCTGCAGAATGGAGCCAAAAAGGTCTATTCCATCGATGTCGGCTATGGTCAGTTCGCCTGGAAACTCCGTCAGGACGAGAGAGTCGTCTGTATGGAGAAAACCAACATCCGTTATGTCAAGCCGGAAGACATCGGGGAGAGGATCGACTTTGCTTCCTGTGATGTCTCCTTTATCTCCCTGACTAAGATCCTGGTGCCTGTTCATGCCCTTCTTTCGCCGGATGCCGAGATGGTTTGCCTGATCAAGCCGCAATTTGAAGCCGGCCGGGAACGGGTCGGTAAGAAGGGCGTGGTCCGGGACCCCAAGGTCCATATGGATGTCATCCGGGAGATCGCTGATTTTGCAGAGGCAAACGGTTATCATGTCTGTGGCTTGGATCATTCTCCAATCAAAGGCCCGGAAGGAAATATTGAATATCTGATCTACCTGAAACGGACGGAAAGTAAGGCAGAGGGAAATGTAGACCCGGCGCCGGTTTCCATTTCACAGGAAGACATTGAATCCATCGTAAAACTGGCCCATGAGAGGTTGGCATGAAACATTTCTTTATTGTCACAAGGAATATGAATGAACGGAATGCCGGTTTGATTCGCGAAATGGAGGAACAGATCCGAAGCAAAGGCGGAACAGCTTCCCATTGCCTCTATATCGAGGATACGGCGGGCAGGCAGCCTCTGGATCTTCCTTTCCCCAAAGAGACCGAATGTGTCATTTCTGTCGGCGGAGACGGAACCATGGTCCGGGCAGCACAGAGTATCGGAGACCGGGAATATCCCCTGATTGGCATCAATCGGGGGCATCTGGGATATCTCTGTGAGCTGGCGGATTCAGAGGTGCCGAAGGCCATCGATCGCCTGATGGCGGACTCCTATGAGATCGAAGACCGGATGATGCTGGAAGGCCGGATGACCGGTGACAGGCCGACCAGACATGAAGCGTTGAACGATATTGTCATCACAGCGGCAGATGGCTTGAATTTGATCAATCTTACAGTTTATATTAATGGCAATCTGCTTTATTCTTATAATTGTGACGGCATGATCCTGTCGACACCGACCGGATCCACTGCCTATAACCTCTCGGCCAACGGACCGATCGTCGATCCCAAGACCAGAGTCATTCTTTTAAATCCTCTGAATCCGCATACCTTGAATTCCAGGGCCATCGTCATAGATGCGGAGGACGAGCTGATCGTGGAACTTGGTGTCCGGCATGATGATGTCAATGAGACGGCAACCGTTGCTTTTGACGGCTTTCATCGCATGCAGATGAAGCGGGGTGACAGGGTCTTGATCAAGAAATCAGACCGAGTCACTCGAATGATCCGTCTGAGTCAGATGAACTTTCTGGAGAGAATCTCCGTGAAATTAAGAGAAAGTTAAAAGATCGGGCCCTTGTCCGTTCTTTTATCTATGGCGTTCTTTTATCTATGGATAAATAAGGAAACGCATTGAAAAACTCAACATAGGCTGCAGCCACAACAGGAGAGAACAATGTCCATATCAAAGATCGAAAGGCAAAACAAAATTCTGGATCTGATCATAAAAAAGGAGATCGGAACACAGGAGGAACTGGCAGATGAACTGGAAAAGGCCGGTATTAAGACGACCCAGGCAACGGTTTCCAGAGACATCCGGGAGATGAAACTTACAAAGGTTGCTTTGTCTGATGGAAGACTTCGTTATGTCGCATATCAGGAAACGGAAGAAAATCTGACAGAGAAGTACATCCATATTTTAAAAGAAGGCTATCTGTCTATGGATAATGCCCAGAATATTCTGGTCATCCGGACAGCATCCGGCATGGCAATGGCCGTGGCAGCTGCCCTGGATAAGTTGGATTTTCCGGAAATTGTAGGATCTGTCGCCGGGGATGATACCATTCTTTGCGCCATCCGCTCTCTGGAGGATACGGCGGTCGTCATGAACCGGCTGTCCAAAGTACTGGAAGAGAAATAAGGGGAAAAAGAGGGGGAGAAGAGAGTGGAAGGAGAAGTATGTTACTGAGTCTTACCGTTGACAATCTGGCCTTGATCACGCATGAGGAGATCGAATTCGGATCCGGCCTTAATATTCTGACCGGTGAGACCGGCGCCGGAAAGTCGATTCTTCTTGGGGCACTCGGTCTTTCTCTGGGAGGCAAGGCAGACCATGACATGGTGAGAGATCCATCCAAACCTGCGATGGCAGAGGCCGTCTTTTCCGTGGAAGATCCGAAGGAGGTGGAGAGGCTTCGGGCCATGGAGGTGGAACCCTATGACGGGCAGGTCATCCTGAGCAGGAAAATGAATGGCAATCGGACGGTCGCCAAGATCAATGGAGAGACCGTACCTTCTGTCAAATTGACGAAGGTAGGAAACCTGCTTCTGGATATCTACGGTCAGCATGAGCATGAGTCTTTGCAGAATAAGAAGAAACAGCTGGCTCTGCTGGACGAATATGCATCTACGGTGCAAGAGGATCATCACGATCTTCTCGATTCTGTCACAAGTGCTTATCGGGATTATCAGGAGGCTTCTGTTGCGCTGGAACATGCCAAAATGGATGAATCGGACCGGGTTCGGGAGGCATCTTTCCTGGAGCATGAGATTCAAGAGATCGAGGAAGCAAATTTAAGACCAGGGGAAGATCGTAAGCTCGAAGATCATTACCGGCGGATGAAGAATAGTGAAAAAATTGCCGAGGGACTTCATCGGGCAGAAAGCTTAGTGACGGAAGACCGGGCAGCTTCGGATCTGGTCGGACAGGCACTTGGGGAATTGAATGCTCTGGTCTCCTATGATCCGGAAGGTCTTACGAGCTTGCAGTCAAGCCTTAGCGACATCGACAGTCTGCTTTCTGATTTTAGCCGGGATCTTTTGGATTATGAGGAAGCCATGGAATTTGATCCGGAGGACTTCCGGGAGACCGAGGAGAGGCTGGACCTCGTCAATCACTTGAAGATGCTTTATGGAAATACCATCGAGGCCATCCAGGATGCTTTGGAAGAAAAGAAGAAGCGCATGGAAGAGCTTTCGGATTACGATGCGTATTTGTCTCGACTGACCAAGCGCTTTGAAAAAGCCCAATCGACACTAAAAAGAGCTTGTGACCGCTTGACCGAGGCAAGAAAGAAGGCAGCCGGAGAGCTGACCATTCAGGTGACCGAAGCTTTGAAGGACTTGAATTTTCTGGACTCTCGTTTTACCATGAGATTTCAGGCCAAGGATTGGTCGGCAAATGGACAGGATGACTGTGAGTTCTATATTTCCATGAATCCGGGGGAACCCCTGAGGCCCTTGAAAGATACGGCTTCCGGCGGTGAGTTGTCCAGAATTATGCTGGCCATTAAGACGGTTCTTGCAGAAGAAGACCATATTGACAGTCTGATCTTCGATGAGATCGATACCGGGATCTCCGGCCGCACAGCCCAGAAGGTTTCGGAGAAGCTGGCGGAATTAGCCATCAGACACCAGGTCATCTGCATCACACACCTGCCACAGATCGCATCCTTTGCAGACCGGCATTTTCTGGTGGAGAAAAAAGTAGAGAAGGATCGGACCATGTCATCGATCCGGATCCTGGATCAGGCAGAAGAAGTCAATGAACTCTCTCGAATGCTGGGTGGAAGTGAGATCACGGACACGGTTCGGCAGAATGCGGCCGAGATGCTGGATCTGGCGGAGAAGACCAAAGAAAAACGAAGGAAAAGAAAAAAACAATGACAGAAGAAGAATTAATGGAAGCCGCAGCTTCTCCTCTATTTACCGGTGTAAAGCCAGAGGAGATCCAGGCCATGATGGGCTGCCTTCAGGCGAAGAGGAAAAAGTTTAAGAAAGGCGAGACCATTTTTGATGAAGGCGAGAGTCTGACGGAATTTGCCTTGCTTTTAAGCGGATCAATCATTGTAGAGAGTGAAGATTACTGGGGAAACCGCAGTATTATGCAGAGGATCGAGGCTCCGGATATTTTCGGAGAAGCCTATGCTGCATCACCGAAGGAACCTTTATTGAACTATATTATAGCGGCAGAGGATACGGAAGTTTTGTTCATGGACAGCCATGACCTTCTTGCGGTCTGCAACAGATCCTGCAGTTATCACAATACGCTGATTCAGAATCTTTTTGTTATCATGGCAGGGAAGAACCGGAGACTGACCGGGAAACTCCGCCATCTGAGTAAGAGAACAACCAGAGAGAAGATCCTAAGCTATCTGTCGGAGATGCGGCAGAAAGTCGGAAAAGATATTTTTGAAATTCCCTTTAACCGTCAGCAGCTGGCGGATTATCTCTCGGTAGACCGGAGCGCTCTCTCTGCTGAGCTTAGTAAGATGAAAAGAGACGGACTGATCCGCTATCAGAAAAGTACGTTCGAATTATTGAAATCAGAAGAGGATTAAGAAGAGGCCGGCAAAAGAAGGGCGAATGAGAAAGGGCGAACAGGAAGAGGACCAAAGAAATGAAAGAGCAAGACAAGTTTTTAAGTAACAAGATCATCCGGGATGCTACAGCAGCAGATAATAAGAACCATACCAAGGAAAATTGGAACATGGCTCTTACGGTGTTACTGAAGCAGTGCCATGAAGGATCAGACTTTCTGGTGCCGGTAGATGTGCAGCAAAATAAAGAGAGTCAGGAGAGATCCATCTTCTTTCGTCTTCTGGAAAATCCCAATGGAGATAAGATGCTTCCGGTCTTTACGGAACCCGAAGCCTTACGGCCGGCGGAAGAGAAATTCGGAAAGCCCCAGCCGGTCATTGCCATGCCTATAAAGACTGTTTTCCATCGACTTCTTGGTATGCCGGATCTGAAAGGACTTGTGATTGACCCTTTCACCAATGCTTTCGGAATTGAAAAGAATGCAGTTCAGGCCATTCTGGATTCGGATCATGAGATGAATCTGAAACGGGCCGGAATCTTATTTAATCAGGGTGATATTACAAAGCTTCATATCAGTTGTATCGTTAATTCGGCAGATCCGTTATTTAATGATGGCGGCGGAGAGGACCATGCCATCTATATGGCGGCCGGCGAAGCGATCGATGATGCATTGGATCAGCTGGGCAGTTGTAAGATTTCCGAGGCGAAGATCACACCGGCGTTTGATCTTCCCAGCCACTATATTATCCATACGGTCGGACCGACGGTGGAGCCCGGAACAGAGATGGCGGATGTGAAGGAAGAAGATGCAAATGCTCTAAAGGCTTGTTATATCAACTGCCTGGAACTGGCCAAGAAGTATGACATTCATTCCATCGCTTTCCCGGCGATCTCGACCGGTCTCTCCTCCTTCCCTCTGGAGGCGGCAGTTCCCATTGCGGTAAATTCTGTTTCCAAATGGCTGGATGATAATAAGGACTATGGCATGATGGTTGTCTTCTCCTGTTATGATGACAAGACCATCAATGTTTTCCAGCAATACATGACCTATCTGAAACAAAAGGCAGACCAGATGAAGGAGGATTACGGCTCCCTGGAAAATGCCGTTTCTCATATGGATGAAAATGGAAACCTGCCGGAAGATGTTACGGTCGATAAAGATGGCAACCGGCTCGAGAAGGATCCGACTCTGGTCTACAGTAAAGAAGAGATCGAGAATGCCGCAGCCCGTACAGCCCGTGAACTTCAGGAACAGTATAAGAAGGAAAATGGTGCCAGCTAAGGTATAGTTATGGACATTGCTGCCCGGTAAGATACAGTTAAGGAAAATAGTGCCTGGTATGGTACTTCTAAGGAATACGGTGTCCAGGCTTATGATAAATCCCCTGCTTTGAAAAGCAGGGGATTTTTTGTCTTGGACAGTCGCCTCGTAGCATCAAATTCGACTGTCTTGATAAGCTCTGGTCTGTCTTTTATCCTGTCGACACAGCATTCTAAGCTCTGGTCTGCCTTTTATCCTGCCGACACAGCATTCTTCTGACTGGAGAAGTAATAGACATGCTCGGATAGGATCTCATCTTCCGAGAGTTCATTGTGATTGACTTCCCGGACCATGGCATTCAGTTCCTCTGTTCCGCCGTCTATGTCGGATGGGATCAAGAGAATTTCATGGATACTGGAAGGAATGATATAGAAGTCCGTTCCCATTTTTCTCGAGAAATTCTCCAGAAGATGCGGATAGAGCATACAAGAAGCCCCATTCAGCCGGGACTGATTCGAGAGCACATAGATGGGGGTATAATCTTTTGGCTGTTCGAATCCGTTCGGCATTAAATCGCCAAGGACATCGGTAATCGACTCAATGGAAGCCGGGAGAAGGACGGGTGTATTTTTTCTCGCTGCCTGTAAGAGCTCTTCTTTCGTAACACCCCATTCTTTGAGATGAGACTGATGAATCAGGATACTGGACCGCCCGTTTTCATCCGCATTGATCAGGATCCGGAAGATGATGGCCAGATCCATATAAGAAATATAGGGCAAGTCAGAAAGGAAAGCCTTGTTTCGCGGTAAGTTCACGAGATCGTAGATGATTCGTCCTTCGATCTCGGAATAGTTGGTAAGAAGGTTCGGATCGACTTTTGGATCTGGAATATCTCTGCTTAAGACGGCAGCAATCTCATCTATGATCGCATTGAATTTCATTTCCTGATTCCGGTATTCTTGATAAAAATACTGGAGATAGACCTGAGGAGTAATGGACTTTCCGGGACGGGTCAGAAAAATGCCGTCCAAGCAGGTATCATTATTCTTTATAACTTCCCGGACTTCAATTGCTCCATCGGGAAAACGCAGCATCAGATCCGAGAGGACCGCTTCTTTAAATTCCGGATAGCTGAGATCTGTTTTGTTATTCATATATGGCCTTTCCTGGCCCGCTGCCTGTAAGAAAACTGTAACAGGGACAAAGGGAAATCGCAAGAAAGAGATTCTGAATTTTTTCGAAAGAAAATAAAGAGAATCGAAAGAATCTGTCCCAGGCTCTTCTTGTTTTTTGACTTTAGATCAATATACGGGCACTATCCGCAGGACTTAAACCATTTTTATAGAACATCAACAAATACTATAGTATAATAAGCAATAGATATGTGAAATGTGCATTAAATCATGAATCGATTGTAGGCCTGCACACAAATATTGAAGGAGAAGATATGCGACTCTTGGTTGTATATGACATAGCTATATCCGAATCAGGCACAAAACGTCTTACGAAAACAGCAAAAATTTGTGAAAAGTATTGTACCAGAGTTCAGGATTCAGTATTTGAGGGAATTCTAGATCAAGCTGAATTAACAAAATTGGTGCATGAGCTAAAGAAAACGATTGATGAAAATTGTGATTCGGTCAGAATATATAAGCTGTCAGATAGATCTAGTGCAAATAATCCGCTCACAATCGGACAAAAGACTAGGACAGAGACTTTTTCAAGTGATGCATTTATCTTATAAGGAAAATGAGCATGGAGTATTATGCACGTAAAGATAAAAATGGAGAGCTGGAGACATTGGAACATCATACGAAGCTTGTTTCTATGAAGGCTTCTCAATATGCCGATGTTTTTGGATGCGGTAAGATTGGTGAACTATGTGGTGATTTGCATGACAGCGGGAAACATACGAAGAAGTTTCAGGAAGTGTTATTAGGCTCCAGAACAAAAGTGGATCATGCAATCGTCGCAGCAATTTTAATATTCAACAGTTTCTCTGCAATACCAACTTCTATCTTAGAAACTCTTGCGGGAGTTTGCGCTGCGCATCATTCCGGTCTTCGGTGTAAATCATATGATTATACACTTCCACAAGACTATGATTCCCCGATAGATATGTTGGTAAAAAACGATGATGGCAGAACACCAAAAGAAAATGCCTTGTCAAGCCAAAAGGAGTATGAGGAAATTGTTGCTTATGAAAAACCGGTAATTGATGAGATGAATCGATATTTGGATGAAAAACCAATATCGAATATTATTGAACGCTTTATTGATATCGAAAAAAACGGAGCGGATTGCATAGGACCTAATGCTTCCTTGATGCTTTGGGCTCGTATGCTTCTCTCCTGTTTGGTAGATGCAGATTATTCATCAGCTGCTTCATGGGATGATCCGGATTATTTTGAAAAATCAGAATTACCAGCATTGTCAGAAAGCAGTCTGGATGAAATGTTAAACCAGTTGGAGACCTATCGGAATGGAATTTTGAGTACAACAGATCAGACGGCGAGGATGAATATTTTACGTGGCATTGTATATCGGGATGCCGGTGATGCAGGCAAGGACCAAGGATATAGCTTCCGAACGATGACAGCGCCAACAGGTACAGCTAAGACTCTCGCAATCATGAAGTATGCATTGGAAAAGGCAAAGATAGAACACCATAAGCGAGTTTTTATCATACTTCCGTTTTTATCAATTATTACTCAGAATGCAGATGAGTATAAAAAAATATTCGGAAATGAGGTTGTTTTAGAAGACGATAGTCAGACTGACTATACAGATCGTACACGGGAATATTCTGAACGATGGTCTGCTCCAATCATTGTTACTACAACCGTAAAATTCTTTTCTACTATATTTGCTTCCCAAAGTACAGAACTGCGACGACTTCATCAGATAGCAGATTCTGTCATCGTCTTTGATGAGTGCCAGTCGCTTCCTGCATCTGTCTTGGATTGTACGGTTTATGCACTTCAACAGCTTGTAAAAAATTATCATACGGATGTCCTATTTTCAACTGCAACTCTTCCTTCTTATGAGTATCGGAAGGGAATCAATTGGAAAACCAAGGAAGTCATAAAGGATGTGAAAAATCTTTATGAAGAATATCATATTGCTAAGAATACAGAGGTTGAATTTGCTTCGGAGGACCAGGAATATGATACGAAAAATCTGATAGAACGGTTTTCTGATAAAAATCAAGTGGTATTTATTTTTAACACGACAAAAAAAGCAAGAGAAATGTATACGGAGTTAAAAAATAAGTACGGAGAGGATTCTTGTCGGCTTTTGACATCGGCTCTTTGCTCGGATCATAAAAGAGAACTGATAAAGTGGATAAAAAGTAGACTGAAAAAGGGTAAAGCGTGTTTTCTGTCAAGCACACAAAGTATCGAGGCAGGCGTGGATGTAAGTTTTCCATGTGGAGCTAGGGAATATGCTCCTTTTTCTTCTGTTGCACAGTCAGCTGGAAGAATCAACAGAAATGGAGAAGGCAAGGGATATATGCTTGTTTTCAAACACAAGAATCATAGCAAATACGATTTTCCAGGTGCGGATTACATGATGGCTAGTGAGAAAACGATGAGCATGGCTGAGAAAAAAAGAAAGAAGGGAAGCACCCTATCTACAGATTCTTTGGAGGATATGGATTCTTATTATAAAAGATTGTTTCGGTCGGAGGCTGCGAAAGAAGATAGACCAGCGCTTACAGAAGCCATTAAAAAAGGAAACTATTTTGAGACGGAAGAAAACTATTCTATTATTGAGGATAAGGGACAGATCAATATTATCGTGCCTTATTTTGAAAATGAGAACAGTATGAAAATATACAATGAAATTGCTTCAGAACTTCGTGAATCGGATTATGGAATAACAAAAGGACAGATGAACAGGGCAGCTGGAATCACAGTCTCTGTATATCCGAACAAAAAAGATGAAGTGAAATCATGTTGTCAGCAATTATTTATGATGACAAAAGAAGGAGAGGAAACTGTCAATTGGTATCTGCTGGAGGATGAGCAATATTATACGGAACATGGACTAGACCTGGAATCTGTTGGTATTGGGTCAATATATTAGAGGAGGAGAATGAATGTCAAAATACAGAACTGACCGTTCTGAAGTATCGGTTGATGTATGGGGTAAGATCGCTATGTTTACCCCACCGGAAAGCAAAATTGAAAGGGTGAGTTATAGCGTGCCTACGCCATCTGCATGTAGGGGAATACTCTGCAGCATCTATCTGAAACCGATAGAATTTTACTATGAAATAAAGCAAATCGAGGTTATGAAACCGATAAAGACGATTGAAATCAAGACGAATGAGTCGAAAACAAAAATAGAATTCGAGAACCCTCGTCCGGTATATCTTACAATGGGAAATATGGAGAATCTGTCGTCTGGACGAACCGGTCAGGGGACCCAGAGAGGCAATGTATATCTTAGAAACGTGTATTATCGAATCACGGCAGATATTGTAAGGCGGCCGGATGCACCATCAAGGGTCACTATAGAAGGGCTTCATAATCAATTTATGAATCGAATAGAGAAAGGCAAATGTTTCAGACAGCCTGTTTTTGGAACACATGAATGTATGGCTTTTTTTAAGGTGCCGGATCCAAGCATGAGTCCTATTAGAGAAAGCAGAGATTTTGGATATATGTTATATGATGTTTTTGACATCACAAGAAATGAAAAATTGAATAGTTCAGAAGATGGGAATGCGCAGAATCTGATAAGACCTTCTTTTTATCACGCTGTTATGCGGAATGGTATTATCGATGTACCGAGGTGGGGAAGCTCTGATATAAGGAGGCTGATCTAATGCTGCAGGATGTGTACAATTATGGGATAAAACATAATATCGAGCAGAAACCCAATACGGATATGAAGCAGATAGCCGGATACATCTGCATTGATGATGACGGCGAATTTGAATCAATTGAAGACGGAAGCCCCGGGAAAATCCCATGCCCTGATATTGGGACGGAAAAACAAGGTCTAGGCACAAATGCTCTTGTTGACAAAGCTGAAAGAATCGTTCCGCCTTCAGATAAAACAGTGGTTACAAAGAATCATACGAACTGGTTGAAGCTTATGGAAGAATGCTGTAATGCCGTTCCGGAATTTAAACCACTTATGATTTATCTGGAATCCTTGGAAAAGGATGATGCTATCCGAAAAGAGCTAACAGATGCACTGATCGATCATAAGCTTTTAACATTGGATAAAAATGGTAATCTTGTCGGGTCAAAACTTTTAACATTTAAAATCGATGGTGAATCAATTATCGAGTCCGGACTTTGGGAAAATTGGCTTTCTGAACATGTTAAGCAATATGCCGAAAATCAGGGGAAATCTGATACTGGTCGGACAATGATATCTGCAATTACAGGAAATTCGGTCACGATTTCTGAAGAGTGTAAGCCGAAAGTCAAGGGAGGTGTTCTTGGAAAGGGAGCAACTCTTACGGTTTCTTATGATAAACAGTTTCAGGGAAGATCATCATTTGATTCATACGGGATGACAAGGGGACAGAATTCAGCTATAGGTGATGCAGAATCCATAGTAATATCTGATACATTGAATTATCTTGGATCATCAAAACACAATAGTTCAACACAGTTTGGCATTTTTTATTGGTATTCAGATGATAAAGTGCCGGATCTGATAGGAGAAATGGTTTATTCTCCTAAGGGAAAATCTGAAGAAGAAAAATGGTCAGACCTGAGGAAAGAAACACCGGAGCTTTCTTCACTTTATGATGCTGCATTGAAGGGTACTTTGCCGGAGAAATTTCCGGATGATTCATATTTTAAGATATTTAAAGCAACGAATTCACAAGAGCGATACAGTACAAGAGAAGTTTTCTATGGCTCATACGAGGAACTGAGAAATGGTATTTATCATTGGTATCAGGATACAACGATTAAAAACTGGGAGAGATCTGACAAGGGACAATGGAAATGCAATCTTATAGCGAACAGGAATATTTACAGTATTCTGTTTAGTTTTCTTGAGAGGGAAAATACTGCAGACGGACCATTGAAGGAAAGTAAGTCTGAATATGGAGAGGATATGTTGAATCTGCTTCACTCAATATATTCGGGGTGTCAGATTCCTGAAATATTTTTTCAGAGGGCAGTTAGAAAGGGGTACACCAGTCTTCTTTTGGGAAAGACATTCAGACCTGTTTTTATTCAAGTAATAAAGGTATATTTAACCAGAAAACCAGGAGGAATCAAGATTATGGAAGATGTATCGGTAAATGGCAAAGAACCTTTGGCTTACTCTTGTGGCCGTTTGTTCGCTGTCTATGGGAGAATACAACAAGTTGCAGTTAACTTTTCTAAAATTGGAAATGACGTTTGCTCCAGATATATTGGAATGATGTTTAAGCATCCGGATGAGGCATTTGTTGAAATGGCCAAGCTGTCATTTGCACATATGAAAAATGTTGATAATAAGGATTATTTCAATAGAAAAATTGCTGAGATCACTGCGAATATCGGCACTGAGTTTCCAAAGAAATTTACCAAGACAGAGCAGGCTGAATTTCTTCTCGGATATTATAGACAGTTGAATATTTTCAATGAGGAAGCTGCAATGAAAAAAATAGAAATTCCAAAGATGAATCCGGAGATTTAGGAAACAAAGAATTTGGTAATAAATAAGGAGGTAAAAGATGGAACTGAAAAATAGGTATGAGATAGTTTCTTTTGTACAAGCAGTAACTTGTAATCCGAATGGGGATCCAGATATGGATAATCGTCCCAGGATCGATGATGAGACCGGTAAAGCATACATGACCGATGTTTCTATAAAGAGCCGTATTCGTGGGTATATAGACGGGACAAAGCATGGTGAGATAGACTCAAATGGAAACGGACTGGATATTCTCATGCGGCATGGAGAAAGCCTTAATCGCGATATTGCCGAAGCAGTTTTGGAGGGAAAAGAAGGCGGTAAGGTTGATGCCAAAAAATTTAATAATACAACCCAAGGTGTAAAGCAGGCAAGGGACTTTATGCTTAGGAAATACTGGGATGCAAGAGTATTTGGTGCAGTCCTTTCAACAGGATTGAATGCAGGTCAGATTAACGGACCTGTTCAGTTTGCATTTTCTGAATCAGTAGATCCGGTTACACCGGAAATTATTGGCATAACCAGAAAGGCATTTGCTATACCGCAGGGTGAGAAGGGTGACAGTAAATTTGGAACACTCGAGGAATATGATGAGTGGGCAGCTAGTCTACCAGATGAAAAAAAGAGAGGAATGGGCAACAAGAAGATCGTTCCATATGCTTTGTTTCCGGTAAAAGCCTCTGTTAGTGCAGGATTGGCCAAAAATACAGGCATGACGGAAGAAGACTTTCAGCTACTGATGGAAGCGTGGGCAAGAATGTATGATTATAATATATCTGCTTCAAAAATGGGGATGGCCTCTCTTCTCCCGATTTTTGTATTTAAACATGTTGGTACTCAGACAATCGGAGCAAATCAAGATGAAGATGCAAGAATAAAGGCGGAAAAGCAGAATGCGGCAGAAGCATTTCTTGGATGTGCTCCTGCCTATCAGATTTTCGATTTATTCAGTGTAACGAAGAAGGAAGATGTAGATGTCCCTCGGAGCTTCCATGATTATGAGGTATTCTTTCACTGGTCAAAACTTCCGAAAGGAGTCGTAGTAGGAATTGCAGATTATTCCGGAAATATTGAGTGGGATATTGACTGGGATAATTGGAGTACCAAATACGATTGGATCAAAGTTGATTGATGGATGATGAAAGAATTCTCATCTCGTGGATCACCCAGTTTGCATATTGCCCTCATCGCCTCTATCTGGAGGCGGTAGAGCAGTACGCCGCAGATAATGTCTATACAGCAGAGGGAACTGTTCAGCATCAACGGGTTCATGAACCCAAAATAGAGAAGAGAGGTTCCGAAATTCGTATTACGGGCTTTTCAGTATATTCGAACACATTAAATCTGACTGGGATCTGTGATGAGATTAAGTGTACGGTATCTCGTTATGGATGTTATATCCCATTACTCAATGAGCAATGCAAAATAACTCCAACGGAATTCAAGCATGGGAAATACGGGCGTGGACATGAAGAATATGATCTTCAGCTAACGGCACAGGCTATGTGTCTTGAAGAAATGTTTGCCTGCCATATTGAAGAAGGCGAGATCTATTATATCGGTTCAAAAACCAGAATTGGAGTGCCTATTACAGATGCCGCAAGGGAAAAGGTTAAGGATATTTTAATTCAAATAAATCATATTCTTGATGGGCAGCTTATACCTAAAGCAGAATATAAAAAAAGGTGTCCGAAATGCTCTATGTATGACATTTGCAATCCCAAAACGGAGATGATTTTACGTTATATGAGAAATATTTGGGAACAGTATTGTGAGAAGAATTAATAAAACAATATATATCACGAGCGATGATTTATATATTCACTGCGACCACGATGCCTTGGCTCTTATGAAAGATAAGTCCATTGTTACAAGAGTTCCCGTAACTGCAATTGAACAGATCGTGGTTTTCGGTAGTGCGACGATATCAAGCTATGTCATAAAATTCTGCAATGAGAATCATATCTTGATGACGTACGTATCTGAGTACGGTAGTCTCTATGGAAATATTTTTGGAACGTGGTACGGAAATGTCGATTTGCGTGACAAACAGTATCGACTAAAAGATTGCGGTAGGGATGTTTGTCTGGTGCGGAATATCCTTTTGGGTAAATTTAACAATTCTCGTAATGTGATCATGAGAAGTGCGAAAGATGCATCTGATGAAAATGCCGATGTCTTATATCAGCTAGCAGGCAGACTTAGCAATCATATTTCCAAGCTTCCAGAATTACAGAGTATAGAGGAACTACGTATTGCCGAGGCAAATGCTGCTTCTGAATATTTCTCTGTATTTGACAATATGCTTAAGAGTCAAGATGCGTCAATGTCATTTGTGAAGAGAAGTCGGAGACCACCTGAAAACAACTGCAATGCCATACTGTCACTGTTGTATACGCTTCTTACAATAGACTGTGCAGCTGCACTTGCTGCATATGGATTAGACGTTTATAAGGGATATCTCCATAGCGTCAGAGCAGGAAGGAAATCTTTGGCATGCGATCTTGTGGAAGAGTTTCGAGCCTGTATTGTAGATAAATTTGTTATTACAATGATAAATCGAAGACAGATTTCTGGTAATGATTTCCAGAGAGATGCCGCTGGAATTAGGCTGAAACATGCTTCACTACAAAGAGTGCTGCAGGAATGGGAAAAATATAAAGCAAAAGAGATAATGCATCCTTTATATAAGAAGAAGTACGAACAGAAAGTTTTACCATATTTGCAGGCTCAGCTTTTATCACAATATATTCGGGGGGATATTCCGGAATATCCTCCGTTTATTTGGAAGCAATGAGAGAATCTGAGGTGCACATGATTTTCTGGGGAGATTCTCGCTAAAATAAGTTTATTTATTTAGGTCACATCTTTATTTATTAAGTCAAATCTTTACTAATTTACGACAATTTTATAAGTATTATACAATATTGGAATAGATTAATTGTCCAATATTGCTGAAGCCCCTCGCAGAGGGGCTGGTATTGAAATTATTTCTTCCTGCCCTAGCTTTCGATTCGCCTGAAGCCCCTCGCAGAGGGGCTGGTATTGAAATATTGTATCCGAACTTGTTTGTATCCCACTTTGCGTGAAGCCCCTCGCAGAGGGGCTGGTATTGAAATTGCTTTGATTCGTTCAACTGCATTTCAACAGAAGAAGCCCCTCGCAGAGGGGCTGGTATTGAAATTCGCTGGTTCTATCGTGTTGCGTCCGGTGCTCTTGAAGCCCCTCGCAGAGGGGCTGGTATTGAAATTGCTATGACAATATGAAACTCATGCGGTATCAGAAGCCCCTCGCAGAGGGGCTGGTATTGAAATGGTTGTCTCCCAGATTCTTTTTATGGTCGGGCCGAGAAGCCCCTCGCAGAGGGGCTGGTATTGAAATACGCTCTGATCGTTGATCATGCCCGACCAGTATGAAGCCCCTCGCAGAGGGGCTGGTATTGAAATTTGTTTCGGAATATGCGAAGGCGTGCAGAGATGAAGCCCCTCGCAGAGGGGCTGGTATTGAAATACATCTAACCTGTAGGCTATGACAAGTTAGTATAGAAGCCCCTCGCAGAGGGGCTGGTATTGAAATTAAATACGAAAAATGTTTTCTATAGTAATTTCGGAAGCCCCTCGCAGAGGGGCTGGTATTGAAATTTAACCACCTGACCGTGAGTTCCGGCCATTTTGGAAGCCCCTCGCAGAGGGGCTGGTATTGAAATCGTTGTATTCTGGTACATAAGAGCGGCCACGTATTGAAGCCCCTCGCAGAGGGGCTGGTATTGAAATTAATAGTATAGACATGATTTTATGTGATCTACGAAGCCCCTCGCAGAGGGGCTGGTATTGAAATTAATATGATATATCGCATAGTTACACCTCTTAAGAAGCCCCTCGCAGAGGGGCTGGTATTGAAATATGGATAAGGATACCGGAAAGGCCGTATCCGCAGAAGCCCCTCGCAGAGGGGCTGGTATTGAAATTATTGAAGATGGCCTTGTGATCTTCTTGACACCGGAAGCCCCTCGCAGAGGGGCTGGTATTGAAATAACGGCATTTTATCAGATTTACTAGGCGAGACGGGAATCCCCTCGCAGAGGGGCTGGTATTGAAATCGCATCTTCCATATCGAACCATACACCGACTTTAGAAGCCCCTCGCAGAGGGGCTGGTATTGAAATATAAAGATATGACGGCTTTTTATGCAATCGAGGAAGCCCCTCGCAGAGGGGCTGGTATTGAAATACCATCACAGATCTTTGGTTCCATGGAATGGCCTGAAGCCCCTCGCAGAGGGGCTGGTATTGAAATACACTAATGTTTTCAACATTTATCATCTGATTTCCGAAGCCCCTCGCAGAGGGGCTGGTATTGAAATATAACAAAAAGTTTTTTGTTAAAAGTTAGTTTTGAAGCCCCTCGCAGAGGGGCTGGTATTGAAATGGATAAAACCGATCATAAAAAACAAGTTAAGAAAGAAGCCCCTCGCAGAGGGGCTGGTATTGAAATCCACTTGCAAACCGTTGAAAACACTGAATGGTAGAAGCCCCTCGCAGAGGGGCTGGTATTGAAATGGATCCAACGATATGCAAGCCGACCAAAAGATCGAAGCCCCTCGCAGAGGGGCTGGTATTGAAATTACGACGACGGATATTACCAGGCGGACGATAAGGAAGCCCCTCGCAGAGGGGCTGGTATTGAAATGCAATCAGAAAAGGCGGATGCGCCTTCATGTCTAAGAAGCCCCTCGCAGAGGGGCTGGTATTGAAATTATGTAGCTCCACGCGGCGTGGCTCATGTTGCGAAGCCCCTCGCAGAGGGGCTGGTATTGAAATAAATCAAGTAGAGAATATAACGGATGAAATTGGAAGCCCCTCGCAGAGGGGCTGGTATTGAAATACAACATTATCCCAGTTTGCCGTGCATGTCATTTGAAGCCCCTCGCAGAGGGGCTGGTATTGAAATTCCGACATAGAAGTTGTCTGCGTTGTTCCCCTTCGAAGCCCCTCGCAGAGGGGCTGGTATTGAAATCTCGTTGGAAATTATTATGTAGGATCGATCAGAAGCCCCTCGCAGAGGGGCTGGTATTGAAATACAAATTTCGGCTTGAAATAAAGGCAGGAACCGGAAGCCCCTCGCAGAGGGGCTGGTATTGAAATGAAGAATAATCCAGAACTGAACTATCGGCTAACGAAGCCCCTCGCAGAGGGGCTGGTATTGAAATTTGTCGAAGATCTTTGAAACCATTGTGAGGTTACTGAAGCCCCTCGCAGAGGGGCTGGTATTGAAATTATACCGACGCGGGATGCACCAGTCCGGCAAAGGAAGCCCCTCGCAGAGGGGCTGGTATTGAAATTTTGTAAGCGATTTATCTAAGGGCGGATTTACCGCCAACAGAAAGCCTCCTAAAATGTGAGATTGTAAGCATTTTACTCTATTCACTTGTGAGGAGGCTGACAATGAGTTCCAGAGCCCAAATC